>WRHF01000053.1 GCA_009783415.1 Clostridiales bacterium
TAGTATCTAGTGGCTAGTGGCTAGAACGGGTGACTTTCGCTTCGCGAAAGGATTAAATTAAATTCTTGTTTTTTATTGACACTTTGCGTCCCATAGGTACTAGTCTACTTTCTTAAACACAAATTCAGCGTTATTGCCTGTATAACAAAAGCCGCCCTGGAACAAATAAAAATCAAGGGCTTTTTCCTGGGTCAGTTGTTCTTTTTGCTGCCCATCCAAACTAACACGATACAAAGGGCCAGTAGCTCCATTTCCATTGATTGAATACCATGTTGTATAATAAATCCAGTTTCCAACAACTTTTACTTTAGAAAACCGAACATTATCCTCTAAAGTTAGAATTCTTGATTTTTCGGATCCGTCTTCTTTCATCCTAAACAAAATACTATCGCTATTGCCTTCTGAAGATGTGCCATAAAAATAGCCATTGCTGTAGGAGGAAAACACAGATAAATTTGTCAGTTTTTTACTATTATTCCCATCTATAGTCATTCTAAATATCTTCCAGTCACTGCTAAAAGATGCATAGTAAATGATCTCACCAACAACAATATAGCATGTTACATCTTTAGCCAACTGTTTTTTATTGCCGCCGTCAAGATCCATTCGCCATAATCCTCCCTGGTAATAGGGAGTATCCATATAATAGATCGCATCTCCTGTCATATATGCGCGATAAGCTTTTTCGGCCATAGGAACAATCTCCTTAGTCTGCCAATCATAGCGGAATAAATTAAGATTTACTACATTTCCTTCGTTGTCTGTAGTCTTTTCATCATAGTAAATATACTGTCCGACAACATTAATGTTATAGACAGTTTCCAGATCGGTGATAAGTTTCGTTTTGGAAAACACTTCCTTGTCAGTAAAAGCAATATAGTAGCTTTCTGTTTTTTTATCCCATTCCAGAGTATATATACCCTCTTTCTTGTCAGCAACACGGTCGCCTCGATAAGAGCCAATAGGGGCGAAACAGCTTTTGCTATAAGGGGAAATGCGCCCGGTATCAATATTGATCACATAGTTATCATAATCCACTTGAGCTCCGAAATGCTCGCTGATAAAGCGCAAAGGCACAAACAAGCGGCCGTTTCTCATCTGCACGGGAATGGATAGAGTTTCTTCTTTGCCGTTGACATTAACAGTTTGGCTGTTTTCTTTCATTATGATGATATTATCTTCATAGCTGATTTCTGCTTGGGAATTCTTCCAGGTAACAGAAGCGCCTAATTCCGTGCTGACAAAGCGAATCGGAACTAAGGTCGTTCCGGAAGATATGTAGGGCATGACATCCATAACAGCTATTTGCCCATCAACATAGACAGCTATCCCCGGATCGGCTTGAGAAGCCCCGCTAGATAGTGTCAAAGAAAAAAAGAGCGCAGTTACAAGTAAAAGTATTCTTTTCATAACTATTACCATCCCTTATCTAATTTTAGTAATCATATAAAATTGACGAACAGTACAACAACAATGTTCCCTAGCTATCCGGGCAGCACATAGCCACGGTTTTGCAGAATAAACCAGCGCTCAGGCGCTTGAATTATTCTATCTTTGGGGTTATAATAAACTGCAGGGCTGTTTTGCAGTCCTAGCAGTCTGTAACATCTAGAACCTTATACTAAGGCGGTCTTCGACCGCAAGTATTCAGGATTCAGGATTCAGAAATCAGAATGCGGGTAACTTTTCGCTTCGCGAAAACTATTGAACAAAATTCTTGTTTTTTATTGATACTTTGCATCCAATAGGTACTATAATATCCCCGTCATTCCGGGCTTGACTGGAATGACGGGGATAAGCAGGGGATTCCGGGTCAAGCCCGGAATGACGTAAGGAATGATTATGTATAGCTTTAGGTGACATAAGGTACTAGTTCCGGGTTTTGAGTAAGGGTCTTATATGCGAAAAAGAGAGTTACTTATAGCGGCGGGTTTTTTGCTGCTAACTGCCATCGGTTTATTGCTGGCTTTTTGGCCCCAAGGCCTCAGCCGGGCTGAAAAGGCCGCCGTGCTGGAATTGAGCGGTTACCCGTTTTCTGCCTTTCAGGACATAAGCAAAGAGGCTCTGGACGGACGGGAGGACAAATTTCCTGCCGCCCGGCTGGTACTGGCCGCCGGAGGAGTTTATGCTTTCATCTGCCGCCCCGAAGGCTATTATGCTGCTATCGATCTGGTAGTAGTAATAGACAGCAGCAGCCAAATCATAACTGGCGTACGCATAGTCCGCCACCGGGAAAGCCGGGAATATGTGCGGGACTTTGAATCGGGCTGGTTTGCCGAACCCTTCGCAGGCAAAAACACTGCCAACTATTTCCGACTTGCCCGTCTGGGAGCAACCTGGCCGGAAGAAATCGACATCATAACCGGAGCAACAATTACCTCTCAAGCAGTACTAAACGGAGTCAACACAGCCCTGGGAGTGTATCGGGAATACGTTTTGGGCTTGGGATCAGAAGCGATACCGGAGAGAGTCGACGGCTATATAAGACTATGAGTTAGGAGTTAGGAGTTTTAGAGTGTGGAGAGTGGAGTGTGGAGTGTGGAGTTTTGGTTATCTTTGCTTCGCAAAAATATCTATTTAAATAAAATGTTTCGCGGAGCGAAACCACAACAACTCCACACTCCACACTCCACACTCCACACTTTCCAAAAGGAGAATCACAACTATGAAAAAGCACCTTATCATGCTGGCAGTTACTTTCCTTACTATCATCTCACTCTCCGCTTTAACCGTACCGGCGGCGGAAGAAACCGCCCTTACCATCAAAGGGCCCGGGGTGAAGAATGAGGTTTCTTTTACCCGGAGTCAGCTGGAAGGGCTAAAAAAGGACAGCCTTACCGCCAGTTATTCTACGGTAAACAGTTATCCTACGGCCAAAATCATCCGGGCTCAGGGGGTACGGCTTGCGGCTTTGTTGGATAAGGCCGGTTTAATGCCGGGCGCTCTTTGGCTTAAAGTCACTGCGGACGACGGCGCCAGCGCATCATTTACTATTCAGGAATTACTGGAAGATAGCCGCTATTATTATCCGAATATACTTAGTAATTCGGATAAAGACGCCAAAAAAGCGGAAACCATATTGGCTTTGCAACGGGGAGAAGGGGAAAAAGGTAAGCTTACCCGCGAGGATCCGGTGTTGATTTTTGGTCAGCGCTGGACGAGCGAGCAAACCAATCCCGGCTTCATCCGGAGCATTTCTCTGATCGAGGTCAATACTTCAGATCCGGGAAACTGGCCCGCGCCTCAGGCTAATTTGGCTTCCGGCGCTATCAGCCCGGACAGCCAGCTGGTCTTGAGCGGGGCCAGTGGCTATAATAAAATCTATTATACCCTTGACGGCACTGCTCCCGGCCTGAAAAGCCCTATCTATAATACCAGCAATTGGAATCCGAACCTTGCTATTACTATTAATAAGACCACTACAGTTAAAGCCATGATAGTGGGGTCCGGCAAGTATAACAGCTCTGTCGCCACTTTCACCTATACTGTGGGAGGCAAGATCACTTTCAGCGACCTGGGCGCATACCCTTGGGCCCAAACAGCTATTGAGAATTTAGCCGGGCGCAATATTATTTCCGGCACGGGTGGGGGCAAGTTTTCCCCCGGGGCTAATCTGACCCGGGGTCAATTCGCCAAAATCATGACCCTGGCCCTGGGCTATACTGTCCCGGCCACTGTTTCAAAAACTGATTTTAGCGATGTGCCCGCTTGGGCCTGGTATGCAACCTATGTCCAAAAAGCGAGCGAAGCCAATTTGATGCAGGGAGACGGCAAAAAATTCCGCCCCGATGATAATGTCAGCAAGCAGGAAATGATAGCCGTGGTTGTACGGGCCATGGGCAACCGGGCTGCGGCGGAAAAGCTGACCGGCGCCGGACTGACCAATTATACCGGCCTGGATAAACTGGCCCCTTGGGCCCGGGGCTATTTGGAACAGGCAGAAAAAGATGGCCTTCTGGAAAAAGGCCATGTAGTTAAAGTAAATAATGGCAAATATTCTTTCGAGGGAACAGCCCCGGCCAACCGGGCCGAGGCCGCTGTAACTGTTTATAATATGCTGCAAAAATTATAAACGCAGCACTCTTTTTATATAATACGTAGAGTTTTTTAATTGATTACGCAGCATGATCTCAAAATTCCCGGTCAGGCTTGCTGCCAAAACCAGATCCTTTCTGTCCGGCTCCATTTGACCATAGCGCCAGGCGCAAACCGCCATCGCCATTTGATCCAAAACTGCCGCCTTTTGCGGTAAATAGCGGCCCAGACGCCCGTTAAATGTTAAAACAGTCTCCCCCGTTTCCTGCTGCCAGCCTAAAAGGTCAATTTGCTTTTGCATATCCTGATAATAGATCTCCAAAGCCTCTCCCCGGCCCGCTATTCTAGCCCTTCGCCGGGGGTTTTTTGCCCATCCCCGCAGGGATAGAACCAGCCAAGCTATCAGCAGCATAGCTACAGCCAGCCCTGCAAAAAGCAACCAGCTTGGGTTCGCTTGGTTTTGTTGCTCACTGTCTCTTGTGTAAGGTGCAAATACTCTTTCCGTATCTATTCTCTCGGATTGCATCGCAGCTTCGGAAAGATCAATCCTTCCGGTAGGATCGAAAGAGAGCCACCCCACCCCGGGAAAATGCAACTCTACCCAGGCATGAGATGTGGCCTCTGTAGCTTCATAGATATCCAAACCATTCAACGGACGCAAGGCATAGCCGGTAATATAGCGGCTGGGGATGCCAATCGTCCGGGCCATCATTGCCATAGCTGTGGCATAGTATTTGCAATAGCCTTCTCTTGTTTCTAAAAAATGCCAGACAGGATCCTTATCTTCCGGAAGTTCAGCCGGGGTAAGAGTATAGGCACAATTTTCTTTCAGCCATTTTTCCAATAGCAGAGCCTCCTCATACTGAGTGGAGGCGTCCGCAGTAATTTCCTTGGTTAAGCCAAAGATATTCTTCCAAGTGCCATTGACAATCAAAGCCTCGGGGATTTGATTATAATTGATAGATTCCGATTCATTAAGCTGATTAACATCCCAGGGGGAAAGCCGGGTAAAGCCTGCTCTCCAGTTGGGGTAATTTTCGTTTTGATATTGGTTTATCGCTTCTTGAAAACCGGGCAGGGTACGGTCTAGCACCAGGGAGGTAAGGCTGTAGCTGTCGCCTCCTGCCGGCTGAGTCAGAGATAAAAATTCGGAGTTAGGTTCTACAAAAGGATCAATATCACTTTCGGAGTAAAAACCGATAGGCCGGCCGAAGCTAAAGAGCCTGGGTTCACTGGGGTGGAGTAATCTGATATCTGCTGTTACTTCCGCCACAAAGGGAGCTAAAACATGATTTGAAAGAGGCGAAGGCAGATAGCCCAAAAATCTTGTCAACTCTTGGGAATAATCTTGAGGGATGAACGGCACAATTTTTTTGAGTGATCCTGAAGCCCTGATTACAAAGTAATTTCCATCATCGCCTTGCTTCAGAGAGGACACATAGTCGCTTTTCTCCCAACTGTGTCCTGTATAATAATCGTAGCTGCTGCCCTTGAGCAATTGAGGTAAATTGGTATGTACCCAAAGCATGGGCGTATTACCAGGCTCTACCGGCCCCCAAAATTCATCACTGTATTTCAGATCAAAAGAAGGAACTCCGGCATCACCCAAGGCCCAGATTTGATATCTATCGACGACATTTTCATAAACCTGCTGCATATTATCGCTAAAAGACTCATTACGCCAGGCAGCAGTATCCTGAGGGATAAAGATAAAAGTAGCCAGCAAGCAAATAAGGGCCAGAGGTAAAGCTAAAAGAGATGCCTGGCCAAGAGTTTGATTTGGCCCCTTGATCCGCCGCTTCGCCGGTTTGGCCAAAGCCTTGCTGGCTGCCAGGGGAATCAATCCCAAACCCATTAAAAAGATAGAGAACATATGACCGTCGACATCACTTATAGTAAGAATGAAAAGAGGCGTCAAGCATATTACCCCCAAAAGAAAAATCGGACGCCAGATGCGAATGATCAGCCAAAGCATAGCGCTTGCCCCTACCCCAACCAAGGCATAGGCGACAAAAACAGCCCGGTCGGCAAAGAGAAGGCTTTCCGGCATTTCCTGAAAAAACCACCAATCAAAATAACTGAGACCAAGCTGCCATAAATCCGGATGGCGCAGCAAATAAAAAAGACCCGCCAAAGCGCCCAACCCCAATAAGGGCAGAAGAAAGCGGGGCCGGATCAAAGCGCAAACTAAAACCGTCAGAACCGGAAAGGCCAGATAAGCCCAAGGATATGCAGGGCTTTCCGGCATCATGCGATAAAGCGCATAAAGAAAACCGGCGGCAATAAAAAAACAACAAAGCGCATCCATCCACAAATTTATCGACTGCCGTTTAGGAATGCTTGACATACAGATCACCTTCTAAATTCTAACCTCTACTATATGACAACTTTGACTTTCTAAATGTTCCACCAATGCTTTCATTTCCTGATCCAGATCTTGGCCCAGCAGTAAAAATAAAACATCCGGCGAGATAGGTTGATTGGTCAATTCGCTTAAGGCTGTAAAAACTTCCTCCCTGGTAAAATCCACCGTAGCCAGTAATTCCGCAGCTTTGTGCAGCTCTTCCGGATTCTGCAGATGCAAATCACCGGGCAGGAGCGTAAGAGCGCGGCCTTGGCAAAGCTGACTGAACAAAAGCCGGATGGCTTCTTCGCAGATCCGGTCTTCAAATTCCAGTTCGGCTTCTCCTTCCGCACAGGGACGGGTATCCAACAACAGGAGACAAGCAGGATTTGCGGGTTGTTCCCGGTAGCGGGTGAAAAACTCCTGCCGGCTGAGAGATTTTTTCCAATTTATGGAACGGAGAGCATCCCCCTGCAGATAAAGCCGGGATTCGGCAACAAGCTGGCCGCCGGCGCCCCGGCGATTGATCCTACTTTCCTCATCTTCGTTGATAGCCAGGTCGGTCCCTTCGCTATTGCCCAAATCAAGACGGGGAAGAGAAAGGATAGTAACGGATGGAGCAGACGGACAAGGCAAGGAAAAAAAACCAAATATATCCCGGCTATGAATTTTGGGGAAGCCCGCCTGGTATTCCCCCCGGTGAGGGCAAAGTATCTGTATGGGCAGTCTTTGCCTCTTGCCTGCCGCAAGGGTAATACTCTCTTGGAACAAGGGCGCCGCTATCTGACCCGGCCTTTGCAACTGGCAGCAAATATCAAAACCGATAAGAGGAATGGCGAAAGGATTATTTATGTTAAGATAGATGGTGGCTGTTTGGCAACGGGTCGTACTCGACCAGGATGGCTCCAGATGATAGTGAGGACGGAGAAAAAAGGACTGGATAAAGGCCGCTATCAGGACCAAGGCAAGCAAAGCCGCCACCAGGAAAAATTCCTGAAAGCCGGTAGCCAGCCCCCCTACCAGGCAGCCGGCCAAATAGACGCAAGCCATAATACCCCGCCACTTCATGAAGCGGCAGGCACCGGCAGAGAGGTTAAAATTGCCTGCAAGACATCCTCCCCGGTGCGTTTTTTAGCCCGGGCTGCCGGATATAAAGCCAAGCGGTGAGCCAGTACCGGTACAACCATCTTTTGCACATCATCAGGAAGGACAAAAGACCGGCCGCAAAGGAGAGCATAAGCCATAGAAGCCCGCATCAGGGCAATAGAGCCCCGGGGACTTACCGGCATCTGAATTTCCCCGTGATGACGGCTGGCGCCGGCGATACTGGCAATATATTGCTTGATAGGCTTGGAAACAGTTATCTCATAAACCTGCCTTTGCATAGCTAAAATATCTTCGGCGCCGATGACCGGAGACAAATCCAGGCTGGGAGAGCCGGTTTGGTGCCGGGTAAGTATATCATATTCTTGAGGGAATTTGGGGTAGCCCAGGCGGATGCGAAGAAAAAAGCGGTCCATTTGGGCTTCCGGTAAAGGATAAGTACCGGCAAATTCCAAGGGGTTTTGGGTGGCCATCACCATAAAAGGCACAGGCAAAGGAATAGTTTGACCGTCTACGGTCACTTGGCCTTCCTGCATAGCCTCTAAAAGGGCGGCTTGAGTTTTGGGGCTGGTGCGGTTGATTTCATCCGCCAATATCATCTGATGCATAATGCCCCCGGGGACAAAGGTTTTAGCCCCGCTTTTCAGGTCATACATGTTAAAACCGGTAATGTCCGAAGGCAATAGATCCGGGGTAAACTGGATGCGGCCAAAGCTGCAGCCCAAAGATTTGGCCAGGCCCAAAGCCAAAGTGGTTTTGCCCAAACCGGGGGCATCCTCAATCAAAACATGCCCTTGGCAGGCCAGGGCTATCAAGGCCAGGGAAATGGCTTCTTCCTTGCCCAGCAGCACTTTGCCGATGTTTTGGGATATAGCCGTTACTTTTTCTGGAATATTCATTTTTTCTCCTTTGATCAATCAATAATTACTTGGTGATAGACTTTTTTGCCTTTCCGCAGCAAAAGTTTGCCTTCATTGAAGTCTTTTAAGGTCACTGACTGATAAATATCCTGTATTTTCTGATCATTCAGGTAGATCCCGCCGTCTTTGACCAGGCGGCGGCCTTCACTTTTGGAGGGGATCAAACCACAATCCAAAAGCAGCGCCAATATATCATAACCGTCAG
This sequence comes from Clostridiales bacterium, assembly GCA_009783415.1. Lineage (GTDB taxonomy): Bacteria > Bacillota > Dehalobacteriia > UBA4068 > UBA4068 > WRHF01. Next base: position 8,609 of record WRHF01000053.1, read on the forward strand.
CAAAAAGCTGTTCCGGCAAAGAGGTTTTGGGAAGATTAGCGGAATCCTTAGCACCGCCAAAAAGAGCTTCCGCCGCTTCCCGGGCTTTAGCTGCTTCTTCTTTTCCATGCACCAGGCAGGTGATTTCATAAGCCAGCCGGGCCTTGGCTGCATTAATAGCAGAGCCTTCCCCGGCGCACAGAGTACGGATTTCCTCCATGGATAAAAATGTAAGCAGGCAGAGACAGTTGAAGACATCGGCGTCATCAATATTGCGCCAGTATTGGTAGAAATCATAAGGAGATGTTTTGGCCGCATCCAGCCAAACGGCCCCTTTCTCGGTTTTGCCCATTTTCTTGCCGGCGCTGGTGGTCAATAACTTGAATGTAAGGGCAAAAGCTTCTTTTGCCTCTATCCGGCGGATCAGATCGCAGCCGGCCAGGATATTGGACCACTGGTCATTGCCTCCGAATTGCATGGTGCAGCCATAGCGGCGAAAAAGCTCTAAAAAGTCATAGGCCTGCATCAGCATATAATTGAACTCCAAAAAAGAAAGCCCCTTTTCCAGGCGGGATTTAAAGCATTCGGCGGTAAGCATCCTGTTCACCGAGAAAAAGCGGCCATAATCCCTGAGAAAATCAACATAATTCAATTCCAGCAACCAATTGGCATTATTATCCATAATGGCCCCATCCGGCCCATCAAAGGAAAGAAAGCGGGAAAATTGCTCCTTGAAGCGTTCTCCGTTAGCCTTGATTTCTTCTTTAGTAAGCATTTTCCGCATATCGGTACGGTCCGAGGGGTCGCCCACCATAGTGGTACCCCCGCCGATAAGGGCAATAGGCCGGTGCCCGGCTTTTTGCAGATGGGACATTACCATAACCTGGATAAAATGACCGACATGAAGGCTCTCGGCTGTAGGGTCAAAACCAATATAAAAGGTAACTTTCTCCTCCCCCAACAGCCGGCGGACTTTATCCGAATCCGAGCTTTGCTCTATATAACCCCGTTCCATTAGAATATCATAAATATTTGTCATAACTAACTCCTTTTTCTTAGGCGGCTGCGCCGTCAGGGATTAGGCACACTTTCTTTTTATTCCTTGGAATAATGCGCATCAGAGGGACTACACACCTTAGACAACCCTTCACTGTATTATACTCCCCTTGCCGCCAAAAATCAAGACAGAAGGCAGCTGGAAATTAAGAACAGAAAATTGCAATAATTAGTTAATTCAAGCAACAGAGGTAAATAATTACTGTACGTGCAGTTTTTTTTGAAAACCCTTTACTATTAAAACCCTAAATAAATCCAAAAGGTTGCAAAAAAAACCAGCAAAATCCTTTTAATTTATGACAGCAACCCATTTCCCCATTTTTGCAACCCCATTGACAAAACTCAGCCAAATTGTTATCATTATTACCGAAACCCAAACAAATCAACAAGCACCTGATTACGCATTGTAAATTATGAATTGCAAATTATGAATTGTGAATTATGAATTGTGAATTGTATAACGAGGGGAGGGGATCGAAATGAGCCGGGCTTTTGTCTCCGAAAAAGGAGACTGGGATTATTGCCGTGAAAAACAGGATACCTGTATATACGCAGACGGCAAAGGCAAATGCATATTCAGCAGCTGCCGCAAAGATCAAGAAAAGCAAGAGACTGCTGCGCAATCAAAGGGAGTAGAGAGTAGGAACTAAGCTCTCAAATTCGAACAAAAAAAGTCACAAAATACACTTTGCTTTTTATAATAAAAAAAATCCGTGCTAATCCGTTTTTAATCCGCGTAAATCCGTGTCTAATATGAACCGGTAATTAATAATAAAGGTAGGTATTCGCAACACGAATATCTACCTTTCTACTCCCTAACCCCTTGCGGCAAAGCCGCCTAAAAGATTCTGGTATTCTTATGCTTTCCTGTCTGGGAAAAGCGGACCCAGTCGCAAATATTGACAGCATGATCGGCAATACGCTCCAGGTATTTGGCAATCAAGAGAAAATCGATAGCCTGATCCAGATTTTGAGGCTGATTATTGAAGACCTGAACCAGCTCCTGCTTAATAAGGTTGAAATAGTCGTCGACTTTGTCGTCTTTTTTTGCTGTGGCTTTGGCCAGAAGCATATCATAATTAACATAAGCGGTAACTGCATCTTTAACCATGGCAATAGCCTCATCTGCCATTTGATAAATATGACTGGAATCAGCAAAGGTATTCTTGGCTTCGATACGCATTGTAAGCTCTGCTATATCTGCCGCATGATCTGCGATCCGCTCCATGTCTGAAGCTATTTTTAATGCTGTTGTTATTTTTCTTAAATCAGAAGCGATCGGTTGCTCCCGGGCAATCAGCCACAAGCAATTGGCTTCGATTTTTTTTTCTTTTTCATCTACATTTTTATCATTGGCAATAATTGCCTGGCAAAGCTCCAAATCATGAGCTTTAAATGCCGCCATAGAATCTTTGATAGCGGTCTGCACATAATTTCCCATCTCAATTATTTCCGTATGCAACTGCTTAAGTTCTTTTTCAAAATTAGCGCGTAACATAAAATTCCTCCTTTATCTCTATATTAAGGCAACCTCTAAAAACCCCTCGCCGCCATCTTCGCTGCCCTTTTTCCGCCTGGACTGCGTTGTCGTCACCTCACGTAGCTCGGCTACGCTTCGGCTCCTTCGCCTTGCCAGTCGAAAAAATTGCTAGCGAATCTGGCAGCGCTGTGTTTTTAGAGGTTGCCTTAACCAAATCTACCGGTAATATAGTCATTTGTCCTTTGATCTTGGGGGTTGGCAAAAACTGCCCTGGCAGGGCCTTCCTCTATCAAGTGACCCATCAGCATAAAAGCAGCCCGGTCAGAGATACGGCCCGCCTGTTGGACATTGTGGGGAGCAATTACTATGGTAAATTTTTCCTTCAAGTGACTTAATGATTCCTCAATTTTGGCGGTAGATATAGGATCAAGGCCCGAACATGGCCTATCCAACAGTATTACTTCCGGCTTTAAGGCTAAAACCCGGGCTATACATAGGCGTTGTTGCTGGCCACCGGATAATGAAGCCGCCGGCATACTCAGCCTATCCTTAACATCTTCCCAAAGAGCAGCCATCTTCAGGGCTTCTTCAACGCTTTGAAAAAGCAGTTTTTTGCTTTTCATACCGCTGAGGCGGGGCCCATAGGCAATATTGTCAAAGATAGACATAGGCAGAGGTGTCGGCACATCGAAAACCATTCCTACCTTGCGCCGCAATTCGGTGACAATAATATCAGGGGCATAGATATTCTTCCCATCCAGCAATATCTGGCCCTCCATATGCGCCCCCGGGGTCAGGTCGCATAAACGGTTAAAGGAACGAAGCAGGGTCGTGATCCCACTATTAGCCGGACCAAAAACGGAAAGAATACTATTAGCATGAATTTTCAGGTTCAAGTCGAAAATTGCCTGCTTTTTTTGATAATAAAAGTTTAGTCCGCTAACGGATATTTTAGAAGCATTTTGAACCATTCTTTACCTCGTAAACGTAGACTGAGGATATTCCCCGCCCCCGGCAGGGAATATCTGTTTATCTCCCTTTCGCAATAAATCGATTGACCAGCATATTAGCCACAACGTAGACTGAGGATATTCCCCGCCCCCGGCGGGGAATATCTGTTTATCTCCCTTTCGCAATAAACCGGTTGACCAGCATATTAGCTACAACGTTAATTAAAAAAATCAAAATTATCAAAAGGGCAGCTGTTCCGTAGGCATTTTCCAGAGAGATCCCTTCTCTGGCTAATATATAAAAATGAACAGCCATGGTCCGAGTCGGAGAAAAAAGTGAGACAGGCATCCGCAAAGCCGAGCCGGCAGTATAAATTACAGCGGCGGTCTCGGCCACACTTCGCCCTACGCTTAAAATGATCCCGTTGGTAATACCCCGGATCGCCGAAGGAAATACCGCTTTGATTATGGTCTGCCACTTTGTGCCGCCTAAAGAAAAACTGACCTCGCGATAGACTTTGGGCACACTGAGGATCGCCTCTTCCGAGGTGCGGATAATAGTCGGCAGGATCATGATAGCCAAAGTCAAACCACCGGACAAGATGGACCAGCCTAGATTCAGGTAGATCACAAAAAAGATAAAGCCAAAAAGCCCGTAAACGATCGAAGGTATACCTGCCAAAGACTCCGCGCTGAAACGAATTATGCGGGTGATCATACTCTCTTTGGTATATTCAGCTAAATAGAAAGCTGTCCCTATACCAAAGGGCATTGCGATAATGATAGCCACAGCGGTTACCAGCAAGGTACCGACAATTGTCGAAGCAACACCGCCGGAGCGCCCCATATTGCGGGGGATCTCAGTCAGGAAGTGCCAATTGATTCTCGGCAAACCTTTGATCAGGATATAGGCGCTGATAGCCACCAAAACTACCAAAACAAAAAGCGCAGTTGACCAAATCAGCAATTTAGCTATTTTCTCACCGGCACGGGAATTGGTCTTCACAATACTATTTCCTCCGAGTAAAAAAACTTATCTTTTTCTAGTGATATATTGGGCAAAGGAATTCAGGAGCATGATTATGACAAACAAGACAATGCCCGTGGCAAAAAGAGCCTGCTGATGTTCGCCGGAGGCATATCCCATTTCAATCCCGATATTGGTAGTTAATGTCCTTACCGGATCCAGGATCGACAAAGGTACAGCCACGGCATTGCCCAAAACCATAATAACTGCCATCGTCTCTCCGACGGCCCGGCCAATCCCCAGGATAACAGCAGCGACAATTCCTGATTTGGCTGCCGGCAATAAAACGGACCAGATCGTCTGCCAATGATTCAAACCTAAAGCAAGAGCTCCCTCTTTATATTGCCGGGGCAAAGCAAGCAGGGAAACTTCGGAAATACTGATTATAGTCGGTAAAGTCATGATAGCCAGGATAATGGCGCCGGCCAAGATGCTAAGGCCCGGCCCTCCGAAAAAATTACGGATGAAGGGGACAATAAATAATAATCCCCAAAAACCATAGACTACCGAGGGAATGCCGGCCAGCAGCTGAATAGCAGGTCTAAAAAATTCTCTCATTTTTGCGGGGGCAAATTCAGCCAAAAATATACTGCAGCAAATTCCAATAGGAACCCCCAAAGCAGCTGCTCCCAGGGTGACGGATACCGAGCCTATAATCATCGGGAAAATGCCGAATTCTCCCTGGCTGGGAGACCATTTCATGCCAAAAACAAAATTAAAGAAACCAACTTTGGCTATGATAGGAGCCCCTTTAACTATAATAAACACAGTAATAAGAGCCAGAACTGAGATAGAGGAAAGGGCAAAGATAAAAAATATGCGTCCCGACAGTTTTTCTTTAAATTTCTTCATTTTCAATTCCTTCTATTGCTGAGGAAATTAGTCCTTCATGCTCCAATAATTTCTGCCCGTTAGGGGATAGCGTAAAATCAATAAACTGTTTGACTGCCCCCACAGGCTCCTTGCCGGCAACAAATAAAAAAGGTCTGAACAGGCTGTAAGTGCCGTTGATGACATTTTCCCGGTTCGGGACAATGCCGTCTAAGGTCAAGGCCTTTACTGTCTGATCGACCAGCCCCAAGGAAATAAAACCAATAGAATTTTTATCATCTGCAACCAATTGCCTTACTGCTCCATTCGAATCCTGGACAATTGCTTTGGGGCTTATCTCAGCCTCCCCCATCACCAGGCTCTCAAAAGCGCTTCTGGTTCCCGATCCTTCTTCCCGGGCAATAATATGGATCTTTGCCGGGGATCCTCCCAGTTCACTCCAGTTACTGATTTTGGTTGAATAAATATCACGGATCTGATTTATAGTAAGATCTGTAAGCGGATTATTGGGATTGATGATTACAGCCAAACCATCCTTGGCTATTTCCACAAACCACAATTCCCGCTCTTTTTCATTTAAATCCCGGGAGGACATACCAATATCAGCAGTACCTGATTCGGCAGCGGCGATACCGGCCGAGGAGCCTCCCCCTTGAACATCAATAGCATCATCATGATATAATACTGCATATCCCTCAACCAATACTTCCGCATATGGCTGAACCGAAGTAGAACCGGCAATAATGACGCCTGTTTTAGGCCTGCCGCATCCGCCCAGCAAAGCTAAAGAGAAACACATCCCAACAGCCAGCGCCACTCTCAACCAAACCGCCAACCTACCCCTAAGGCGGTCTTTGACCGCAGTGCTGAATGCTGAGTGCTGAATGTTGAATTGTTGTATTTTTTCGCTCCGCGAAAAGATTGAACGAAAATCTTGTTTCCGTTTGGCGCTACGCGTCAGTAAGTGACTAAATCGCTCAACACTACCCATACATATTTTTCCTTTTTTTTGTTAACTAAACCGTCCCGTAATATAATCTTCTGTCCGTTTGTCCTTGTTGCTGGATTTCCCCGCCGCAGGCGGGGAAATCCTTTATAATCAACCAAACCGTCCTGTAATATAATCTTCTGTCCTTTTATCCTTGGGGTTGGAAAACATTATATTGGTTTTTTCGTATTCTACCAGTCTTCCGGCTTTGTCTTCTTCTATCATCATAAAAGCCGCCATATCGGATACCCGTAAGGCTTGTTCCATATTATGGGTAACAATAATGATCGTATATTTTTTGGCTAAATCAACCATCAATTCCTCTATCTTCATGGTAGCTTCCGGATCCAGGGCGCTGCAGGATTCATCAAATAAAATTACTTCCGGTTCCCCTGCCAAGGTGCGGGCAATACAAAGACGCTGCTGCTGCTCCGGGGAAAGATCCAGGCTGGACTTTTTGAGATTATCCTTCAAATCATTCCATAAAGCCACCTGAGTCAAGCTCCACCGGACAATATTATTCAATTCCTGTTTGTCTTTGATCCCGTAGGACTTTGGTCCTATGGCTATATTATCAAAAATACTCATGGGAAAGGGATTAGGCTTTTGAAAGACCATGCCGACCCTTTTGCGGAGAGAGACAACATCCACGGTTTTTTCGTAGATGGAAAGATCATCAAGTGTAACCTTGCCCTCCACCCTGACGCCGGGGATCAGGTCATTCATCCGGTTAAAAACGCGCAAAAGCGTAGACTTGCCGCAACCCGAAGGCCCGATAATTGCCGTAATGGCGCATTTTGGGATATCAAAGCTAATATCTTTTAAAGCCTGAAAAGATCCGTAATGCAGGCTTAATCTATCCGTTTTTATTTTGACACTTTGCCGGGAATCCAGCGGACTGCCTGACGGGCTGCTTGGCAGCCCTGGTTTTGAGTCTTGAGTCATGAGTTTTGAATTAATATTTATTTTCATGTTTTGAATTCCTTTACTTTGAACCTAAAGACAGTTCGACATCTATCCTAAAAATCCCTGCCAAAAAATCAATATAAAAAGAGGGCAACAACCCCCACCGCAAAACCCTACTCCCCACTCCCTACCCCAGATAAACTGGAAAAGCAATAAAAACAAATTGGACACGGATTTACACAGATCAAAACGGATTAGCACGGATTTTTTTATTATAAAAAGCAAAGTGTATTTTGTGACTTTTTTTGTTCGAATTTGAGAGCTTAGTTCCTACTCCCTACTCCCTTACAGCAAAGCCGCTTCAGTTTCTACTAGCTAACTTCATGATCAGGGCCGGGAGAAATGATATAATAACTATTGCCATAATAATCAAGGAAAAATGATCTTTAACAAAGGGTAAATTGCCGAAAAAATAACCGCCGAAACTGAAGAGCCCCACCCATAGCAGCCCTCCCAGGGCATTATAAGATAAAAAACGGCGATACTTCATTTTTCCCGCTCCCGCTACAAAAGGAGCAAAAGTACGGATAATAGGGATAAAACGGGCAATCACAATTGTTTTTCCCCCATGCTTTTCAAAGAAGACGGCTGTTTTATCAATATTTTCCTGCTTGACAAAGCGCAGCTTTCTTTTTTCTGTCAGGGCTTGACTCAGCTTTTTTCCGATCGAATAATTGACCGCATCTCCGCTAATTGCCGCCGCGCCCAAGAGCAAAAAAAGAAGCAGCAGATTCAAAGAGCCGGCTGCGGCAAAAGTGCCGGCTACAAATATCAAAGAATCCCCCGGTAAAAAGGGAGTGACCACCAAACCGGTTTCGCAAAAAATTATCAAAAACAGCAAAAAGTAGGTCAAAGCGCCATAACTGCTGATAATATCGCCCAAATAACGGTCAAAGTGCAAAATGAAGTCTATTACCGTTGAAATCATATTTACCTCTTCTTTCCTTTATTAACAGTATACAGGAACCAGCTACTATACCCGAGAACGAAAACATTTTCTATTAATCCGCCGAGGATTTTTGTCGTCAGGTGGTGCGGGAAAACCGCAGGAAT
>WRHF01000054.1 GCA_009783415.1 Clostridiales bacterium
CTAGTATCTAGTGGCTAGTGGCTAGAACGGGTGACTTTCGCTTCGCGAAAGGATTAAATTAAATTCTTGTTTTTTATTGACACTTTGCGTCCCATAGGTACTATAGTGCACTGACAAATTTGTCGCCTGCTACTATGATATGGTCGTCGAGGCGGATGCCCAATAATTCTCCGGCCCTTTTAATGATTCCGGTCACTTCTCTGTCCTGCTTACTGATATCAAGCATGCCGCTGGGGTGATTATGGGCAATGATTATGGAAGCTGCCCTGTCTTCAATAGCCGGGGAAAATACCTCGCGGGGATGGACCAGGGAAGCATTCAAGGTGCCGATGGTTATGACCCGGTTGTTGATCAGCCTTCTGGCCCCATCCAGCGTTAGCAAAACAAAGTGTTCCTGTTTTTTATTTTTGATACCACTCAACAGTTCCGCCGCTTTTTCCGGGGAATCGACCAAAGGGGCAGTCTGTTTCGTAAATTTCCGGCGCCAAAACTCCAGAGCGGCAAAGACCGTAGTAGCTTTGGCATCGCCGATACCTTTGATCGCCTTGACATCATCAATAGTCAAATTATCAGCGCCGGTTTTTCGGATCACGTCATTGAGGTTTTTAGCGATCTGCTTAAAATCATTACCCTTGCCCCCGCTGCCGATCACCGCCTGCAGCAATTCAATATCACTTAATGCCGCAGCACCTTTTTTATTAAGCTTCTCCCGCGGCAAATCCTGTTTGTTTTGCATAATAGTAAACTCCTGCCATGCTTAAAGTATCTACTATTATACATTTTATTTACTCAACATATAAGGTAACTAAAGTCATAATCTGCTATGACGAAAGTCACATTTTTTCCAGTACTGCCTACATTTTTCCGCCGTTGTCATAAGCCTCTGCCCGGCCCAACATATAGACAAAGGGCAATGCAGGGATCCGGAAGATGGGAATGTTGGTTTTGTGTTTACTTATTCCACAGTCTAAAAGCCCTTTTGTAATAATAAATGAATGGGACAATGCCGTATCCTTTTCTTTTGAGAGAGCGACAATGGCATCCGATTCTGCTACACTTGAGTCGTTTCTGTATTTTATCTCACAAAGAATTTTCTCATTCGGCAAATCAATAACCACATCAACTTCCTTTTGATTATCTTTGGCATTTCGATAGTATCCGATATTAGCAGAGGCAGAATTCTGGTAGAAAGAGATGATATGTTTATAGACAACTGTCTCGACCATAATACCCATCTCCGTATCGTTAGACAGAACATCCTCAATCATCAAAACTGCATTCCTGATAGCAGCATCAGCAATATAAATCTTTGGCTTACCTCTTAATGAAGCTTTACTTCCGACATTAACAGGCCAAGAACAATAGATCAAATTGGACATCTCCAAAAATTGGATATAATCTTCAATAGTAGTCACACTAATATTTTCCAGCGCATTTGCCGCTGTCTGCTTACTAAAGATATCAGAAGAATTTAGGCACAGGTAGAGAAAGAGCTTTTCCATTGACAAAGGGTTCCGCACATTAAAGAGGGATAGTACATCACGCTTTATAACCTTATCAACCACATCCTCGCGAAGTATTCTTTGAGCATAAGAGTCGTCATCGGAGAGTACCAGCTCCGGGAAGCCGCCTGTGGTAAGGTAGCGGTTAAAATGCTGCTGCAAATGGGAAAACCGGTTCATCAAATCCGCGAGCTCACCCCTTGGAATTGCAGCCAATTCTGTAACCCTGAGCTCTTTTGGAATATCCTGCAAGTCGGACAGAAGGAGGAGCTGACAATACTCATAGAAAGACATCGTAGGAACTTTCAGCACTCTCCAGCGCCCCGCACCGCTATCGGAAGCGCCTTTTTCCAGGATAGGACTTGCCGACCCGGTTGCGGTAAGGCTGACATCATTGCGGGTATCATAAATGACTTTCATCCATAATTCCCAATCACTTGTATATTGAATCTCATCAAAGAACAGATAACGTTTACCTGTTATGGGATAGAGAGTTTCGTATATATCAAGTACATCGCTGACATTAGCCAGTTTGATGATCGGGTTATCAAAGGATACATAAAGAATGTTCCTGGGGTTTATGCCATCGTCAATCAGCTTTTCTATCATTTGATAGAGAACCGTAGTCTTTCCGACCCGCCTTGCTCCGGATAAAACGGCAAAACGGCGGATAGTTTTGTGCTCAATTATACTTACTGCCTCATAATATGCCACCCGCTTTTGCGGTTTAGTACGAGTTTTTATTTCACCGGGATTTCTCCACCAAGGATTGACCTGTTGCAAAGCTTTAATGATTTGCCCTTCCGTTATAAAAGCCATAATATGCGTTCTCCTTTGCCGTTACGAGTTTATAATATTGCTTTTTCCTCTGGCTAACCATATTATAACCATACTATGCAAAAAAGGCAAGTTTTTTTTAGTATTTTTCTTTGATCTATGGACTTACTTGTGAGTAAAGCGTTCTCCGCATAATAGCGGGGCTGTTGCAATATCACTGTGAACACAAAATTCTAAAAATACTACAGATAATATAGAAAGCAATGAAGGAAAATCTAAAACCAAAGACGATTGTGAGTGCATACGGGTACATGGAATAGATCTTCGCCGCTCCACCACTCCTTTTCGTGGTTAGTAGCTTACGGCGTAGAGTCGTAAATAAAAAACAAGAATTTTGTTCAATACTTTTCGCGAAGCGAAAAGTTACCCTCATTCTGATTTCTGAATACTGAATCCTGAATACTTGCGGCTGAAAGCCGCTTTAGTATTCAAGGGAGTGAAAAGTTGCAAAATGCAACTTTTCACTCCCTTGGTGTCAACAGCAATTCGCCTAAAAAAGTAAATTTCAAACCGGTATATGATAATACGGCGCCCTCATAGTTTCCCTAAAGCCAAGCCTTTTGGCCAGATTAGCGGAAGCGGTATTTTCCAGGCGGCAAGTCCAAATCGGTTCCAGGCTGTTTTCCAAGCAATAATTGATCAGAGCCATACAGGCGATGCGAGCCAGTCCTTTTCCTCTGTATTTTTCTTGGGTTTCTATGCCAAGTTCCAACTTATCGTCATGCAAATTGGCAGTAAAGGCTGTGGATGCCGGTTCTTGATCCGCCATGACGGTAAAACTGACGCATTTCTTAAAAAGGATATCTTGATCCCGCCAATAAGCTTGGGGAATTATTGATCCATTAATAGCTGAGTATATCTTTGGCGTAGTCCTGACAACGGAATAATCAGCCGGCGCTATATGTGAATTGTTCTTTTGGTAATCGGATTTGTCAAAGGAGAAATTAAGCCGGTTATAGCGGATTGCCCTACCCGTGCTGGTAATTTTTTCCATTACTTGATCCCAAGCGCGGGGAAATGACTGGAGCCATTCATCCTTTTTTCCCGGCTCGTTTTTTTGGAGAAAATAATCACTCAGCGCCTGATTAAACTGCTCATTATCTGCTGCGCCAAAAAGCAATGACATCCCGCAGTCATGGACGATATAATAAGACTTTGGTTCATCTACTGCATCAACAAAAATTTTGCCGCCTGCATCTCCGACTAGTACGGAGCGGATAAACAAGGTATTGAAATCCACCTGACGTAATGGTTCAAAAACTATATTATAACGGTTTTCATTCAGCTCAATCACAGAAATACCTCCTCCACTAATAAGCTCCTATAGTTTCAAGTATCAAAAATACTATTTTAAAACGGCGAGGATTTGGCTGTTTTCTACCAGGGCCATGGGGTTTATATATGTCCCGTGCAGGGTCATGCCCCAGTGCAGGTGAGGGCCGGTGGCAAAGCCGGTTGAACCTACATAGCCTATCGTTTCTCCTTGTTCAACAATGTCGCCTACGCTGCAATTAAATTTATTCTGGTGGCAATAGCTGCTAAACATCCCGGCGCCGTGGTCAATTATGACCGTATTGCCGGAGATGATCAATTCATCGGCAAATACCACTTTGCCCCTGGCCATGGCCAGTATTGGCGTGTCTGTTTTGGCAGCTATATCTACCCCGGAATGACGGTTGGAAAAAGTACCGTTGATATAGCGCTCCTCCCCATACTGAGTGCTGATCCGCCCCTGACAGGGCATAATAAAAGTACCGTCGCATAACAAGGCCGGCTCCGGAGCGGATTTGGCGGCGTTGACTTTCTCGGCATCGCTTTGAGCATTGCCGGGGTCGGTGCGGATGGCTTGCTGCTGTACAGTAACTGTTAGGTCTTGCCTGGGGAAGTCTTTTTTCTTTACCTCCAAGGGAAAATCGGCTACGACTTCGCTGTCCGCCAAAACCTCAATCAGATATTCGCCGGTTTTTTGCGAGGAAATAATGCCGGCAAGGGCTATTTGCCTCCCATTTTCCAGGGGAGAAAAGGCAATCCCATTCTCCTTGAAATCTGTTCTTAAGGTATAAATGAGAGCAGGATCAGCATTATTGAGCAGCACTGCAAAGGAGCCGGACTGTTCGACGCTATCTGAGGAGATAATTGCCGAAAATGGTGGTGTATAAATAAAATCAAAACGGTAGGATAAAGTACCTGATACCTCACCGGATTCCAGGCCAACAACAGCCGCACAGGAATATGTCCCTGCCTCATTTAGATCATCCACATGGTTACCATCATTATCATGATAAGTTACAGCAAGCGTTGAACCTATAGGAGCGCCGATTATAGTAATATCATTCAAATCTGTGATGGTCGGCAGCGCGGTATTGGTATATTTTTCCTTTGAGCTCCTACTTTTATTTCCCGATGGGGCAGCAACATTGATTGCATAGCTTTGCGGCAGCAAACTGAAGCTCTCTTCCCCGGCACTAACTTCAAGAGGGGTCAAAAGAGGGGCAATATACCTCCCCGTGAAGACCGGCAAAGCCAAAAACGGACCTGCATTTTCCTCAGCCACTGAATATGTCTTGCCCCCAAAAGAGAATACCGCAGCATCATCATTGACATAGACCTCGTATTCCTTGGCTGCCCGCTGATAATTGAGGGTTACTTGATAAGGCTGACCTGAGACAGCATTTGCAGTTATATCACCGGTTTTTAGAGCAGCAGTAATAGCTGTTAGCTCATCCTCCTCAGCTATTTGCACCAGGCGCTCGTCATCAAGGGCATATTCCTCCGGCACAAGGATCCGGACACCCTCTAGCTTACCAATAGAAAGTGACTGAATCCAGTCACAGCCGGAAAAAAGCAGTAGCGTTGCCAGTAAAGGCAGGCACAATAGCCATTTCAATATGACATTTTCTCTACCTTTTCCAATTAACAAATTTTAACCCCTCTATTCGTTCGAAGTCGCTTGTATTATCGGTAACAAGGGTATAGTCATTTACAATACAATATGCTGCAATTAAGATATCAGAATCAAGTGCGTAAATCATATTTCAACCTTCCTTGTCAAATTGGTTTGCGAGCGAATATTAGCAAATTCATTCCAATCTGCATCAGTCAATACATTATCCTCATCCTTTATAGCTGAAACATCTTCTATAAATTTTCTAACCGCCATGATTTTTTGCTGGCTAGTAGTGTTCTGCCGCAACCTCTCCATTTGGTTATATTCCTTTTCGGTCAATATAACCAAATTCTCGTTTTTTGGCCTGGAAATCAGAACTTTTTCTCCTCCAAGGATTATTTCAGCAACATGCTTAAAATTTTGGGTCAGATCAGCAGTCTTTATAACAATCATGTGTGTACAGCTCCTCTCAATAATGCAAAATACATATATTTATTTATATGTATTTTAGTATAAAATCGCTTTTTTGTCAAGCTAAGGCGGATTTCATCCGCAAGTATTCAGGATTCAAAAGTCAGAGGACAGATTATGGAGAAAAGCGCGAAAAGACGCTTTTCTTTAATTGTTGTTTTTTATTGACTCTGCTGGCCCGTAAGCTACTACAGGCTATTTCCTATAGCAGCCATCCCTGCAGTCCAGCCTGTAGCAAAAGCTGCCTGCAAATTATAGCCACCGGTATAGCCGTCAATATCAATTATTTCCCCGGCGAAATAGAGCCCCTTTATCAGTTTAGATGCCATGGTTTTGGGATCGATTTCTTTGGTGGATACCCCTCCGGCGGTTATTACGGCTTCAGACATAGGGCGTAAAGATGTTATGGTCAGCGGTAAGTGCCGCAAGATCCCAGCCAAGGCCTGGCGTTCCTTCTTGGTGACTTGGTTGGCCGGTTTATCGCCCGGTATCCCGCACAAGTCTATCACTACCGGAATCAATGCCGCTGGCAACAGCTCATGCAGGCAATTAGTGAAATGTTTCCTGCTGAATTTCAACAGATCCCGCTGCAGTCTGGCCTCCAACTGTTCCGGACTGAGGGCAGGTTTTAAATCTATGCTCAATTCCCCCAGATTATCAGCGCTAAAAAGCCGGGAAAGGCTTAAAATCAGGGGCCCGGAAACACCCCAATGAGTGAAAAGCATTTCCCCAAATTCACTGCCCAGCTCCCGGCCTTGCCGCCAAGCTGTCACTTTGACATTTTTTAGGGTCAAACCACTTAACGTCCAGCTCCAAGCCTCCGCGGTTTCCAAGGGCACAAGTGAAGGGCGGGTAGCAATCAGGCTATGCCCCAGCCGCCGGGCCCAGGCAAAACCATCCCCGGTAGAGCCGGTAGCCGGATAACTGAGACCTCCGGTAGCCACGATCACCGAGTCCGCCTCAAGATTCTCACCGGCCAATTTGACCCCCTTGATCCCGCCGTTTTCCGCCCACAGATCCAAAACCCGTGCTTCATAGCAAATCTCTACCCCTTGCCGCTGCAAACGGCGGCGCAGAGCCTCAATAATATCTGCCGACTTATCAGAAACCGGAAAAACCCGGCGGCCTCTTTCAACTTTTAAAGGTACCCCCAGCTCCGTAAAAAAATCCTGACAATGCCCAGGCGAAAAATTATGGAGGGCGCTATAGAGAAAGCGGCCATTGCCCGGAAAATTATTGATACATTCCTCCACCGAACAAGCATTGGTCAAATTACAACGCCCCTTACCGGTAAGGGCCAGCTTACGGCCAAGAGACCTATTGCGCTCACAAATCATAACTTGTGCCCCGGCAGCAGAAGCAGCCAAAGCCGCCAACATCCCCGCCGCCCCACCACCTACGATAACTAGCTTATTCATGTTTACCTCATTTACTGCTGGTAGATAGATTTGAAATGTTTACTAAGCGCTTTGAAGAGTGTGGAGTGTGGAGTGTGGAGAGTGGAGTTTTAAACCTTTTGCGAAGCAAAAATAAACAACTTCACACTCCACTCTATCAATACTCAATTCCCCTTGAAAAGAGTGGAGTGTGGAGTTTTAAACCTTTTTGCGAAGCAAAAATAAACAACTCCACACTCCACTCTTCACACTCCACACTATTAGTACTCAATTCCCCTACGGGCCAGAATACCCCTTTGATAGGGGTGTTTGATTTCCCTCATTTCCGTTACCAGATCTGCTGCGGCGATTGCTGCGGCTGAGGCATTGCGTCCGGTTGCCACGATCTCCAGATTAGGAGGTCTGATCGAGAGGATATCCAGGTAATCTTCTTCCTTTACCAGATCAAACCAGATGGCATTAAAAATCTCGTCCAATATCAGTATATCTAGATCTGCCTGCAGCAATTCCCTGGCTTTGGCCAGGGCCTCGGCAGCCGTTTGCTTATGCTCCTCATTTGCCTGGCCCTTATGCAGCATTTGTCCCGAGCCATAGGCATAGACTTCTATTTGGGGAAGCAAAGGCAGGCTTTTGCTTTCTCCATACCATTGTCCTTTTTTCATAAACTGAACAATAGCGGTTTTCATTCCCCAGCCGGCTGCCCGCACGGCCAAGCCAAAAGCGGCTGTGCTTTTACCCTTGCCTTCGCCGGTATAAATTTGCACCAAACCTGTTTGCTTGCTCTTTTCCATATAAACCTCCATTCAACCACCTACCCCAGATAAACTGGAAAAGCATTAAAAAAACAAGATTTTAGTTAGCACAGTCTTTTCATTCAATCATTTTCGCGGAGCGAAAATGTTCATGAATTGTCAATTGTCAATTGTCAATTGTCAATTGGGATGCGGATGAACCCCGCATTAGTTCATATAAATTCTTGATTTCTGCCAATTCCAGATACCGCCACTCCCCCGGTTTCAAGCTTCCCAGCTCCAGAAAAGCCAGGCGGATCCGCTTCAGCCAAATTATTTCCTGTCCTAAAGCTTCCAGCATTCGCCGTACCTGGCGGTTGCGGCCTTCATGAACCACCAATTCCAAGATGTCACGGTTTTGCTCTTTTTTTACTATCCGGGCCTTGGCCGGAGCGGTTAAGCCATCCTCCAGGCGGATGCCTTGCCGTAAGCGTTGCAAATGGGCTTCGCTTATTTTTCCGGCCAGCCCTATATGATATGTTTTGTCCACTTGATGAGCCGGATGAAGCATGGCATGGGTCAAAGGTCCGTCATTGGTTAAAAGTAAGAGGCCGGAGGTGGCATAATCCAGCCGCCCTACGGGATAGACCCGTTCTTTGACCTCCGGTATGAGTTGCAACACCGTGCGCCGGCCTTTTGGATCATCTACAGAGGTTATGAAACCGGCAGGCTTGTGAAGCAGGATATAGGTTTTGCTTTCGGCAGCTAAAAGACAGCCGTCCAAGTAAATTTTATCCCGGTTAAGGCAGGCTTTGGCCCCCAATTCCCGGACGATTTGGCCGTTGACCTGTACCCGGCCCTCCTGTATCATCTTTTCGGCAGCCCGCCGGGAAGCCACCCCTGTCCGGGCCAATATCTTTTGCAACCGTTCCTCAATATGTTTGTCCATTCAGTTCCTTTCATAAACAGTAATAAGTTCGTCCATGCGGCATATTAATTAATAAACAAGAATTTTGTTCAATCAGTTTTCGCGGAGCGAAAAGTTACCCATATTCTGATTTCTGAATACTGAATTCTGAATACTTGCGGTCGAAGACCGCGTTAGACAGGTGATGTTATGGTAGATTTTGTCTGGTTGTTATTGCTGCTGGCCGGGATAATTACCGGCTTGCTTACAGGTCAGATAGAGCAAGTCAGTCAGGCGGCTTTTGCTTCGGCGGGGGCGGCGGTGAAGCTTTGCATCGAAATGGCCGGGATGCTGGCCATGTGGCTGGGGATTTTTCGTCTGGCGGAAAAGTCCGGCTTGCTTTCAGCCATTGCCCGCCTGGCTTCGCCTTTGATTCGCTGGCTCTTTCCCGGCTTGCCGAAAACAAACCCTGCCTTTCCCGCCATCGCCATGAATCTGGCTGCCAATATGCTGGGCCTTGGCAATGCTGCCACCCCTTTTGGCCTGAAAGCCATGGGACATCTGCAGGAACTGAACCCGGATAAGGCAGTAGCCAGCTCCTATATGATCACCTTTTTGGCTCTTAACACCACTTGCGTTACATTGATCCCGGCCCTGGTCATCAGCCTGCGCAGCCAAGCCGGCTCAGCCCTGCCTGCGGAAATCATGCTCCCGGCTTTCTGCTCCAGCCTAACCGGCACCATTTTCGCCGTACTATTTGACCGCTGGCTACGCCGACGGGGTCAAATGAGGAATTAGGAATTAGGAATTGTTGTGAAAACGCTCTGCGTTTTTTATTATTAAACAAAGCAGATTTTTGGCACTTTTTTTAATAAAGAAAAATCGGAGATTTTTCCGCCATTCCTCATTCCACCATTCCTCATTCCTCATTCCTCATTCCTCATTCCTCATTCCTCATTCCTCATTCCTCATTCCTCATTCCTCATTCCTCATTATAGTCGCTTTTATGAAGGAGAAACAATGCAAGGAATAATGCGCATTTCATACTACTTAGTGCCTGGGTTGTTCTTTTTGATTGCTCTTTATGCTTATATCAAAAAAGTACCTGTTTATGCCACCTTTGTGGAGGGCGCTACCGAGGGGTTGAAGACTGCCTGGCGTATCCTTCCTTTTTTGCTGGGGATGCTGGTTGTTATTGGTATTTTTCGGGCTTCCGGCGCCCTGGCCCTTTTTACCGGGATCCTGGAACCGCTTTTCCGCTTCCTGGGTATTCCCAAAGATGCCATACCTTTGCTTTTGATGCGCCCTCTTTCCGGCAGCGGCTCCCTGGCTCTGGTTTCAGATATTATAACGACCCATGGTCCCGACTCCTATATAGGACGCCTGGCCGCCATTGTTCAAGGAAGCACCGAAACCACTTTTTATCTGTTGGCTGTTTATTTCGGCTCGGTAGGAGTCAAACGCTACCGCTATGCCCTTGCCCTGGGCCTCAGCGCTGATATGGTCAGCTTTATCGCAGCAGCCTTTTTCTGCCGCCTCTTTTTTAGTTGACCCGTCCTTTTTCCAAATTAAGGGTTACATAATCCGGTAGACCATAGCGCATGGGGATATCAATCTCTCCTTCTATCAAGGGGCGGGCATAGGTGATGAATTGCTGATTGATATAATTTCCCGCCTCGTTGATCCATTCACGGGGAATTTTTTTCTCCTTGTTGGCAACCGCCTCCAAAGGTATTTGGCCCGGACGGCTTTGATAAGGCTCGTCGCTTATGCGTTCTATTGTCACCATTATGCCGCTTTGGCCTGCCAAGGCACATTCAACTGCCTTGGCGCCTGTCAAATAGGCTTCATCCCGATCACAAAGGGAGGCAAAATGCATGGCCGAGCGCTGAGCCGTGCCCAAGGTATTGCAGCGGGACTTGATCCCCAACTGGGATTCCACTACCTGTTTTAAGGCTTCGCCCACTCCGCTGAGCTGGGCATGGCCAAAGGCATCAGTTCCTCCGGAAGTAAAACAATATTCGCCCTTCTCGTTGACCAGGCCTTCTGATACCACTACATAAACATAACCCAGATCCTTATATACTTTCTCTACATCCGCCAAAAAGCTTTCCTGGCTAAAGGGCAGTTCCGGCAAGTAAATCAGGTGGGGAGCTTCCTTTGGGCTGCGCTTGGCCAAGGCTCCCGCCGCTGTCAGCCAGCCGGCATTACGGCCCATTGCCTCCAGGATGGTAACTTTGTTTTTGGTAGAGACACTTTCCAGGTCGATCCCGGTTTCCCGTACCGTGGCTGCAATATATTTGGCAGCGCTGCCGAATCCGGGGCAATGGTCGGTAAAGGGCAGATCATTATCAACGGTTTTGGGCACTCCGATGATCCGCATTTCATAACCGGCTTCCCGGGCTGCAAGCAGAGTTTTATGAGCCGTATCCATGGAATCGTTGCCGCCATTATAGAAAAAATAGCGAATATTAAGGGCTTTAAATATTTCAATCATCTTTACCTGATCTTCCGGTTGCACCTTATAGCGGCAGGAATGGATCCCCGCCCCCGGGGTATAACGCAAGCCGGAAATAGCCGCCGGGTCCTGTCTGCCTAAATCAATGATATGCCCGGCCAGAATCCCTTTGATACCGCTCACCCCGGCATAAATCAGGCCCGGGGCATTACTTTTCTGCCATTGTTCAACCACCCCGCAAAGACTACTGTTGATCACCGCCGTCGGGCCTCCGGATTGGGCTACGATCGCATTACCTTTCAACATCCTCATCCATCCCTTCTCTTTTTTTCTCACGCTATTGTAAGCTTGTGGGTCAAGCGTTCACAATCCCTTTAGGATTATTCTTCCATCCCACTTTGATTTCTACTCCTATGATAGACTATGGGATATAATTTTACAACCCTATCTGCGACTCGTTGACATATTTTCTTTTTCCAATAATTTCCATTTTTAACCTCAAGATTTTAATTTATGTTGACATTCACAATTCCGAACCATTCCGGTGGTCAAACACGAGGAAGTACTAGCCGGCGATACGGTACGTTATACCTACCCGGATCAGATCAAAAAAGAATTGAATGAGGCTGCAAAGGAAATCACAAAACTAAAAAAAAGCGAGCCGAAACAAGACTTGATATTTAAGCTAGTCCGCATAGCCGCGATAATCTGGCAGATACATCCATTTCGGGAAGGAAATACCAGGACGGTTATCTCCTTTATTGTGCTGCTGGCGGCACATCTAAAAATAGAAATCGACTACCTTCTCTTGGAAAAACACGCGGCATATGTCCGCAATGCCCTTGTTTGGGCCTCGCAAGGTATTTATGCAAAATACGAATACCTGGAGCAAATTTTCTTTGACGCCGCCGGCTTAGTCCAAGATAGTAATAGACCAGAAAAATCCGCTCCCAAGAACTACACTCATATTGAAGATAAATATGTGGCCGACTATAAGGAACAACCCCATGATATAATGGGCCGATTTTTATTATAATGGAAATGTTTCTCAAGGCGTTCGTTTTTTTCTCTCTTTTCCAGATTCGTTTTTTCTGACCCAAAGCACCCTTATTAACACCACCATTCCAATAACAAAAGTAGCCGACAAAGAAATAATCAATAGCAGGTTAGGTTTGTTATCAACCGGCACTAAGGGTGATTCATCAGGGGTGAACAATGGAGATTTTGCCAAGTCAGGAAGTGACCATTCAGGGGGTTCAACGGGCGGCCACACAGTAAAATCAGCAGACAGCCAATCATAGACACCATCAGGCGACCATTTTGTTGGTTTTGGCGCCGGATAAAAAACAGGTATATCCCAATTCTTCGGGTCATCTACACAAACCCATCCCATTGTGGGGTGCCTCCAGGAGGGCATTTCTAAAAATACCCACTCCCTTTTTTCCCCATCTTTATAGGCATGGATTAATGTAATATCTTCATCAGAAGATATTTTTTCCCAACTAACTTCATAACTGCCAGAACCAGGCCATTCCCATACAAAAAACCAATCAGCTTCTAAATCTTCGTGTATATTACCTGTATATGTGTAAAATTCATCCCGGTGTTCTTTTAGGAAATCATCATTGGTATATATAAGCAAAAGATGCTCCATCGCAACCCATCCGGGAGGATAAAAGCTATTACCATTCACTAATCCCCAATACTCCCCTTCAAGATTATATACATCGCTAACTGAGAGTTCTTCTTCATTTTTGTATATATATGGCCCCATTGCCCAAGCCATCGCTCGAAATCACGATGCAATCCGCTCTCGTTGTCATTAATGAACACGCTTGCCGTGATGTGCATGGCATTTACCAAACATAAACCCTCACGGATTCCGCTCTCAGAAAGCGCAGCTTCGACCTGGGGAGTGATATTGACATAAGCCCGGCGGGTCTTTGTATGGAAGCGCAATTCTTTACGGTAGGATTTCATCATTGCCCTCACTTTTATTGATGCAGTACTATGCTACCTCTATCGCTGATCATAATTTTAACACAATGCAATGTAGGAGTTCAAGAGCCTTTCAAATATTTATCTCAAGAAGAGCTTTCAGTTATTCGAAGGTAACAGGTTTTGCGGTTAATTGCCACTTCCTGCAGTCTCTGTTGCATTGTTAATTTGGAATCAATATACTAGATACACAACATCAAATCTAAAATGACTACCTCCACAATTCTTTTCGCTATTGATTAAAAATTCTATTTCTTCAACGCCTGGATAACTAGAAAATGTTCTGACCAGTATCTGCGTTTCTTCCCAAGCAGCAGATGAACCGGCATCTAAACTTCGATATTCGCCAGCATCTAAATCAACAAATAATCTAGTATTTTCATACCAAATATTGATTACTTCGATTTCGTTATGCACTTTCATATAGCGAATAGTGTCTACTACCAAGTTGGCATAGGTAATATACTCGGTTTTGTACTCCCATATGCTTTCATCCTGGTATGTTGGGTCATTGCGGCTGGGGTGAAGATAGAACTTTACCTCCGCTGTATCCCAGTCAACAGGGTTGCTGTTGGGTTTAAATGCGGGATAAACAGATTGATTACCAAAAACCCCTCTTTTGCCATCAATCAAAAATTCAATTTCTTCTACATCTGGATATGATGAAAGTGTTTTTACAAATAGTTCTGTAGACGTGTCTATAAAATCTATGTCCTCTTTTGAATAATAAGTTGTTCGCTCCGCTATACTTGCTGAATCGAAGTCAATACAAATTTTATTTTCTTCATACCATACATTTCTAACTTTTATTCCATATCCCCTCTCAAACCATTGATAGGTATCTTCCAACAAACGCCCTACAGAGCTTTCCATGATCTCGAAATATGTTTTTTCATAAAACCGCACTAATATACGTTCTGAATCACCCTCTATGTGCTCTGATTTCTTCGTATTTTCTGGAACAGTTTCAAAAGGCGGTTCAATATCAACGGTGTGTTCTTTTTCAGCCGTATATGTGCAGCTCGTTATGGCAAATAGCATTATTAACAACACTATTAACACAAGGCTTTTAACTAAATTTTGCATTTTCATCATCTGTTTCTCCTTAAAATGTTTAATACTCAGATAAACGTTTCCAGTCAAGCTCTGCAGGGGTATCATTGAGAGATTTGCCTATCTCCTGCACGATTTCGTTGGTATTATAGTCAATACTACAAGAATATTCCTTTATTAAGGCGCCGTCAGGAGAAAGCAAATACTCTGTTATAGTTCCAATCTCATGACCTTCGGCATACCGAATTGAACGTGTGTTTATCGTGTAAAACTCGTCTGCAGGATAACAAGCAATAATACGATTTAACGAACCGCCATCGACTGTATATACATCACAGACATTGATATAATACCCTTCTTGCTCATTTCCGTGCTTGTAACCAATAATCAATTCCAAAGAGCCGTTATTGTTTATGTCATAGAGGGCAAACACTAAAACTGCTCCAGCAGCGTTATGGGTTGCCGGCCAGTAACCTTCTATAAGTGGTGTGCGGATTATCTCTGCTGGTTGCCCGCCGTTTTCAAAGACACTGTACGCAGATATATACGGAGCATAAACGCTGTACCAAGCAGGAGCGTTTTCAACCGGGTTCTCAGATGCATCCGCAAGCTCGGATTGGGATGGCGTGGTATTTCGGATTGGTGCTAATGAGGTCATTACGTACACATCCCGCCACAAGCAGGGCAAATAAAAGAGTGACTATTAATGCTAGCAATCCCATGCGCATTATGGCAAGAATACTTTTCTTCATAAAAAACTCCTGTCAAAAACCTACTATCTCATTATCTGTGACCATTACCGGTTCTTGCACACCGCCAACATTTCTCAGGATTGGCAGTCTATTGTCTGCAATGTCCCAAATGCTTTCCTCCCAACCCATAACTTTCTTCCAGAATATAGCAGTTAAGGCATCTTTAAAACTCATGTCCTCACCATCGAGTTTGTTATCAACACAAATCACTCACGTGGTTCCAGCAATTCACGGTCAATAGGTAAAAGATTATAGTATAGCTTATTGTTTTCACCGCCAGTTATAGTTATTTGGCATATCTCTCTAAGACCCTCAGAATTATAATCTAAGCGTATCAAATAACCATCAACAGTAAGATGATAAGTGTGAAAGGATGTTGTGCTACCTGCATATAAGCTTGTATAATTGCCATCCGGATCGAATTGTTGGACTTCAAATAGCGTTGCCTTTTCTTTATGCAATTTTTCAAAGTCATCTAAATAGAGCCTTTTACCTAAAAA
Source organism: Clostridiales bacterium (assembly GCA_009783415.1). Classification (GTDB taxonomy): domain Bacteria; phylum Bacillota; class Dehalobacteriia; order UBA4068; family UBA4068; genus WRHF01. Next base: position 15,494 of record WRHF01000054.1, read on the forward strand.
CCATGATGCTAATGGGAATGAGTTTTCCTTAACTGGATCGTAAAGAAAAAACGCATAATTATCTTCGTCATATTTATAGATTAGATAAATATAGCAATTAGAATATCTCACACATTCAGGTGGCCGTACCTGCAATACTTGACTTAATTTATATATTCGTATCTCTTCCCTTGGGTAAATGGTTTTTATTAGTTCGTTAGCAGGCTTCTCGTTGTTAACAAGTTCCAAAATTTCTTCTTTTGAAATAGTATTTTCCACCCCGTAATCACTAATTAGATTTTGCGGCCATTCATTTTTGCTGTCGAAATTCGCATCTTCATAAATTAGCGGTACATAAAAAGCTATACCTCTATAGGCCTTTGGCCAGTTCATTATATTATAATGCGCTCCGATTCCAACATATAGTAAAACAGGCATATCTTCTATTAACTCAATGACTTCAGCTTCTGTGACACCAGGCTGGTTTTTGACAATAACTCTCAATTCTCCATATCTACTCTCATAAGGACCCAAGCTGGTCATCCCTTCGTTTAGCCAGGCATAAACCCAGAACCCATTTGATGGAATATTTTGTTCTCTTATAATTTTTACTGACATACTTTCCATGCTGCCAAGATGTTCAAGGCGGTGACCGGGACGCATGGCCCACATTGGAGGTATATGCTGGTCGGAGTTATTGATAATATAAACATCAGCAATATATTCAGAGTAAAGACTGCTATTCTCATTATAATCTTCTACTTCTTCTTTAGTAGCACCGGCATAATATTGGAAAAACGAGGGCAATGATTCGACATCACTGACACTCAGCCCGTCATTCTTTCGGATATTCGAAAAATATGCATCAACACTATAAACATAAACATCCTCCCTTCCTGAATTAGAACCCATGGTAAAGACAAAAAATATTACCGTGGCAGCAACAATAAGCCCGGCAAGAAAAGCGCCAAGAATGACCGAAAAACTCTCCATTTTCTCCATTTTTCTTGTTATATCCATAACGAAGCACCTCAAAGTATTGTTTTTAGAGCGATTTTCTAGAAAGCCTTGCCTAGCTTATCTGCAAGTTCTCTTCTGAAAAGCTTTTCTCCGGGTAACTCCCGCAATTTTTCTACCACTTTCGGGTCAGGAATACCCACATCAAACAAATCCACATACTTGTCAATGTTCTTACATAAATAAATATAACCCCAATGATGATTGGGATAAAAATAAGCGATAAAAAAGTATTATCTCCAAAACT
>WRHF01000055.1 GCA_009783415.1 Clostridiales bacterium
TAGTATCTAGTGGCTAGAACGGGTGACTTTCGCTTCGCGAAAGGATTAAATTAAATTCTTGTTTTTTATTGACACTTTGCATCTCATAGGTACTAAAATGGTAAAATATACCAGAAACAGTTGACATTCCCCCTCTTTTTAGCTATAGTATAATTGTGAATTGAAAAAAGGGGGTATTGGCAGATGGATTTGAGCTGGATGAAACTTCAAAGCACGAGAGCAAAAATCATGGCAATCCTTGTAGCAGCTATAATCATCCTGGGTATTTGTATATTCTTTTTGATCCGCCCCCAATCCCGGGACGACCATCCCTTGGAAAATCTTTTTTTGCCCGTAGTGGCTATCGCAGCGGAAAAAGACAGCGCTGTCGGGGTGGAATTGGATTCCGGCTTTGTTATCAGCAGTGCTGATGATATCAGCGTGGCTCAGATCCAAAACCGGCTCAGTATCGAACCGCAAGCAGAGTATAAATTACAGCAGCGCGGTAATAAAGAGGTGCTGCTCAAGCCTGCTGCTGCCCTCCAAGCGGACACGGTCTACAACATACTGCTGACAGATGTCAGCTATGAGCCCCCTTTGTCCTGGGCCTTTCAGACCAGGAACAGTTTCAGGGTAACAGGCACCTTTCCTGCCGATCAGGGCAGTTACGTACCGGTTGATAGCGGTATTGAGCTGCATTTCAGTCAGCCGGTGGCAAATATTGAGGAATTTGTGGAGATATTTCCCGCATTGAATGGAAGATTTACCCAATTTGAGGACAAAATCATTGTTTTTCTCCCCGAAGGCGGTATGGAATATAACACAAAGTATACTGTTACAATATCTGCCGGCCTGCCCGGCCTTGGCGGCGAGACCTTGGGAGAGGATCATAAATTCAGTTTTCTGACCGAATCCTCTGCCGATGGCAGCCGCTATTATTTTTACCCCTATGACGGCCCCTCGGAAACCTTTACCGTCAGTGATCCTATTAATCTCAAACTCTATGCGGACGAGACATTGGCAGACAATGATATTTCCGTTGACATTTACCGCTATGATAGTCTTGACGATTATCTGGCAGCTCTGAGATCCCGTCTGCTGGACGGGAATAGCTTTTTGCCGGTTAGCGACCTAACCCGCGTGGCTGATTTTAGCGGCCGGCTGATCATCGCCAGGGAGCTGTTTGGAAACGGGGGTTTTTTACCCCTGCCGGAAAATCCGGGGCCCGGCTGGTATCTGGTAGACATGCATACCGGGGCGGGATCCGGTACTGAAAATAAACAAGCCCAAAAACTGCTGCAAATAACCGATATTACCGTCTATGCCCAAGCAGCCAATAATCAACTGCTGCTCTGGCTCAACGATGCCTCTAGCGGCCGGGCCATAGCCGGGGCAGATATTTCGGCAGCCGGAAAAAGCAGCAAGAGTGATGGGGACGGGGTGGCCGTCATAGATATTACGCCCGGCGCCGACCTCTTGGGGGTCTGGGGATATACTTATTCCAGTGATGACGAATATATCTACGATCTGCGGGAAATCCGGATCGATCATAACGGACAGAGTTTCGGTGAATATCTGGGGGCTTATGATCAAGGCTATATATCCCCCAAGAAGCGCTATTATTCCTATGTCTATACTGACCGGGCGGCCTATCAACCCGATGACAATGTCCATTTTTGGGGTATGATATTGCCCCGGCTAAGCTCGGCGCCCCGGCCGGAGAAAATTCATCTTAATTGGACTGACGGCGGCAAATACCCGGATGGGATCGAGATAGAAGTGGAGGCGGACGGCAGCTTTAGGGGCGAATTGGAGCTGAAAAAGCATGTTTCCGGCTGGGAGAACTTGAGTTTTGACCTGGATGGCAAGGTGATCGCCTATACCGGAATTACAATAATGCAGTATACCAAACCGGTGTATACGGCGACTATCGGCTTGGACAAGGACTACTATCGTAAAGACGATCAGGTGCAGGTGCTGGTGAACGCTAATTTTTTTGACGGTACCCCGGCAAAGGAATTGCAATTTGACATCAGCTATGGCAACCACCCCCATACTGTAAAAACTACGCTCCGGACCGATGAAAACGGCAGGATCGAAAAGAGTTTCAGCCCTTTCATAGGTTCCCCCTGGCAACCACGCCATGACTATATCAATATCAGAACCTCCGGCGCCGAGGATCAATCCATCTATGTCGGGAGTTTCGCCTGGATATTTCCCAGCGATTATATGCTGAAACCTGATATCAATACCAATGACGATGGCCTTCAACTGACTTTGGAAGCCTACTCTATAGATTTTGACCGGGTAGATAGGGGAGAATATATCAATAGTTATGATATCGATGATCTGCGCGGCGCGCCGGCGGAAATGAGCGGGACAGCAACTTTGCACAAGGTGGAATACATACCCTATAAAACAGGGGAGTATTATGACTTCATCAAAAAAGTGGTGGTAGAACGCTTCTCATATGAGCGCCAGGAAAGCATAATGGAAGAAATCTCTATTAACACCGGGAACGGCTCTTTTAGCTCCGAGCGGCTTCCTTATCCCAAACAAGAACGCGTATATTACTATATTACCCTGGATTTGACCGCTCCGGATGGCTCAAATATTACCGATACCTGCTATGAACCGTGGTTTAATGATTATTATTTTGACAGTGATAGTACCTATAAGCGCTATTATTTCCGCCAGGATGAGGAAGCTCCCGGCAATTTTGACAGCTACTACTATTTCGGCAGCAATAGCGGGGAATATGCTTTAGATGACCCTATAAATATTCATCTTTCCGACCAAAACGGATCGGCGCCGGTTGCAGGAAGTTTGCTTTACAGTGTGCTGGGGACCGAGCTACAATCCTGGGAAGTTGTGAATGAAAGCAGTTTTTCCCTCAAGTTTTTGCCCCCCTATATCCCCAATGTCTTGGTTGTGGGGGCATATTTTGATGGCCGTCATATCTTTATAGTGGAAAGGGCAAACCTTTCCTACCGGAGGCAGCAAAGCCAATTGGAGATCAAGCTGATTCCGGATAAAGAGCAATACCGGCCGGGTGATACTGTTAACCTGCAAATAGAGGTCAGTGACCTTGAAGGCAAAGGCCAGGCGGCGGGATACTTGGTCAGTGTGGCTGACGAAGCGGCTTTTGCTGTGCTGGATCAGCAGATAGATCCCCTGCAAAGTATATATCAGGAAAACTATATCTACTGTACTCAATATGCCTCTTATATCCAACCCTTTGATCTCAATAGAGGAGCAGAAGGGGGCGGCGAAGGCGGAGGCGACGGAGTGCGCCGGGATTTTCTGGATACAGTGGCTTTTATCAACGGCCAAACCGATCCGAGCGGCAAAGCCAGCCTCAGCTTCAAGCTGGCGGATAATATAACTTCCTGGCGTTTGACCGGTATTGCCTTTACTGAGCTGGATCTTGCCGGGATCAATATCCCAAAGATTGGTCATAGCATCGATAATATATCGGTAAGCCTGCCCTTTTTTATCAATCAGGTGCAAAATGAGCGCTACCTGGAGGGGGACAGCATTGGCCTGACCCTGCGCGGGGCCGGCACAGCTATCAGCAATCAGGACCTGGTGAGCTATGAAGTGCAAATCAGCGGTAAGGATACTGATCAGAGAAAAACTTCTCAAAGCGCAGCCGGTACATATAGCCAGCTTGTCTTTGATCCCCTGCCTGCAGGCACATATCAGGTTTTGATCAAGGCAGCCTGCGTAGATTACAGTGATGCTATAGAGAAAGAAATCCAGGTAGTAGAGAGTTTGTTACTTGTCATGCGAAGTCAAAATGGTACCTTGAATGAAGGGCTGAATATAGCAGCAAAACGATTCCCGGTAAATATTTCCTTTTTTGATTTGGATAATCAGCTTTTTTATCAAATCATCTATTCAATGTTCCATTCCTATGGGAAAAGAGCCGACCAGATCATAGCCAGGGCGGCGGCTCAAAAACGCCTGAATGAAGTGGATGATTCGAATTCCTATAATGCTATCCTGGATATAGATCCGGCGGAGGAAGGCCAATGGCGTTATGGTCTCAGGCTTTTCCCCTATGCCGAGGTCGACCCTCTGCTGACAGCCAAAGCGCTGGCAGTAGCCGGGGATTTTTTACACCGGCCGGCTTTGACAGATTATTTTACGGCTATCATCAAAAATAAGGAAGCCGGGGCAGCGGATGTGGCCGCCGCCTATATGGGCCTTGCGGCCTTGAAAAAACCGGTACTCCTGGATCTGCAAAAACTGCTGGCCGCCTCTGATGCGGGCGACTATTTCAGTTTTGAAGATAAGCTTTACCTGGCCACAGGCCTGGCTCTTTTGGGCGACCGCGCCGCTGCCTCCCAATGGTATGAAGATAATATTCACAGCCTTCTGAAACGGGATGGCAACTATATATTTATAAGTGAACTTGCCAATGCCCACGATGATTATAAACTAAGCGCCGCTGCGGCCATGCTGGCTTGCCTGGTCAATCATGAGGATCACCGCTATTTGCTGACCTATCTTTGCCAAAACAGTTCCGAGACCTATGTTCCTCTTTTGGAGCTTGCCACCTATATCAACAAATATTCCCCCCGTCCGGATAGCGCCGCCTCTTTCAGTTATCGACTGGCAGGAAAAACTATCGGGCATTCCTTTGCCGATCAGCAGCATTTGGACCTGGAATTGGGCGAAACCCAGCTGGCTGAGAGCAATTTTGAGGTGCAGGAAGGAAATGTAGGTTATAGCGTATATTATAGCGGCGGCCATGACGAAGCAGAAAATACCCTGCCCCCGGGGGTCAGCATCAGCTATGACCTGAATACGGAGCAGGTAATACTGGGCGGCCTGCTCAGGGTCACCACCACGGTCAAGTTTGCTGATAATGCCCCCGCATGCAATTATAATATCAGCCAGATCGTGCCATCGGGTTTCAGATTTGTCGGCGTGCCCGACTATAATTACAAGGATAACTGGTATTACCAGGTGGGCGAAGCGGGTATGATCAATTTCTACATTTACCCGCTCTGGCAAAACTCCGATGATTTTAACCGCCAAAAAATGCCCGGCAGCATAACTTTCAGCTATGAAGCCCGGGCGGTGCTGCCGGGAACCTATATTATGGAGGCCGATGCCATCAGCTATTCCGGCAGCAATACCCTCTATGCTACCGAACGCCGTAGTATCACTATTACGGAATAAAGCGGATTCGCCGCAAGGGATTAGGCACTAAATCCCGAAATTCTGTGTAAAATGGCAAAATTTTCGTGCCGCCGTATTCCTGCTCCTACTCAAAACTCAAAACTCAACATTCAACACTCCGGCTTGTCCGGGTTAGGGGGTAGGGGTTAAAAAACAACTTGGTTTTTATTAATGTTATATGGGAGTAAGTGAGTTATGACCGGGCTCTCTTCAGATAAAAAGATCAAGGTATGTTATGCGTTGCTCATTTGCCTGATATTTCTGCTTATCGGCGCCTTGATGTCTTGCGGCTATTTAGAGCCTGCAAAGAACAAGGATTCAACTCAACCCTTAACACTAAGCACTCAAAACTGGGCTGCGAAGCAGCCCTATTTGACTTGCTCTCATTATGAAGAAAAGGCTTTTCTCAAAGCTTTGGCAAAAGCCGGGGCTTATCAGCTGGAGGGAAAAATGCTGGCGGCGACTTCGCCTCACTTTTTGCCGGCAATGGACTATACCGCCAATATTCTGAGTACCCTAAAAGAGCAGCAGCCTGACTGTCAAACGATTTTTGTGATAGCCCCCAATCATAGCGGGGAGGGCCTGCCTATTATTGTAGCCGATCAGGGCTGGTCTACCCCTTATGGCAGATTGGAAATAGATGAAGAGGCAACGGCAGCCATTCTTAGAGCGCCAAGTTTAGCCGGTAAAATGAGCACGGATCCCTATCATTTGCAAAACGACCATTCCGCAGCTGTCATAATGCCTTTCATCAAGTACTATCTGCCGGATCTGCAGGTGGTTACCATACTATTAAGCCGGGCCTGTTCCCTGGAGCAATTAGAGGAATTGACCCGGCTTATCTATGATTACGGTAAAACAAAGTCCATATTTTTGCTGGCTTCTCTCGATTATTCCCATTATTTACCAATAAGTGAGACAACGCAGAGGGATAAAATAACCCAAGCTCTGATTGAATCCGGCGATATTCAGGCCATAAAATCGCTGGACAGCGGATACCTGGACTCACCGGAAGCCTTGATCATACTGCTAAATTATGCTGCCTATTTTGACGGGGCCAAAGCTGATTTATTTGACTATATAATACTGCCGGAATCGGAAGTCAGGCAAAATATAGGTTACAGCTACCAAGTTTATCTGTTTCAGACCACTAAATCAATCCGCGCGTCCTTTTCACCGCCTTTACCACCTCATACCACAGCACTGAAACAGCTGCCAGGCAAAAAACGGTGAGGATTTGAGCGGCAGATAAGGATGCCAGCTTGAGGAATTCATTTAGCGGTGTGTAGAGAATGACCAATAAACCCAGCAGGGTGATGATATTGACTGCCCACATGATTTTATCCTTGGCCAGGCGTTTGATGGAAACCAGGAAACTGTCCCGGTCAGAACTGTTTACCTGCACTAGAAATAAATTGGCCAGCATGATCACAGCCAGGCCCATGGATCTTGCCGCCGGGGCGGCTTCCGCGTTTTGGGCCAGGGTATAGTAATAGATCCCGAAAGATGCCGCGAAAATTACTAAGCCCTGGATAATGCTTTTAGATAATGATCTGGCGTTTATTAAGCCCTTTTGGGGATTTCGGGGCCGGCGCTCCATAATATCTGTTTCGGCCGGCTGGCGCTCCAGGACAATAGAGCAGGTCGGGTCAATGACCAATTCCAGCAAAACTATGTGTAAAGGCAAAAACATCAAGCTGGCGGGCAATATATTCAGCAAAGGCGCCAACAGGGAGGCCAGGGCGATAGGAATATGGATAGTAAAAATATAGCCTACAGCTTTGCGGATATTATCATAGATCCGCCGCCCGTCTTTGACCGTATCCACGATCGTTGAGAAATTATCATCCAAAAGGATCAGATCGGCAGCCTCGCGGGATACCTCGCTGCCCCGTTTGCCCATGGCGATCCCGATATCGGCATATTTTAGGGCAGGGGCATCATTGACCCCGTCACCGGTCATGGCTACAATGTCTCCGTTATCTTTAAAAGCCTTGACTATCCGCATTTTATGTTCGGGGATGACCCGGGAAAATATGCTGACTGTTTTGACTTTTTCCCTTAATTCCCCCTCGCTCATTTGTTCCAGCATATCCCCTGTGATAATGCCGGCATGATTCTTCATGCCGGTTTTTTTGGCGATAGCGGCAGCGGTTATGCCATTATCACCGGTGATCATGACGACCCGGATCCCGGCCTTTTCGCAGACGGCAATATCATTTTTGACCGATTCCCGGGGCGGGTCGGCTAGGCCAATTAGCCCGCAAAGAGCAAGGGAACAATCCCCAAGAGCCGGGGGTATTTGGGATTCATTTTCCAATTTAGCGGCAGCCACCGCAATGACCCGCAAGCCCTCTTCGCTCATTTTCCTGATCTTACTTTCAACTAAATGGGTCTCATCATCCGTCAGCCGGCAGATTTTCAGCAGGCCCTCCGGGGAGCCTTTGGCGGCGATAATTACTTCCCCTTCATGGCGCCAGACATGCCCCATCATTTTCAGTTCGTTGGTAAAGGCGTATTCACTGAGCAATTGGCCCTCGAAAAGATGGCCTTTGCTGATGCCGGAGTTTTCGCAATAGGCAAGCATGGCTTTTTCCATGGGGTCATAAGCCTCGGTTTCGCAGGCCAGCCCCATTATTTCTATCAGGTTTTCCTCATTGTTATCAGCTGCCCATATTTCCTGAACAGTCATTTGATTTAGGGTGATGGTCCCGGTTTTATCCACACATAATACCGAGATTGCCCCCAAGGTCTCAACTGAGGGAAGTTTGCGGATCAGGGAATTTTTTTTGGCCAGACGCCAGGCGCCCAGGGAGAGAAATACCGTCAAAACAACCGGGAATTCCTCGGGAATCATAGCCATGGCCAGGGTGATCCCCGAAAGGATGCTTTCGATCAGCCTCTGCCTAAAAAAATGGTCGGGAAGATTGAACCAGGTCACTACGGAAACCAGGACAAGAAAAATAGCGGCGATTCCCATGAATAGCTGGATAATTTTAACAATTTGTTTTTGCAGCGGGGTTTTTTCCTCCGGGGCCAGAGCCACCTTGGCTCCGATCTTGCCATATTCGGTGGCTTCGCCGATTTTATTGACCTGCACCAACGCCGAGCCTTGAGTGATCAGGGTGCCGGCATAGCAGTAGTCCCGGCGCCAATAGCCGGGATCATCAGCGGAATTTTCCGGCAGAGCTTTCCAAACAGGCTCGGATTCTCCGCTGAGAGAGGATTCGTCAACAGCCAAATCATTGCATTTGACAATAAAACCGTCAGCCGGGATTTTTAAGCCTTCCTGGATCATCATCAGGTCGCCGGGAACCAGGTCGGCGCTTTCGATTTGAATTTCGGCGCCATCGCGGATGACATTGACATGGGGGGCAGATAGGTTTTTGAGGGCATTTAGGGTTTTATCGGTTTTCAATTCCTGAATGACGCCGATGCTGATCATCACTACTACAAAAACCAGCATTGTCAGGGCATCCCTAGCTTCGCCAAGAATTAAATAGACAGTTGCGGCAATGATCAGCAGCAAAAACATAGGCTCGCAGATGATATGCCAAACCTTGTGAAAAAAGCTCTCTTTTTTTTGAGAGGATAACTCATTCCTGCCGAATTTCAGCTGCAGCTCTTTTGCTTCATTGGCGGTCAAGCCAATGAACTCGGATCTATTATTTGCCATAATGCTCCCCCTAAAAAAAACACATCTACGGAACTTTTTCTGTCCCGCAGATGTGTATGTCATCCATCCGCTGCCGCAATCAACGGCCCAGCCCCATAAACCCGAAAGTTTATCGCCTGCTCAGTTTAGCTTTATTCAAATATAATATTATCCTACCACAAAAACCGCGCTTCGTCAAGATAGAAATTAGTAGCTATGGCGAAAGAAGCGTCAACAAAAAAGAAGGTTTTTACTCCCTACTCCCTGCCCCAGATAAACCGGAAAAGCAATAAAAACAAATTAGGCACGGATTTACACAGATTCAAACGGATTAGCACGGATTTTTTTTATTATAAAAAACAATAATTTTTTTTTGCTTTATTCATAGTTCTGCGAAAAACAAAGAAAAATCGAATATTTAGTGGTTTTTAATCAAAAATTAGGGTAAATAATCAAAATATAGCCTTGCTTTAGCTGCGATTTTTCCAAGTTGATCAAAGATATACCCTCAAGACGCATTTGCGCTTGAAATTTCTGCACTTAAGCTTTTAGACTTGAAATTGAAAAATTTACATGATATACTATAATAAGTAAAATTTAACTAAAATTTACTAAATAGGCATTGTTTGATAACTTTTTTGGATAATTATTCATATTGAAAGAGAGGTGTTGAAAAAAAGCAGGTGTTAATGCTTTGTTTTATGACTGTCCAAAAAGGAATCGAAACATGCCGCCGCATCTGGAAAAGTTAGATGCCTAACACGAACAAATTTGAGGAGTACATAAAGACATTATTATTTTATTTAAGGAGGAGTGAAATCTGTGAAACTTGGAAAAACAAAGCTTATTATGGCGGTTATTATTTCAGCAATAATGATTATTTCATCACTGGCTATAACCGCCGCCGCAGCCCCTGATGCTTCATATCTTCTTTCTTATGATACGCATGGTGGTATTACTACTCTGCCCAGTAAAACGGTTATTCCCAATGCCTATACCAACATCAGTTCCGTAAAACCGACTCTCCCGGGAAGCATTTTCCTGGGCTGGTCAAAAGAGTACCCTCCAACCGGTATAATATATCAGCCCGGCGATTGGCTATATGTAGACCGGGACACAACCTTGCATGCCATCTGGAACACTACTGTGTGGCAGGCAACGCACATAGTAAAATTCAACTACACCGAAAGATCCGATTGGCAGGTTTCCTGGGAACCGGAAGTCCCTTATGGCAGTTCGGTAGCCGAAACTCTGGGAGACTATGATGGATATCTCTACACAGACGGTAGTGGAATAATTTGGATGGCAAGATGGTACTGTGATGCGGATCGCACAGTGCTATATGATTTCAATGCCAAAGTAACGGAGGATATTATCATATATGCGCTCTGGCAGCGGTTATCACCATTAACACTTACATATGATGCAAACGGCGGCATTGGTGTCCCGCCCAGTAAATTGGTTATAGCAAACGCCTATACCAATATCAGTACAATGATACCTGTACGCCCCGGCTATATATTTCTGGGTTGGAACATATACCCCGACCCGGATCCTCCCCGCTACAAGCCGGGCGACTGGATATATGTCGATAGAGATATAACTCTGCGCGCCGTATGGAGTGACGATCCTTGGGATCTGCCTACAGTTAGCTTCAACTATACCGAGATGTCCGATTGGGCTGTCATGTGGACTCCCCTAATCTCTTATGGCGGCAATATAAAGGACGAATATCAAGACTTTAATCCCCCAAATTGGGAATATACAAGCAGTGGAGTAACATATTATGCATTCTGGTATACAGATCCGGGCCGTAGCGATTTGTTCGATTTCAGCACCCCGTTAACAAAAAGCCTTACCCTATATGCCCGGTGGGTAGAAAAAGAAGATGTCTTCATAGTGACCTTCCTGGATTGGGATGGCGCCTTACTTGCTACGGTAGCCGTGGAAAGCGGCTTTGCTGCAACTGCCCCGCCGGATCCCTTTAGGGAGGATTATGTCTTCATCGGTTGGGATAAGGACTTTTCAAATGTCACAGAAGACATGACGGTGAATGCTCAGTACAGGTCGGATAAGAACAGAGTATATTTCAACTACACCGAAGCAACCGGTTGGAACAATAGTATCGGACGGATCATTGATGTGCCTTATGGCGATAATATCATCAGTTTCTATGGGGCGGATTTCAACCGGTATCAGGAATGGACATACGACGAAAATCCGGATGACCCGGAAGAGCCTACCTGGGCCGCATTTTGGTACACTGATAGCGCCCATATAGGTGAAGGTGAAACCAGCCCGTATTATTATAGATTCGATACTCCGGTGACAAATACAATTACTATATACGCCGACTGGTGGCAAGTGATTCATAAGGTAACATTTGATGCCAATGGCGGTAAAATGGCAAATGGGGAAGATTCTGCTGAAAAAAGAGCAAACCACCAAAAGAGACTGGCAGACAGTGAAAAACCGGTGGATCCGAAGCGGGCAGGTTTTGAATTCCTGGGCTGGTATACAGAACCCATTGGTGGAGAAGAATGGGATTTTAATACTAAAATAATGTCTCCTATCACTTTATACGCTCAGTGGGAAGCCGGCGGCTATCTGGTAATCTACAACTCGAATGGCGGCAATGATGATGCTCCGGTTGATTCTGAAAATCCCTACGATATGGGCGACACAGTAATTGTACTGAGTGATTCGCCGACCAGAGCCGGATATATCTTCCTGGGATGGGCTTATGATAAAGATGATGATACTCCGGACTTCACAGTTGCTGGCGCCGTAGTTACTCCGCCAACCTTCCCGATGCCGGCGGATGATGTTATACTGTATGCCGTATGGGAAGTTAATGAGGAAGACACCAAGGATCTGAGATATACGGTAGAGTACTACAAAGATGGCGTTTGCGTTGAAACAGCAACCGTGGAGGAAACCGTCTGGGCCGGCGATCCGGGTATATTGACGGTATTGCCTGTAGATACAGACAGATATCCCGGCTATGAATTTTTCGGTACCGATCCTGAAGTACTCCCGCTCACAATAGCAGACGGTAGTGTTATCAAGGTATACTATCTGAAAGGCGTCTTTGCCTACACGGTGGAGTATTACTACGAAGGAATAATAGACAGCGCTTTGACCTACACCGGCTCGGCACCGTTTGAAAGCATAGTAAACACATATCCGGCACAGTTAAAAACCGGCTATGAGTTTGTCATTGATACAGCGCCGCTGACGATCACGGAGATTGCAGCAGACAACGTAATCATGGTTTACTATGTCAAAAGCAGCTTTGCTTACACAGTTGAGTATTATTACGAAGGAACGATCGACAGCGCTTTGACCTACAGCAACTTAGCAGTATTTGGCAGTATAGTAAGCACATATCCGGCGCAGTTAAAAACCGGCTACAAATTTGACAGTGATGACGCGCCGTTGACGATCACGGAGATCGCAGCAGATAATGTTATCAAGGTCTACTATGTCAAGGACAGCTTTGCCTACACAGTGGAATACTACTATAACGGAGTGATCGACAGTGACTTGACCTACAGCAGCATGGCAGTATTTGGCAGTACGGTAAGCACATATCCGGAGCAATTAAAAACCGGTTATGAATTTGACGGTGATACAACGCCGCTGACAATCACTGAGATTGCAGCAGATAACGTAATCAAGGTCTACTATGTCAAAGATTACTTTGCCTATTCAGTAGAGTATTACTACGAAGGAACGATAGACAGCGCTTTGACCTACACCAGCTCGGCATTATTTGACAGTATAATAAGCACATATCCGCCGCAGCTAAAAACCGGCTACAAGTTAGACAGTGATACAGCGCCGCTGACGATCACCGAGATTGCAGCAGATAATGTGATCAAGGTCTACTATGTCAAAGACAGCTTTGCCTACACAGTGGAGTATTACTATGAAGGAACGATCGACAGTGACCTGACTTACAGCAACTCGGCAGTGTTTGACAGCATAATAAGCACATATCCGCCGCAGCTAAAAACCGGCTACAAATTTGACAGTGATGACGCGCCGCTGACAATTACGGAGATTGCAGCCGATAACGTGATCAAGGTCTACTATGTCAAAGACAGCTTTGCCTACACAGTGGAGTACTACTACGAAGGAACGATCGACAATGACCTGACCTACAGCAACTCGGCACTATTTGACAGCATAATAAGCACATATCCGTCGCAGCTAAAAACCGGCTATAAATTTGAAAGTGATACAGCGCCGCTGACGATCACCGAGATTTCAGCCGATAACGTGATCAAGGTCTACTATGTCAAAGACAGCTTTGCCTATACAGTGGAATATTACTATGAAGGAATTATTGACAACGATTTGACCTTCACCAGCACGGCAGTATATGGCAGTATAGTCAGCATATATCCGCCGCAGTTAAAAACAGGCTACAAGTTCGACAGTGACACAGTGCCGTTGACCATAACCGAGGTTGCGGCTGATAATGTGATCAAGGTCTACTATATCGAGGAAGACAACGAGCACATAACTATTGTCGGATTTGCCTTTTCCAATGGAACCCCAACCTATACTGGTAATGGCTCAAACAGGCGCGGATCTGTAGATGTGACCTTTACATTTACGTTATCAGATGGTAGGGTAGTAGTAAGGAATGAAACAGTTGACGACATAGGCAATTTAGGGGTTACAAGAGAATTCAGATATGAATTTGATAACCTTGAATGCTGCTATGATGCAATTGTTACTGTTATTATTGAAACCGACGGTGGAGGATGGGGCAGCTTTCTTATCACTAATGTATCAGCGGATTTTGATCCTATAGGTCATTTTGATGAGGAATGGATCGCTGATGCCACTTGTGAAGATGATGGCCGTGTTAAACATACCTGTTTGATTTGCGGTTATCATTATATGGAAATCATTCCTGCCATCGGACACAGTTATGATGAGGGTAAACTCACAAAGTCAACCGAAGAAGATGGTTTTGGCGAGTGGACCTGTACCTGCAGAAATGATGATTCGCATAAATTAGTTTTTCCGTTGTTTAGGATTATTTACCAACCCGGAGATCAAGGGACATTTGCAGAAGAAACGCATCATAATCTGTTTTATGGCGCTGACACACCATTTGCTCCGATAGTAACCGGCGAACTTGGCTATACATTTGCCGGTTGGACTCCGGAACGGGAAGCTATCGTAACCAATACGGTGACTTATGTGGCGCAGTGGGAAATCATTGGCTACAAAATCACTTATCTAAATCTCAATGGAGCAAGCAATGATGACAATCCTGAAGATTTCGATGCTGAAGATCTGCCCATCACATTACAGGATCCCGGCGATAGGACCGGCTATACCTTCAAAGGTTGGACACTGAGCAATGCCGGTGGCGCTGCGGTAACGGAAATTACTGAAGTGGGCGATCATACGCTGTGGGCAAACTGGGAGATCAATACTTACAACATTACCTATCTGAATACCTTTGATGCGACCAACAGTAATCCCGCAACCTTCAATATTGGCGATCTGAATATCACATTAACGGACCCGGTCAGAAACGGCTATGAATTCTTAGGCTGGACCCTGACTGATGCCGATGGTGTTGCAATGACGGAAATCACCGAGGCGGGCGATTATGTACTGTGGGCAAACTGGGAAATTATCACTTATTACATCACCTATCTGAATCTCTTTGATGCAGTAAATAATAATCCCGCAACCTTCGACGTTGATGACCTGGATATCACATTGCTTGCCCTGGACAGAACCGGATATGCCTTCAAAGGCTGGACCCTGACCGATTCCGGCGGTGCTGCAGTTACGGAAATCACCGAAACGGGCAGCTATACGCTGTGGGCAAACTGGGAAATCATTACTTACAGCATCACCTATCTGAATGTCTTTGATGCAACCAATAGTAATCCGGCAACTTTCGACATTGATGAGCTGGAGATTACATTGGAAGATCCTGTCAGAACAGGTTATGCCTTCAAAGGCTGGACTTTGAATGATGCAGATGGCATCGCGATGGCAGAAATCACCGAAACGGGCAACCTTACGCTGTGGGCAAACTGGGAAGCCAACACCTACAGGATCATTTACGATGCGAATACAGATGATTTTGAGGGTATGATGACTGACAGTGAACCGGTTTTTGGCGAAGATTTTATGCTGTCCGCAAACGCATACACCCGCGAGGAGTACAGGTTCTTGGGTTGGAACACCAAAGCTGACGGCTCAGGTGTGGATTATATGGATAAACAAGAGTTCATTCCTTGGAATATGGATTTGGATGACACCCTGATCCTGTATGCGATCTGGGGAGATAAGCACATTACCGTTGAGGCAGCTTATTCATACAGAACAAGAGATAATGGTGGAAACGGCTCAGACAGGCGCATATTATTAGATGTGAATTTCACGTTTACGATGTCTGACGGCAGAGTGGTAACAGATGACAAAACAATTGTGGTTGACGTTTACGGGGCCACAGAAACATATACTTATCTTTATACTGATCTTGGCAGCTGCTATGATGTATTTGCTGCAGTAACCATTGAAGTCGATGGCACAGGATGGGGCAACTATTCTATCAGTAATGTCTCAGTGAATTTCGATATACAGGGAGATTATGAGGAAGGCGCTATAATCGAGGATCCTACCTGTGAAGAACCCGGCTTGATTGCTTTGAATTGTTTGCGCTGCGGTTGCCATGATGTTGAAAGAGAAGTACTTGATCCTCTTGGTCACGACTGGAAAGAATGGGTGAACACAACACCGACTTCACCTACTGTTCCGGTGGGAGAACGGACACGCGAATGCAACCGTTGTGACAAAATCGAGAGTCAGCCGCTTTATAGAGTGGTCTATGAGCCGGGCCTCCATGGATCATTTGCTGCTGAGGAAATTGTGATTCATGAAAACCAAATTGAAGGAGATCCGACACCTGCAGCTCCGACACCGATCGGCGAATCCGGCTGGACATTCAACAGCTGGAGCCCGACCTGGTATACCCCGGTAACCCGTACAGAGATTTACACAGCACAGTGGTCTCCAAATACCAATATTTCCTACACGGTACACTACTATTTAGACGGTACGACAACATTGCTAAGACCTGACAGAATTGTGACAGGTCAAACCATGGCGTCGACGGTGACAGAGAATGCGGCTACTATTCCGGGTTATACCGTGGTAGGCAGTGGAACGGAGAGTCTGACACTGGCCGCAACAGGCAACGTGATAACCTTCTACTATACAGCGAACGAAGATATCGTATATACGGTATACTACTATAGGGTAGGTACAACTACTTCGCTGGCGCCGAGCGTGATCAGGACGAATCAGACGATGGCAGCGACGGTGGAAGAAGATGCGGAAGATATCGCAGGCTACACGGTAGACATGGTGAAAAAGAGCCTGATCCTTGCGGCAACAGGCAACATAATCATCTTCTATTACACGCCGGACAACGACATAGAGTATGATGTGCACTACTATCTGGCGGGTACAACTACACCGCTGGCGCCAAGTGTGACCAGAACGGGCCAGACGATGGCAGCAACGGTGTATGAGACTGCTGTTACAGTAGCAGGCTACACACCGGATGTAATACCGCCTCTCACCAAGAGTCTGACTCTTGCAGCGACCGGCAATGTGATTACCTTCTACTACACGCCGGACGAAGACATAGAGTACATTGTGCATTATTATCTGGAAGGAACAACGGATAAGGTTGCGGAAAGCAAACCGGTCACCGGCCAGACAATGGGAGCTACAATAACCGAGAACGCCATCCTGATCGACGGCTACACGGCATTAGCCCCGACAAGCCTTACCAAGGTGCTAAAAGCAGAA
>WRHF01000056.1 GCA_009783415.1 Clostridiales bacterium
ATAATATCCACACCTACATCAATATCCCCCCTGGTAATGGGCGAAGTGGAATAGACCGGTCCAAGCACTTCTTCTTTGGCAGGAAAGAGAGATTGCACCGCCCAATAACCGCCCCCGGCTACTATAGCTAAAATTGCTACTATCCAGATCACTTTCTTCATAAAATCCTCCTCTGCTCCTCGGTGACAACTTCTTCCCGCTCAATAATGCCATCTTGCATAAAGAGGGTGCGCCGGCCGAAATGGGAGACATTGATGTCGTGGGTTACTTGAAGTATTGTCAGTCCCATCTCCTGATTGAGGCGGGAAAAGACTTGCATGATATTGATGCTGTTTTTACTGTCCAATGCCCCGGTCGGCTCGTCGGCAAACAGGATTTGAGGCTTGCCCACAATAGCCCTGGCAATAGCTACCCTTTGTTGTTCTCCGCCGGAAAGCTGATTGGGCCGGTGATGCTGCCGGTCCTCCAATCCCACCAAGGTCAGGGCTTCTTTTGCCGCCCGGGTCCGCTTCCGCTTACTTAAGCCCCGATAAATCAATGGCAGTTCAATATTGGCTAAGGCATCCAAGTTGGGCAAAAGATGAAAACGCTGAAAAACAAAACCAAATACCGCATTGCGCAAATCTGCCAGACTATTATCAGAAAGACGGTTGATGGGCCGGCTGTCAAAGGCATAATTCCCGGCGGAAGGCCGGTCCAGGCAGCCGATAATATTTAAAAGCGTAGATTTGCCGGAACCGGAAGGCCCCATAATAGACATATACTCTCCCCGGCCCACTTCCAAACTGATACCCTTCAAGACATCAGTACGAACCTGCCCGTTGACAAAATATTTGGTAATTTTTTCCAATTCCAGTAGCGGCAACTCGCTCACCCCTTAAGAGCAGGTAATAGGTAATAGGTAATAGGTAATAGGTAATAGTTGTTGAAGTTTCGCTCTGCGAAACGGTTATTTGAATTTAGTGATTTTTGTTAAGCTTGTCTTATTATTTATGGTAATTTATTGTTTATTAGACTAAAAAACGGATGGTTAAGTTCCCCAAATAGCAAGCAATAGAGGTTGCCTTTATTTAACTCTGATTGCAAACTCCGGGCACACTGGTGTGCAGTAGCCGCAGAATACGCACTTTTTGGGGTCGGGGGCCGGTAATTTGCCCTCAAAAGAGAGGGCGCCGTTGGGGCAATATTTGATACAGGTTCCGCAGGAGCTGCAGAGATTTGGAAGGATTTTTAATTGCTTTTGGGCTTTGGTCTTGGCCAGGATCGCCGGATCGATCTTTTCATCGTTGAAGATTTTCAGCTGCAAGGACAATTCCTCTAAAGTAACTACCCCTATGGAAACCGCATCTATTCCCGGGATAGAGCGGACATAATTGACGGCATCCGGCATATCACCTGCCAAATGGCCTCCGGCCAGGGCTTTCATGGCATACATGGCCTTGCCTCTGGAGTGTACCAGCTCTATCGATGCCAACATGTCCTCTAAAGTACCGGCTAGAATACCCAGGCCGATTTTGTTGATCAAAGGAAAAACCAGATCAAATTCCTCAGCCCCTGCCGCCAGGGCGACCAGAGCCGGATTGTGGGCAGATATGCCGGTAAAGCGGACATAGCCCTTTTCTTTGGCCTTCAGCAAAGCCTCAATAGCCCCGGCCCGTTTTTCAAATACGCTTCCGTCGGCCCGGGCGGCATGGACATGAAAAATATCAATATGATCCCGATTCAGCTCCCGCATAGCTTCAACAATAGCGTCTTCCATACTTTTATAGTCGCAAGCAGCGCATTTGCTGGCAATAATTACCTCTTTACCGTATTGCTTGCAAGCCTTTTGCAAGTAGGGATATGTCCTGTACATTTGGGCGGTATCAAAAAAATTGACCCCGTTTTCCATAGCTTCCAGCAAGATTTCCGCCCCTTTATCGACATCAATATTGCTTTGCAAAGGCCCCATAGGTAAAGTACCGATGCATAGCTCGCTGACAATCAATCCTGTAGAACCAAGAGTGTTCATTTTCATAGTCCGATCCGTCCTTTCCATGCTCAAAAATCTCTATATTTGCCATATCATTATAATCATACCATATTATTTCATTGTAGACAATCAATAATTTTTAGGTTTGTTTTGTTTGTTGTTTTTGTTTACTTTTAAATTAAAATGAGGTTGTTTGCCAAAATGGCGCACAACCTCATTTTAATTTAAAAGTAAAGATTTTTTTGTGAATTTTACTATTTCAGATGATACACAATCCTGACTGTATCAGTATCAAGCCTTTCCAGCACCCGGTAGCCGCTCTCGCTTGCTGTGGCTATGCCGCCATTGCCAACTGTACAATAGCCGTTTGGCTGACAGCTGCCATCGTCAAGTACTATCAGCTTGCCCATCAGGCCCACAGCCGACCATTCCTTTCGCCTGTCACGGGAAATGTATTCCCGGTTGGGGTCATAAGCAGGGTTGAGTTTGGGGATATGCGCTTTCACTTTCTGCGTTTTTTCGGGCAATGCCGGTTTTTCGAGTTTCGGCTGCTTATTCTTTCGGGCTTCAGCAAGTAACTCCAAATTGGCTTCCTGCCATGCTTCCATCTCGCTTTCATCAAGTAATACCGGTTGCTCCACTTCTACCCATTCGCAGATTATTTCGCCGAACTTGTCGCGTTGGTGCATATCCTGCCAAGCAAGACCTTGGCTGTCGCCGACCACGGACGGAGTAGCAGACACCACCCCAAGGATATAGTCGTCCTGTGGCGCGGCCTTGCGGATGTGCTTACCCTCCAGGGTCACGAAGAACCCCCGCCTATCCTCGCCTTCCGGGTTGCCGTCCTGCCACTCGAACATCTCGGCATAGTCCGCTCCGCCGGGGTTAAAGCTCTGGGCATAAGCAGCGCCTCCCCAGGTTACCCTAAAGGCATTGCTTCTGGATGAATCAGTATAGCCGTTACCGATTATAAAAGCATTGTCCGTTCTTGGCGGCGGATTGCTTGAGGGATTGCCTTGGGCTATGTTGTTCATACCAATTGCGGTTTGGGCGAAACCTTGGGCAATCGTATTGTTATTGGCAGCGTGGGAGTAATATCCGAACGCTTCTGTATCAAAACCCTCTGCATGAGAGATCTGGCCTGTTGATTGGCTCATGTAACCCTCTGCGTGACTGAATACAGCTGTTGCTTGGGTAGCATCACCCTCCGCATGGGAAGCATAATGCGAGGCTATCGAGTAGATCCCTTCCGCGTGAGAATAGTTACCTTCTGCTGTTGTATAGGATCCTTCCGCATGGGAGCAAGAGCCTTCCGCTATGCTAAAAGCCCCTTCCGCATGAGCGTTGAAGTATAACGCTTCTGTATTTTGACCCTCCGAGTGAGAGGATATGCCTGATGCCGTTGTATAGTATCCTTCGGCATGAGACTCATCGCCGCTGGCCGTTGTAAAGCCGCCTTCCGAGTGGGCATAGATGCCCCCTGCTGTTGTTGAGCCACCTTCCGCATGGGAACTATAACCTGTTGCCTGGGTGACGTTTCCCTCGGCATGCGAGTTATCGCCTGTTGCATGGGTGTTGTACCCCCCGGCATGCGAGTAGTCGCCTGTTGCATGAGTGCCATATCCCTCGGAATGGGCATAACGCCCAGAACCACTGGTTCCGGAGCAATCAATTCCCGCTTCAGTATAACCGCCTTCCGCATGGGAGGCGATGGAGAGCGCCTGGGATCCTATTCCCTCCGCATGAGCGCCGGTGCAAGCGGCAGTTGTCTGAGATCCCTCCGCATGCGAACAATTGCCTGCTGCAGTCGTACTGCAGCCCTCGGCAAAGGAAGCATCGCCGCTGGCAGTGGTATTTGTTCCTACAGCTACTGCATCCACTCCCATGGTGTATCCGGTTGCGGTATCTATACCTCGGACTGAGCCGGAAGCATTGCCATCCACAAGATTAAGCAGATTGCTCGGGCCTGCCGGACCTGTTGGACCTTGCGGGCCTGCCGGGCCTGTAGCTCCTGCTTCTCCCGGCTGCCCTTGCGGACCTGCAGGGCCTGTAGCTCCTGCCGGACCTTGCTGCCCTTGCGGGCCGGGTTCTCCCTGCATACCTTGGGGTCCCATTGGTCCTGTCGCTCCTGCCGGACCTTGCTGCCCTTGCGAGCCGGGTTCCCCTTGCATACCCTGGGGTCCCGTCGCTCCTGTCGCTCCTGCCGGACCTTGCTGCCCTTGCAGGCCGGGTTCTCCCTGCATACCTTGGGGTCCCATTGGTCCTGTCGCTCCTGCCGGACCTTGCTGCCCTTGCGGGCCGGGTTCTCCTTGCATACCCTGAGGTCCCGTTGCTCCTGTCGCTCCTGCCGGACCTTGCTGCCCTTGCGGGCCGGGTTCTCCTTGCATACCTTGAGGTCCTGTTGCTCCTGTCGCTCCTGCCGGACCTTGGGGGCCTGTCGGACCGGTATTTCCTTGGGGGCCACCAGCCGGACCTGTCGGACCTGGTTCTCCCTGTATCCCTTGGGGACCTTGAGGTCCCATCGGACCTTCCGGGCCTACCGGCCCGGCTGGACCAGGGTCACCTTTTGCTCCTCTTGGTCCGGGCATTCCTGCCGGACCTGGCAGCCCTTGGGGTCCGCTGCAACCGGATTGGAATGAACATGATTTTAATTGACTTGGTTTCAGTTCACATGGACTATCCGCAGCAGAATTTCCGGAACAAGGACTATCCTTTGATATGCTTTTCGGCAGTTCTCTATACTTTAGCTTTTTTTCAACCATTAATGAATCACCACACTTAAAATTTTTGAAAGTTATGTACAGTTGCTCCTTATTATGAGATACCCCGGGCATGCACATACTTCCTAGCAGGCTTGGACTAATGCTATGCCCAAAAAACAACTGAGTACATATTACATTTTATGTGTGCTGAAGATATTTGGTGTAAACAAGCAAATTAATACTACCCGGACAAAGAAAATCCGGCGCAGTATACACCGCGCCGGGTAATAAATAATAGAATTACTCAATCATATCGGGAACGAAAAAAGCTGTCACCGTGCTGATCATTGAATTTTCAACCGAATCGCTTGTCAGCGCCTTTTGCGGATATTGACCTCTTGATGCTTTATATGTAAATTGGGCGTCGGCCTGAACTGTAACCGGAGCATCACCAATCGCTATATCACCTGAATAAAGCACAGAGTTTTTCTGCCGCAAGGTTCCCTCTACGAAAAATTTATATTCACCGGACAAAACCGCGTTGCCGTTTGTATCGGTTAAGTCCCAAGTATAAGATAAATTTTCCGCCATAGGCAGCGGTCCCTCGTAAAAAAGCTTAAAATTCGGCGTCGCACCGGTTATAGCATCAACTTCGTCTTTCGTCATTGAGGCAAGGCCGGATTTTTCCACCCACAAGGCTAGGGAATCCAGCCGGTAGTTGTAGCCGCCTTTTGCCGTAAATGCTGTCGCGTAGATCGTTTTTACAAGTTGGCCATCCATATCTTCGATCCATACCGCAAATTGATTGCTCCAAGCCCCGGATTGCGGTTGGTAAGCAAAAGTGATGATCATTTCACCTGATACAAAGCCGGAGGCATCTGGTGCGGCATTATCCGCCTCCGGTTCAATATTATTCGTCTCAGGTGTCGGGGCCGATAAAGCATCCGGTTTGCTTGGCTCATTGCCGCTGCAGGCACATAGCATGGCAAGAAGGATAAAGACTGCAACAATGGTAAAAAATTTAAGCGTTTGTTTTTTAACCATTTTCTATTCTCCTCATATTATTATATGATGTTAATAAATAACGCTGCCATTAGGGCAATTCAGCATCTCCATATTGATTGATCATGTATGCCCGTCTGAAAAATAGTTTATCACAACCAACCAATCTTGTCAAGCAAATTATAAAATATCTTTTAAGCGGGTGAATAGCAAGTAATAAAGAATCTACAAAGCTATTAATATCCAAGAAGCATTCCATATTTTTCTAATAATATTGGCTCTTAATAAAGTTTGCTATATCGACGACAACTTCTTCATCAACTTCTAAATGCGGATAGTAGAAACCAAACTCATGGGTCAGCCCGGAGTAAAGCTTATAAGCCATTTTGGGGTTGTTTTGCGTAGCTGATTTCCATAGGTCCAGATTATCAGGCTGAACAATAAGATCATTGCCACCTTGCAAAAACAAAACCGGTTTATCCATATTCTTCGCTGATTCCGCAGGGTCATAATCGGCTAAATAAAGCCAATATGAAGGATAACGGTCCAATAGGATCTGATCTTTGCCCCGATTCGCTTCAGTTAAATTTTCTATATCTTCACAAAGGTCAAGTGTTGACATGTACATATTCTCATCTGCTTCCGATATATCAGGATTATTTAACAATTTCCATTCGGTTATCCACTTCAAGTGTTCCACCAAGGGTCGGGCAGTACCGGCCAGGGATATAAACCCTGCAATCGTGTTTTCCTTATCCTCTTCATAAATTTTGGGGACAAGAAATCCACCTTGGCTGTGACCCACAACAAAAATCAGATCTGGGTCTATTTTCTTTGCGGTTTTTGCCAAAGCAACAGCGGACAATGCGTCATCTACACCCTCTTCCTTAAGAGTATAGTCAACATCTTGCATTAGCTCTGGATAGGTAAAAGTTCTTTTATCATAACGAATGCCGGCAATGCCTTGTTCTGTCAGGAGTTCCGCTAAATTTTTGTAAAAAAACTGTGTACCCCCAATATTGCCATCCTTATTTTGGGTGCCTGCGCCATGCACAATAACAACTGCAGGAAATGGTCCTTTCCCTTCCGGCAGCGTTAATACTCCTTCCAATTCCCACTCAGTTCCGGCATTGATTATAATGTCATTCTCACCGGCAACAAAGGCATCTTCTTTCTCGCAGCCGGATAATGCCAATACTGTCATAAGTGTTAACCCTAAAACAACCAGCAGTTTTTTCATTTTATTACCTCTTGTCTGGATAATATTTTTCATAGGGTGTGCTATTCCATTCCCGATTATAAAATTAAGGACTGACACAATAAGATTTTTCATCAAGCTGTGTCAGCCCTTGGTTTTTTAGCCTCCGGCGAAAACGTGGATGGCCTCTACTTTATCACCGTCTTGTAGCTTTGTCCTGGTATAATCAATATCCTCCACTATTTTGCCGTTTAATTTGACAATGATCCGGTGGAAGACAAAACCTTTTTCGTCCATCAGGCTTTTTATGGTCATGCCCTCACTAAAAGGATGTTCCGTATTGTTGACCGTTAGCATAGGCAAAACCCCTATCTATTGATATTTTTCTACAACCTCAATCACTTCCGGAAAATCCATGCCGATTGATTTTAATTTTTCTATTTTGGGTATGCCGTTAGTGGTCCAGCCCCGGCGCTTATAGACCGCATCGATCAGTTTCTCATACTGGTCTTCTCTATATGCCCGGGTGATTTTGATTTTTTCATCTACTGATTTACCGGCGGGGTCAATGCCGATTTTTTCCAGCATTTGTTTATCGTAACGCTCTGCCCGGCTTTCGTATTCCTCCTTGGTGACAGGACCCAGGGAACGGTAAGGCACTGCGTCATTTTGGCGCTGGCCGGAGCCCATGCGTAAAATAAAGCAGCGTTGGAAGGTATAGATCCGCTCGCTCATCTCTATCATGGATTTTTCATCCAAACGGACACCGGTCACGCCTTCAAAAATATCCCAATAGTTGTGGACATGAGCCGGGATCTTAGCCGGCTCCGCCTCGTATTTATTGCTGGGCGGGGTGATGTCGTTCCAAGGCAGTTTGCAGAGGCCCAAGAGACCGAACCAGGTCCTAAACATGGGGAAATAATGCAGAGCTTCCGCTTTATCCTCAAAAGTGGGGATTTGATTATTGACCATATCAATAAATATCAGCCAGGCTTCATCATGCTGAGGGCCTTTATTGCAAAGACCATAGCCCCCTTGCTGAGCCAATGATTCTTTCATTAAATATTCAGAATATTCCAAACCTTTTTGCTCCATGCCGATATCCTGGAGAAAAGCCGGATCGGCGCCGAATTTTTCCGCAAAGATCCGCTTCATCTGCCGGGTGCCTTGGCCCACGATCATACCAAAGCCTTCGCCCCGCACCATCTGATGCATCAATTCGCACATGGATTCCCCATTGCCGAAGCTTAGATCCAGGCCCCCGGTATGCTCCAGGGTGATGATACCCCGCTCGAAACATTCCATGGCAAAGGCTGTCATGGTACCCATGGAAATGGTATCAACGCCATAGGTGTCACAATAGAAATTGGCTTCCAGAATCCAATGCGGGTCAAAGCAGCCGGTATTGGATCCCAGCCCGGCGGCATTTTCATATTCCGGCCCATCTACCACCACCCGGGTGCCGGCATAGGGGCCGGTGCGGAGAAGAAAATTATCGGCAGCCTTGGCGCAGGACATAGAACAGCCATACCAGCAACCGTCCGGTACGCCCTGGGTGATATATTTTTCAATAAATACAGTCGAGGCTATTTTATAAGTGTCCGGATGAGAGCCGTATTGATAGTTATGGGTAGGCAGCAAATCATATTTATCCATAACCTCGATGATATTGGCGGTACCGATTTTGCGCATCCCGTTTTGCTCATTATCATACATAGCCATTTCCTTGTGCAGGCGCAATCCGGCAGAGTTAAGCAGACCTTTATTGGCCGGATCATTCAGCTCGCTGCGGACAGTGCCCCGCCAGCGGATGACCACGGCTTTGATTTTTTTATGGCGGAAAAGAGTACCGATCCCGCCCCGTCCGGCTTGCTTCAGGCGGACACAGCCCCGTCTCTTATCCCAATAGGTAAAGTTTAACATCCCGATCAGGGAATTTTCCGCCGCCCGGCCGGAGCTGATCACGGAAATACTGGTTTTATCATCTACGCTGTCCGAATACATTTCTGTCAGCTGTTCGGCCAGGATATGGCTGTCAATAGCCTCATCCGGGGCAGTCTCAATAGTGATTTTCCCGGCATTACCATCGATAAAAATAATCACATCCTGATCGGAATTGCCGGCCAGTTCGATAGCGTCAAAGCCGGAGAATTTGAGATAAGGACCGAAATAGCCGCCCACATTGCTGTCAAAAGGCAGCCCGGTGAGGGGCGATAGGGCCACCACCAGGGATTTGCCCGTGCCGGGATATTGGGTGATTCCAGCTAAAGGACCGGGGGAAATAACAATTTCATTTTCCGGATCGGTCCATTTAGTCTCCGGAGTAATAGCATGCCAAAGATGATAAAGACCAAAGCCTTTACCCCCCACAAACTTATCTTTCATCAGCTGAGTAACAGGTTTTTCCTTGATCTCCCGCTTACCCACATCAATAAAGAGCGAACGGTTATTATAACCCCGCTCTATCTTGCCCAGCTCATAATCATACTCAGCCAAGAGCTGATGCTTTTCTTTCATAGCAGGAATATTCATAGCAGCCAAATCCAATTCGTGTACACCAGTCATAGAAATCTCCTTTCAGTCGATTTGAAGTCAGAAATCAGAAGTCAGAATTTAAAGTTTTTTGCTCCGCAAAAAACAACCATAATTGTCAATTGTCAATTGTCAATTGTCAAAGCGCCCGCAGGGCATTGCTTGGCGCATAAACCGCAAGCAACACATTTAAAGGGTACCGGTTCGTCGTCATGATAATGCATGTAGCCCCGCAGGCATTCTCCTACACAAATCAGGCAGCCTACGCATTTATCCTTGGTCAGCCGGACTACTTCGTTTTTAGCCCGGTTCAGGGCTATAGGAGAACACATGGCAATGCAATCGCCGCATTGGTCACAAACCTCGATCCGGTAATTATCCCCGTCAGCAATCACCCGGATAGCGCTTTTTTCTTTGTTGACCTCTTTGAAATAAGCCTTGGAACAAACTTCCTCACAAGTACCGCATCCGGTACACTTGGCGTTGTCAGCAATCAGTTTTTTCAAAGTACATACCACCTTTCTAGAAATTAGATGTTAGAGGTAAGAGGTTAGAAATTTGGAGTTAGGAGTGAGGAGTGAGGAGTGAGGAATGAGGAATGAGGAATTATTGTAGCTTCGCTCCGCGAAGCATTTTATTTAATAATTATTTTTGCGAAGCAAAAATTTCCACAACTCCTAATTCCTAATTCCTAATTCCTAATTAAACAACAGATGGTTCAAGTAACAGTTCGCCTGTCTCGTAGCGGTTGGCGCTGAAGAGGTGGAGGTCTATGTCCGGTTTTTCCCCTGTCAGTTGCTGAGCTATGATGATGGCGGTTTTGGGGGCTACCATGAAACCGTGGCCGCTGAATCCGGCTACGGTATAGAGGCCGCTTGCGCCCTTCATTTCGTCAATGACGGGATTGGCATCCGGACTCATATCGTAGAGGCCGCCCCATTGTCTTACTACGCGGATATTTTTTAAAATGGGCAGTGAATGGGTTACTTGGGTAGCGCAATCTTCCATAAATTTCCAGCTGGATTGTATATTATAACTGACCGGTTCCGTGGGGTCGCCGATACCCATTATGAAGCTGCCATGAGGGGTTTGCTGGCAGTAAAAATGATAGTGGAAGGAAATGACCATGGGATCCTGGATATGGTTTACCGGCTCGGTGATCAGGATTTGATGGCGCTCCGGGTAAACCGGTACCTCCATCCCTACCATTTTGGTTATGGCAGAAGCATTGTAGCCGCTGGCATTGATAACAGTGCCTGCCTGGACATAACCCTTGGTGGTTTCCACCCCGATAATTTTATCCCCGGCGGTACGCAGGCCCGTTACCTCGGTATAGGTGGCAATTTCCACGCCCAGCCTTTCCGCTCCCTTGGCATAGGCAAAGGTGCAATGGAAGGGATCGGCATGACCGTCCGTGGGACAGAAAGTGGCCCCATAGAGGCCTTCTGTATTCAGATGTGGGACAATTTCTTTTGCTCCTTGGGGATCCAGTTTTTGGACGGGGATATTAAGGCCATGCTGCAACTCCAGGTTTTTTTGGAATTGAGTCCATTCGGCTTCGGTATAGGCGACTATCAGATAGCCTCCCTGATTGAGACCGCAATCACCTTTATATCCAGTATATTCTTCCAAATTTTCAAAAAGATATGTGGAATCCCGGGCCAAAGTGGCATTTAAGACCGTACCCCATTGCTGGCGGATACCCGCCCCGCAACGTCCGGTAGCCCCGGAAGTCAAGTATTCTTTTTCGATGATCAAAATATCTTTGCGGCCTCTTTTTGCCAGTTCGAAGCCTAAGGCGCAGCCGGTGATGCCGCCGCCGATAATCACTATGTCGTAGGCCTTTTTCATTACAGATCTCCCCCTTTCACAAAACTGCCCAGCTTGACCGGCTTGACAGGGGGGCGGAAGGTGGACATTAAGACTTCTTCCATGGGAATGCCGAAATGGCGGGAAAGCTCCTGGGCTATCAGCTGACGGCAAGTGCGTCCTTGACAAGGCCCCATCCCTGCCCTGGTAACTCTTTTGATTTCATCAATTGTCCGGTAGCCGTCAGCAATCACCCGGCGGATCTCGTCCAAGGTGATATCTTCACATCGGCAAATCAGGGTATCCGTTGGGCTGCTTTGGAGCCCAGGTGCTGAGTTTTGAATGTTGGGCGCTGAGTTTGGCGCCTTGATGCTGCGTACTTCCATGGCCAGGTCTTGGGGTACTGCCAGCCAGATTGTGGTCGTTTTGTTTTTTGCTCCGCCGGAGATCACCCGCACCACTTCAAAATTGCCAAGCTCTTCGCCGGCCCGGTTTAGGGCGCAAGCTAATTGGCCTTTTTCCGGCAGCGGAACAAATTCATAAGGCAAACGTACTACGGCATGGCTTTCGCTATAGGTTTTATCTATTACAAAGATGGCCAGGCCCGGGCAGTGGGCAATGCAGACCCCGCAGCCATTGCATTTTTCAAAATCCACAATAGGCAAACCGTTAATATCTCCCTCGATATTGATAGCATTTCGCTTACAGGCATCCACACAGGGGTTACAGGGGATCTCCTGGAAGCATTCCACAATAGCAACCGGGCCTTGAGCCAAGCGCTCAGCGGAAGGGTCGACTTTTGCTAAATCTTCTTTGGTGGGTATTCCCGTATTGATCAACATATTATACCCCTCCCTTTGTTACCATTTTTTCAACTTTTTCCACACCCTGGCGGATCCTGTCGCTCATAGGCCCGGCCCGCAGCTCATCCAACTCTGCCATGGCTCCGGCCTGCAAGGAAGGGGCAGTATCCAGACCATATCCCAGGCTGCACGCGGCGGAATAGCCGGCCAGGCGGCCTTCGACCATGGCGGAGGAGGCTTCTTCCACCCCGCTTACATCCCCGGCCACATAGATTTTGGGGTTGGTGGTTTGTAAATACTTATCGATCAGCGGCACATGACCGGAAAGCTCCCGGATAAAAGCCATTTCACAGCCGGCCTGCCAGCACAATTCGGTAAGAGGAGTCAGACCCACGGCCAGGCAGATGGTATCACATTTGATATCCTCTTCACTGCCCTCGATCATATTCCAGGCAGCATCCAGCCGGCAAATGACCGCGCCTTCCACTTTGCCGTCGCCGTAAGCTTCCTTGATGGTATAGCCGGTGCGCACCGGGATGCCAAGGCGCTGGATTTTTGAGGCATGAACCAGGTAGCCGCCGATAGTGGGCGCGCCTTCGATAACCGCGGCGGTCTCTACCCCGGCTTGGGCCAGCTGATAGGAAACGATCAGACCGATATTGCCGGCGCCAACCATCAACACCCGCTCGCCGGGGATGACCCCTGCCACATTCATCAGGGTTTGCACAGCCCCGGCTCCGTAAATGCCGGGCAAATCATTACCGGGAAAAGTCAAAAATTTCTCCGCCGCCCCTGTGGCTATAATAATTTTCCGAGGGTTGATTTTAATGATCTCTTCAGAGCGCTCTGCCAGAACCAGACCATCTTCATAAATTCCGATGACTGTTGTATCGGGCATAACTTCGATTTTAGGGTCATTTATCACTTCGTCCAGAAGGAAATCGCCGATAGCAATGCCCCGATCCCCGGCATATTGCTTGCGGGAGCCGAAAAACTTATGGGTCTGTTTGACCAACTGCCCCCCCGGAATTTCGTCCCGCTCGCAAATCAGTACGGAAGCTCCAAGATCCGCCGCAGCATTAGCTGCGCAAAGTCCGGCCGGGCCTCCGCCGACAATCAATATTTCCACGTTTATCACTTCAGATCCCCCTTCCCGCTTTGCAATTCCACCTGCATCCCCGGCTTGATTTTGACGACACAAGCCCGGACATTGGGCTGGCCATCCACCACCATCAAGCAGGAAGAACAGTTACCAATCGCACAAAAAAGGCCGCGGGGCCGGTGCAATTCAGGGCTTTTACCCAGCTCTTTCACCCCGGCAGCATGCAAAGCAGCCACAATAGTTTCGCTGGCATACCCTTCCATTTCTTGTCCGTTGAAGAAAAAAGTGATCTTTTCTTTGCGGTCAAACTCCAAAATGGGGTGTTGTTCAATTCGCATTGCCATTATGCCTCCTTATGTAATCTTTAATATAAAAACTAGAAAAAGACATTGATACTATTTTATTGTATCAAAAAAAGCCCTCCTTTTCAAGGGGCTGAGGTCATTTTTTATTAATAGAGTGAATTTTGGCAATAAAGCCTAATCATCATATTAATCAAATCGTTCAAAGAATTGCAATGGGAATTTAGGCTTGCATTGCTGCAGCAACGAGTATATAATTATAATAGAAAACGGGGGTGTTGATCTATGCGTAAATTTAATGTGACGGGGCGATGTGTGCCTGAAGAAGATTATATGGTCGATATCAGCAGCAAACTGGAGCAGATTATCAGACTGATAGACAGACGTTATTATTTTACGATAAACCGGGCGCGGCAATACGGTAAAACGACGACCTTATTCTCGCTTACCAAAGCTTTAGCAAGTGATTATACCTGTATAAACCTGAGCTTTGAGGGTGTAGGAGAAACCATGTTCAAAAGCCCTGCCTCATTTTGCCAACGTTTTCTGCTCCATGTCTCCAAAGCACTTGAAAATATAGACAAGGATTTCGCCGCTGCCTGGCCTAATGAAAGTATCATAGATTTTGACCTTTTAGGTTTTCATTTAGATAAAATGTGCCGGGACAGGAAAATCGTTTTACTGATCGACGAAGTTGACAAAACCAGTAATAATCAGGTATTCCTCCATTTTTTAGGAATGCTCAGAAGCAAATACCTCTCCCGCGGGAACGGGTATTCCTTTACATTCCACAGCGTGATCCTGGCAGGAGTATATGATATCAAGAACATCAAATCGAAAATGATCAGCGAGGGGAAATATGAACCTGCAAGCGAAGAGGGTAAGATATATAATTCGCCGTGGAATATAGCTGTTAATTTTGAAGTTGATATGTCTTTTAGCCCTGCCGAGATTGTTACCATGCTCAAAGAGTATGAAACCGATTATAATACAGGCATGGAAATCAGGGAAATATCTGCTGAAATATACAAATTCACCAGCGGATATCCGTTTTTAGTATCAAGAGTTTGTCAAGCCATAGATGAGGAACTCGACAAAGACTGGACACAGGGGGGTGTACGCAATGCAGTAAAAATGTTATATAAAGAAAGAAATACCCTGTATGACGACATAGGTAAAAATCTTGAGAACAATAAAGAATTATATGATTTAATTTATGACATCCTAATCCTTGGCCGGAATAGAACCTACACAACTATGAATCCTACGGTTGAAATGGCTGCTATGTATGGGTTTATCAAAGAAACAGAGCAAGGGATCGCCGTAGCAAACAAAATATTTGAAAATGTGATCTGTACTTATTTTATTTCAAAAGATGAAGGGTCACCGAACAAGAGAATCGAGGAAGTGCAGCTAAACGATGTTTGCAAAAACGGGCGTTTTG
This sequence comes from Clostridiales bacterium, assembly GCA_009783415.1. Taxonomy (GTDB): domain Bacteria; phylum Bacillota; class Dehalobacteriia; order UBA4068; family UBA4068; genus WRHF01. Next base: position 14,867 of record WRHF01000056.1, read on the forward strand.
ATATGGAATTATGTTTACGCAAATTCGCCACCCATTTCACCAAACTATTCAATAAAAATGACCAACAGTTTCTAGAAAAACACGGAAAAAAAATCTTTTTGGCATATCTGATACCTCTCATTAACGGACAGGGCTTTTATCATTTAGAGAGCCAGTTAGCAGATCTACGCCGCATGGATATTGTGGTAGATTTCGGGCGCGATCAGTTCATCATCGAAATCAAAATCTGGCACGGCGATAGTAAGCATCAGGAAGCCTATGAGCAGCTTTTAGGTTGTATGAACAGCAATAACGCATCAGCCGGCTATCTTCTGACATTTGATTTCCGCAAAGAGGCAAATAAGCAACACCGCACAGAATGGATAGATTTTGCCGGCGGTAAGCGTATATTCGATGTTGTTTTGTAATTTAAAAAGCCCATTTTGGGCTTTTTAAAATCAGATTTGAAGGCTAGAAGAACTAAAGAATAAGCAAGGAGGAGATAAAAATGACTTTTGATCATGAAGAAGATTATCAGGAATACGAGAAAAAGGTAGAAGAAATCCATAAGATCAACAATACTTATTTATCGGAGTTTGAGGAATGGCTTAGCAATAAAGGCCTGTCTGAGAAGACGATTAAAAACCATGTGAATAATGTTGATTTTTATATTAATTATTTTCTGTGTTATTATGACGCTTTGGATGTCACATATGGCTGCTATAAAATCAGTAGTTTTTTGGGTGATTGGTTTATTCGAAAAGCGTTATGGTCAAGCTGTGCGCACATCAAATCGAATGCAGCCGGCATCAAGAAATTCTATGGTTTTATGTTGGAAAAAGGTGTAATCGATCAGGATGATTATGAGAATCTGAAAGAGGATATCAAAGATGAAATGCCGGATTGGCTGGAGGAAATGCAAAGTTACGATGATAGGTGTTACGATTGGTAGGTAGGGCGAGCAGCTTGCCGAAACGCTTACAGGTAATAAGATCCTTCCCTTTTACCCAGCAATAAGCCAGCGATTATTGAAAGACTTCATGAAGAAAAAATGATTGTCAGAAACGAAGCCGGAAACTATAATATTACAAATCTAGGAGCTATCCTTTTCGCGCGCCGGCTTTCTGATTTCCCTTCTCTGGAGCGTAAGGCTATCCGCGTGATCAAATATAACAGCGACAGCAGGGTATCTTCCGCAAGCAAAGAACATATCGGCGGGAAAGGATATGCAAATGGTTTTGAAGAATTAATAGGGTACATTAACGGCATGGTACCCGATAATGAGGTTATCGGGGCGGCGCTTAGAAAAAATGTTCCAATGTATCCGGAATTGGCTGTCCGTGAATTGATTGCGAACCTCATCATTCATCAAAATTTCTTTCTGCATGGCGCCGGACCTATGGTCGAGATATTTGAAAGCAGAATGGAAATCACAAATCCGGGGACGCCTTTAATCGAAAAAAGCCGTTTTCTTGATCACCCGCCTATTTCCCGTAATGAAAAACTTGCCGGCTTTATGCGGCGGATCGGGATTTGCGAGGAAAGAGGCAGCGGCTTTGATAAAGTGGTTTCTCAAACAGAGTATTACCAATTGCCGGCGCCTGAAATAGAGATATATGACAACCACACAAGAATAATCCTCTACGCGCATAAACCGTTTGCCAAAATGAGCAAAGACGACAGGCAGCGTGCTTGTTATCTTCATGC
>WRHF01000057.1 GCA_009783415.1 Clostridiales bacterium
AGCCAGCTTAGTGGGGCCTACTACTACATAATTTATACCTATGAGATCTGGAGCATCAATTTGCGCAACCTCACCTTGGCGCAGGCCGGGAACTGTTATCGGAGCTGCTATTTCCAGTTTGGTGTTGTAATCAATCATTTTGACAGTCACACTTACCAGTTTTTTAATGTAGTAAGCATCCACTACTACAGCATTGGTACCATCAAAGATATATTTGACAAACTCCTCAACCGGCTCATAGAAGATATCGCTCAAATCCGGCGCTTTTACAGTGGTCTCCGCATTTTCGACCGGTTCTTCTATCTCTACCATCCGAATAACCAGATCTGTGCCTTCTTCCTTACAACGTATGGTTACCATGCTTTTTATCTTGGCATAGGTAAAGATTATCTCACTTGCGCCGTCAGGCAAAACTTTGTCAATTTTACCATATTCAGGGCTGACGCTTATATACCTGTAGCCAGGTACATCCGGCGGCGGGTAGGTGAAAGGCTCGCCTACTACCGCAGGAACCGGGTAGGTACTTATTGTTTCATCGGTAGCCTCATCTTTGATGGTAATCTGAACCGTACCTGAAGTGCTGGTATAGGTGAAGGTATAGGTTCCCTTGGCTGGAATATAATAATCCTGATCCGGATCTAAGGAATAGTATGGTACCGCAAACAGATCCAGATTCTCATCAAGGTAGCAAGGTATCTCGGCTTTGGGTATACGTTTCGTATAGCTGTATAATACCCTGCTGTGATCACGGGAATCGACTCCCACGATCGTTATGGGGACAAAAAGATCATCAAACTCTTCTTCCAGCGTCCTATAGAGGAATTCTACGCTGTCGTTAGCCACAATGTTATCCCATGACTTGCTTACAGCGCCATAGACAACATAGCCGCTAATATGAGGCGCGTAAATGGTAATACTTCCGGTTACGGCTACCTCTACATCGGTTGCAACCTGAATATCCGCTTTGGTTTCAAAGTGTTTTGTGCTAACCTTTATAGTTACTACATCTTTTTCGTATTCGAAAATGATTTCTTTGTCTCTACCCACTTCTGCGGTTTGAGGATTAGCAATCCCCGGCGCCAGTTTCCAGCCCAGGATGTCCGGAGCTTTTACCGTTATCATTCCTCCTACCGTGCCTGTCATCGAATAGCTTTGCAAAACCTTTCCGCTATCTTTTGCTACCGCCTTCACCTGCACTTCATCAATAGCCTGGCTGCGGTAGCTAAATGTTACGGATACGCCAGTATTTGCGACTATCGTTTGAGTGGTAGAACCTACCACTACCCAGCCACCCAGTACGCTGGGGGCCGTAATTGTAGCCACCTCGCCTTGACGCAAATTATCTACTGTTCCCTTAGCTTCTATAGGATCCTTGGTAAGGTAATCGACCTTATGAACATCTACACTTACCAAATTTTTCCTATAATAGGCATTTATTTCGACAATGTCGCTACCATTAAAGTAGTAACTTACACTATCCTGCAGCCTTGTGTAGTATTCAGGATGGCCCAAATCCGGTGTTTCCACTTCGACCCACTCATTTACCTCGGGTTCTTCTATCTCTACCACCCGAATAACCGGACCATATTCGTTTTCTTCTCTATAGACTATGCTCACCTTGCTGCTTATCATGACATATTTAAAGACAATTTCACTGGCGCCATCAGGCAAAACCGGATCAACTGTAACGACAGGCGGGTTACTTATCACCTTATAGCCAGGCACATTTGGCGCCCGGTAAACGAATGCTTCACCTATTGTTGCCGGGACAGAGAAGGAACCCAGATCCTTGTTGCTACCTTCCTCCAAAAGGGTAATCCTGACCGTGGTTGCGGTGCTGGTATAAGTGAAGATATAATTATATTTGCCGGGATACAATTTGAAATCCTGACCAGGATCTAAATCATAGCCGCGTTGCGCAAATACTTCCACACCATAGGTCAAGGTATAGGTCGGTATGAGATCCTTGGCAATGCGCTTCGTGTAGCTGTACAGTTCCGCGCCAAGAGAGTCGACTCCTTTAATTAATATGGGAACATAATACTCATCGTACTCTTCTTCCAGGGTTTTATAGAAGAAGTAGATAACTTCATCCTTATTAACATTCAACTTCAGGCTGTCATCGTTTGTAACCACATAGCCGCTGATATGGGGTGCGTAAATGGTGACATCCACACCTTTGGGCACTTCATATGTTACCTCCGGATCCAGGACAATCTCATCTAAAGAGCTTAAATGGATCGCCTTGACCGTTATAGTCGCCACGTTCTTCACATATTCAAACTTAATTTCATTAGTACCGGCAGTCACCACAATTTCCTTGCTGGAGGGCTCACCGGCTTTTAATTCCCAACCCACGAGGTCGTCAAAAGCATCTGCTCTGGCTTTGCTGTCTACTTTGCCGGCAAAGCTGTATTGCTGGATGATTCTCTCAACACCGCCGTCATTCCAGAAGGCCGTGACCTTGACCGTAGCGACTGCATCTTCCTCGTATTCAAAAGTAATATCCAAGGGAGCTGCGGCATTTGGCACATCCACCCACTTGGCCGGTGGCTCCGCCAGGGTAAAGCCGGGAACATTGAGCGCTGTAAGATAGATCATTTCCCCGATCCGGCCAGCCAAATTTTGCCGGTAAGCAACATCGATCTCTGTCCCTGTGGTGTTATTTACAGCTTTTACCACCACGTCGCGCAGATCTTTGGTATAGTAAATCACATATTCTGCGGGAGCAGCCACACTGGTAATATTAAGCGGGAAAGTAATTGTTGTAGCTGCCGGGTCAAAGGTGAAATGCTGGAGAGCGGGCGCACTATTAAATACTTGAGGCCCCGGTACATTAATTTGCTTGATAACATTGTCGCTGCCGGTCTCTTTGAGAACCAGGCGTACATTCCCTGCCGCCACATATTTGAAGGTGATGTCATTATCCGCCGGGTTGGCACTTACTGTGATGCCGCTATAAAGCGGCTCGCTGTCTTCAAGTACCCAGCCGGACACATGGGGAGCAATGGCATTAAATATTTTACCAATGACCACATTATTGAAGCCAATCGGGGTAAAGCCTGGCAGAATATCGCCTGCCATGTCTGTGGCGATGACCCGTACCTCGCCCAAGCTTTGGCTATAGGAGAAGGTATGGATATCAGAAGCATTGTTAGATAATGTTACAGTGGAGGCGCCGCTTACCAAATAACCGGGCAGTTCCGCTGCTTTATAGGTGGTAGTGCCGGTTTCCTTCAAAACCTTGAAGGAATAGTTATACAACTCTCCGCCTATCGTAGCGCCGCCGGAATCCACTTGGATACCCCTGATGATATGGGTCACCATCAGGCTTCCGACCGGTTGATAGATAAAGGTCACATCCTGGTTGCCAGCCAAATTCTGTAAAAGCTGGCTTTGGCTGCCGACCAGAACATAGCCGGAAATATGAGGCGCGTAGGCTGTGTAATTCGTACCCTTAAGCACTTTATAATCCAAGGTGATGTAAGGCGGAGCCGTGATTGGATTGCTATCCGTGTCTTTCAGCACATAATGGACATTGGCATAAGCATCCGGATCTTCCTCATAAAGGAAAGTCACTACCCCCGGTACCACCTGGGTAGCTGCCGCCGGCTGGCTGCTTATCAGCTTCCAGCCGCTGGGATTCGGTGCATTAACGGTCACGCTGGTTCCACTAACAGCCTTCATGGTATGAGAGTAAAGAAGATTTCCACTGCTCGCCTCTACCGCATTGACCACTACTTCATCGCTAGCAGGCTGTTCGTATTTCAGTTGAGCAGTTTGAGTTCCGGAGTCGCTTCCGATTATTACATAAATAGGATTAGCGCCGATCAGTTTCAAGTCGTTCCGGCCAGCCGGTGCAGCCGGCGCATTGATTTGCACCAATTCGCCTATGGGGAAGTTGCCCATGGAGATCGTTCCAAGCAAGGCAGAACCACCGCCGGTTACATCAAGGAGCTGTGCCTCAAGCGCCCGTGCCTGCTTGGTGTAATAGAACTCAATTATGGTATTAGTATTGCTGCCAATTACATTACGGATTTGGGGCAGGCCGTTATAATTGTAATTGTCGGTCGCCAGATTATAGTCCATGATATTGTAAGACTTAGGCACATCAACCGCCAGGGTATCCGTCAAGACCTTGATTACCTTGCCTTCACTATTAGTCTCTTTCAAGAGAATAGTCACATTGCCTTCGGCCTTCGCATATCTGAAGATGATAGTCCGGTTAGTAGCGCTAACAAAATTAATCCTCTCGGTCAGAGAGCCTACCAGCGTATAGCCTGGGATATAAGGAGCGTTATAGATTATGGGTTGATCCAGCTGGGCCGGTATATAAATATCACTGAATTCCGGCACCGGTGATCCATCCGAGTCCAGCACTGCTTTGATAATAACATAAGTTTCCTTGCTGCTGTATTCAAAGACCACTTCGGCCCGGCTGCCGTCGGTAGGTACCACTACCGGGGAGGGAGTGGAAGAAAGCAGGTCATATCCCAGCACATCAAAGGCTGTGATACTGACTGTTCCTGTATCGTCACGCGGTACCGATACCACATGGCTGTAAATGTTTTTCCCGGTGGCTTTGTCAATACCCCGGACTATGATATTGACCAGCATTTCATTGATCTTTGTATAATTAAAGACCAGCTCTTCGCCATCCGTATAGGCACGGTTATAGCTATACGGCTCCTGCAAAACATAACCGGTTACCGCCGGCGGCTCGATCAATACATCAACCCCCGCCCGCACCGTCATAGTCATTGGATACAACCCCGGCAGGAGAACATCAGTAGGATCAAGGACATTTACCAGTTTGACGGTAATATCAGCTTTCTTTTCCTTATATTCAAACTTCATTACAGGATTAGTAGCAGCTACCAGGATCGACTTGGTCGGTTCAAGATCTATCAGCTCAAAACCGGGGTAGCTGTCGGTTGCGGTAACGGAGAAGGTACTGCCAATTTCGGCATTTATGGTATATTCTTCCAATTTATTATTAATTTCATCACCGTCATAGTAGAAGAGAACAGTAACATCACCCAACTGGCTCTTCCTGTATTCAAAGGTAACAACTTGAGGAGTCAGTACAGTGCTGTTCGGATCCACCAATACTGTTTTGCTGTATGGCTCTGTTATGACATAACCCAGCATCGCCTTTGCGGTAAAGGTTGCCATTTCGTTAGCCCGCAGCCAATTTTCTTCATCAGTAAAGAAATCATCGATCCATTCTTTTATATCACCGGAATCAATGTCCTTCAGAGCAATGCGAACCGGAACTGTTTTTTTGTCAAAATAGACCTTGAATACTTGTTCGGTGAGCAACTCTGTAACTGTGAAAGGCACAACTGTTCCGTTGTCAAGCGTTTCCTCTTCATTGAAGATATAATAGGCATCCTTTAATTCATCTTCCAGTTTAGCTGCAGTATAGGTACGGGGCAGGGGGTCAAGGGGGTTTTCTTTGACATTCATGACCTTTATGGGCATACTTTCCCCTACCTCATAAAACTCAATAACCACATTTTGCCGGAGTTCATATTTAAATTCCACTATATTGGTGCCTTCAAGAACGGGATCAATAACTTTGATCAGGGCATCATCAAGGGCATATCCCGGTACATAGAGCGCCCGCACCGAATAAACCCCGTCCAATATGGCATCATAAAAGTACTGGGAAGCTAAAAGATTCCCATCTTTATCAACAGCTCTTACATAAACTACGGTATCAAGGCATTCATAGGTAAAGACTATCTTTTGGGCGCCTTTAATAAGGGTAACTTCAACCTCATCACCGGAGCCGCTCCCAGCCTCTACACCATCGCTATCATAGAGCTTCCAGCCTGTTACTTTATAATTGGGGATGACATCCGCTTTGACAGTCATTTTTCCACCGGTAGGAATTTCCTTGATGGTTTTTTCGATGTTGAGCTTATCATCCGTGGACTTGCCTTGTACGGTAATAACAGCCAGGGTCAGGTTTTCCTTATAGACAAAGGTGTATTCTTGCGGGGCTTCGGTCATGACAAACTTCAAAGGATCTCCCGGGGGAAGAGTTGAATTAGCCGTGTCTAAAATCCACAAAAGGTCGTCTTTAAAGGGATCAACCAACTGCCAGGTCACATCCTCGCCTTCCAAACCAAATATTTCCTGCGGGGTACTAGGCACCACGGTACCGGCCCAGGTTTCTCCCCGGTAGTTGATAGTCATTTTACCGGCGATTTTCCTATAGATAATAGTCATCACCTGACCGTTGGAAGTCAGATCGGTTTCAAAGCAAATACCCAATATATCGGCCATGGTATCTATCAAATTAAGATCCTCGTCGTCCATATCGGCGTTATATTCGCCGACGCACCAACCGACAGGGTAATAGCCCTCAATATCAGTAGGAAACCCTATATATTCATTGCCCAAAAGGAAAGGCTTAATATCTATATCGGCTACTTTATCACCCTTACCATCAATAATCTCATTTGCGTCATCGCCGTATATACGATGTTTGATCGTTATGTACTCATCTTCATCAATGATCCCGTTTTCATTGATGTCGGCATTATACCAGAAGTTGATATCAGAGTTTCCTCCGTCCGAATCCGCTATCAGCGTAACCTCTGCAGGCGATTTATCTCCTTTTGGGGTATAGGTGTCGTATTTTTCCTGGGGTGAAAGCGCCCATTGGTTCGGATCATACGGATCCTTAATATAGGTAAATCTATCTTCATCAAAAACCTTCTCAGCGCCGGCCAGATCAACGACAGTTTCACTGTTCAGAAGAATACCATAGACAATGCTGGTCATGCCGCGCCAATATACATTGATAGTAGCTTTATACTCATCGGGTACAATTATCCCGGGATAATACAGCCAGTGGATCTGCCAGTCGGCGTCGATTTTTTCTATTTCGGCAGAAATCCATTCATAGCTGCCGGAAAGAAAAGGGTTGGCGTTTGTTTTCCAGTCAAAGGCAACTGTTTTTTCATGCACCATAACACCACTGGCATTTTCCCTCCAGAGTTCAAAACCACTGAGGATCTGGTTGTTGATATTTTGACCGTCACAGGTAACATCATCATCTTCATCATAGCCTTTTCGGATTTCCTTGAAGCCGGCATTGTTTTCGATTGGCTCTTTCTTATCCGCAGGTGTGACAACGCCGTTGGTTACTTTATGACCTTTTACCTCATAAAAGGTTTCGGAAACGATCTTTTTTCCGCCCTTGTAGATAATATAAATATCTGTCCCGGTCGGAGTCTTTGTAACTACCGGATTAAAGCCATCCGGGAATATGGTCTCTATATATGTATCACCTGCATTAAATGAACCAATACGGTATCCGACCGGAACATCACTATTAATGACAGAGTCCGGCGGATAAAACGGTTCTATCAAAGATGTACTGCCGCCAACCGGTATTCTTTGCTCAAGTAACTCCGGATTTGTATTCGGAGGTACTACAGTAACATCGGTTGCATTTTCATAGACATAATGGAACCTGATGTTCTCCCACAGTTCCGGTCTCTTTTTGTAGGTAAATGCAGTAATATTTGTGAATCCTTCCGGGTCGGTAGCTGTCGGGGCAATCGTTGTCGGTGCAGATCTGTAGGTATAGTACCTATAGTCGTCAAGAACGATTTCTCTGCGGTATCCATCAGGCATCAGCAAACGGTGATTGATGCCATACCAGTCACGTAATGATTCCAGCCCGGTCTGATTGGGCGGATCAAGTTCATAAAATGACGCTCCCGGAAATACAGTCGGATTTGTTACCAGGGAAGGCTGGACAATATCCCAACCCATGGGTGGTACCTGGCCCAATTCTTTTTTATAGACGATATCTAATTTGTCCCGAGTCAGGGGCAGACCATAGATATTAGTTGACAGGTTAAATCCGGATCTGGCAACCTGATTACCTGGCACGGGTTGGGGAGGATATATTTCCTTACCTGTGCCGCTCAAGACGCCCTTCACATAAACATACATGGAATCCGTGTAGACATTATCAAAAGGTACAATCATCCGGTTTGTATGTACGCCATTTCTCACCTGAAGCCAGATCACGCTGTGTTCGGGGATTATATCCCTTAGTGAAAATGAAGCATCTAAAAATCCGGCCTCGCCAACGGCTTGCTTTTTATTCCAAGCCTCATTAAACATATACTCTGTAATCACCGGGTTGGCATAATATCGCGAAGAGGCTGCAGTAGCATTAGGTGAGCCTAAAATTTTCTGGCCGGAGCCATCAACAAAATAGGGGGGATCAAGATCGAAAAAGGATAGACTATAATATGTTTCCCCAACACCGTAAGTTTCACTGCCCGGCCCTCCAGGCACACTCCAGGGCCGGATGCCGTCATAATAGTTTCTATTCTCAAAAACATATGGCGCCGTATCGTCTGCGCGGAGGATGACATATTGAACCCGATCAGAGACTGGTCCCGAAATAGTGGCTGTGAGATTTGCCAGAGCGTCGTTATAGCGTTTTACCTTTTCATCCGGGTTCACTGAAATATTAGTGAAGAGCGGGGTAAAATCGTTCACCACATGTACCCAGGGCTCGTTTCGAGTTCTTCCTCCGCTACTATAATCATAGCCGCCTGTGCTTGTATTGACATAACAGTTTCCATATTCATCGGTAAAGGCACAACCCCGCCAGCCTGCGCTGACAGTGTGAATTGTTACATCATCGGGAACAATCCCGGGCCTGAAATATGCTAATCTGTTCAAGGTATTTGCCACATTGGCCGGGGAACCGTTTTGTCCTCCATTATTAGAATGCCCGCCGGCAAAGACCCTGCCTTGTTCATCAAGAGCAAGAATACCCCAAGAGTACATGCTGAATTGTTGCCATTTCGGGGCAACCCAAACTTCCCGGTTAGTTGCCGAGGTCGTTCCTCTGCTGAATACCTGGGTGACCAACTGCGGCATAGATGAACTTCTGCCTGTTGTACCTGGAGTTTCAGTTGAATTGATATTATAATAAAAGTTCCCACTGCCTGATCTGAATAATCCATTACGTCCCCATAACCAAAGCTGGCCAAGGTTATCCAGTATTCCCCAACCTCCATTATTGGCATCAACTTTTACAACATCGCCCATTCCGGCAGGCAGCGGGACAAGCCTGGGCCTAAGCGAACCGCCTGCTTCGGTTATTACAGTGTCGGAACTCCCTGAGGTATTCCCCCAAGTATATACTTTTCCATCTTCCGTTAGAGCAATAGAACAGTTATTGCCCCAAGTGTTTGAAGAAGATACTTGGACAAACCTTTCTGAAAGCAAACTTGCGCCGTTTTCACCCAGCGTCAGCCTGATTGGGGTTGCCGCCATTGTACTTGTGCCGGTTCCGAGGATATAGCCGTTTCCGCCGCCTTCTTGTGAGTTTGAGCCTGTTCCCCAAACATAGAGACCGCCATCGCTGCCGATGAAGCGCCCGCCGGTATGAGAAGCAGCCACATCCACCGCTGTGACACCCGGAGGCATGGTTACTTTCATAGGATAATTCATCCTGCTATTATATTCTATATAGGCATGTCCGAGAGCAGTTGCCCGGTGGGCAGCTGTTACATGATAGTTGCCCCAGGACCAGATATTACCGCTTCCGTCAAGAGCTACTGTTCCCCAGAGAGCAGTACTGATCTTCTTGATCCATGGCATGGGAACTTGCGCACCATTCTCATAGGCTATCGCAACCTGCGTACATCTGTTATAGTTAGAGGTAGGACGACCCAGATTATAGAGGCCGCTGTCGGTGCCTTGGGTGGCGCACCAGGTATAGACGCGCCCCTCATCATCAAGAGCCGCACAGTGGAACGAACCGATCTGAACATCGATAAAGTTTGCCGACGTCTTTTGCAGGTGGGACATCTGAGCCTCTGCGATCTTGGGAGCAAGGGGGCCGATCGGGATCATGCCCAGCACCATCACAAATGTCAGGAAAAGTGCCACCAACTTCTTTGTCATTTTTTTGACCTTCATTAAATATCAGTCCTTTCAAACCAGAATTTTCTTAAGAAGTTCTTAGAATCTAAGGAAAATAATCCCATTAAAAATCATTATGCGAATCCTCCGATTTTCACCTAACCCCTCTTATATTAAGAGCAGAACCCGAAGAACCGGGGGATGTTGGGCAAAAATCTTACTGTTTTTAGTGCTTACTATTTGCTACGAGTTGCTTACGCCTCATACGGCGCATTATTTGCCTTTTCAAATAAAGTTAAAAATTACAAATTTCTACTATCTCTTTCCATTAAAACTGTATTTCCAAAACAAAACCTAAGCATCATTCCAAACTATCTCTTTCTTCATCCCTACTTGTGCATTCCAGTCTCGCTCTGTTTTAAAGAAGACTTACAGCACAAGCACAAAAACTTTTAGTAACTTACTCCCACTTGGTATCAATAAAAACAAGCTCTTTGCTACAATCCTTTCGCGAAGCGAAAGTCAACCGTTCTAGTAGGTTGTGACATCTAAAACCATACACTTTCACTTTCCCGTCATTCCGGGCTTGACCCGGAATCCCTCGGAGGTAAGCAGGGGATCCCGGATCAAGTCCGGGATGACGTTAGGACTGATTTTGTAGAGATTTAGTTGACACATGGTACTAGCCACTAGATACTAGATACTAGATACTTACAATTATATTGTTAAGCGGCAAAGCATCAGGAAACGCTCCGAACAAGCGAAAATCCTTATGCCCGCCGGGAACATAAGGTAGACCAAGTCTTTATAGATTAAATCCTTAAACCACATAACCGTTCTCCCACGTAAACCGCTGTACTCGTATACACTTATGCTGTGTACTTATGCGGCTTACTTGTGCGCCTTACTTGTGCGCCAAGTAGTTGTGCTATATATTTAATGAGCTTGTCCGGTCACTTGGCGCTAAGTACTTGCACTGCTTTTCTATTACGGTCTTCTACCATAAGAATTCAGAATTCAGATTGATTCTGTCAATTAGACTCTTGTTTTTTTGGTTAGCGGTCAAAATGACCACTAACCTCCGTGAGCTGATTCTTCACTTTCCAGCCACTCACTTTATATTATCTTCTACCCAAGATGCTACATCCTGCGGCAAAGCCGTATCTATTGAAACCACATCCCAGGCGATGCTGAACTCACCATCACTTTCCTTGCTGCCGGCAATAACCCTGTCTCCCTCAATATCCCGGCAATATACTTCATAAATCATTTCCTCTGCTTCCTCTGCCTTACCCGGGCTCAAAAACTGCCAGGTCAAAAGAAAGTTATCCCAATCATCCCTGTTTTTGACCTTCTGCAGCGCCTCCAAGATCCCATTTGCGGATTCGCTTAGCACCTTGTCCGTATAAGCCGGACTATCGGGAGGCTCCTGGATCATCTTGGCATAATTGGTACCGGCAAAAACAGCCCCCAGGCCCGCTACTACCACCATACCGCTCACCGCAAGCTTTAGACCAAGCCCCGCAGTACCCTTGGCAGCAACACTGCTATTGACGCCGGAGCTCAGCTTTGCGCCTTTCAGTCCTATTTTTTTCTCCAGCACATTCCAGATATGGCTTTGGATATCAGGCACGCAGATCCGGTTCATATCGCTTTCCAAGATCCGGCTCAAAACCGGGACAGCCCCCACCATCTCCATCTCTCTTTTGGAGATTTTTGCCTGGAATTTTTTCTTGAGAGTCGCCCGGGCCAGCTGCAAATGGGTCCTGACGGTGCTGGACTGGATCTTCATATGCTTGCCGATCAATTCGGTGGAAAGACCGCTGTAATAATAATATAATAAGACCTCACGCTGCTTTTCCGGCAATTCGCGGATAGTCGCCAGAACCTGTGCCTTTAGATCCTCCCTTTCCAGAAAAGCCTCGGGGAGAAATTCTTCTTCCTTTACATAGGGTTCTTCATGGAGGCTATCGATCGGCACAATATTGCTGGGATGGATCCCTTTGCCCTTTTTGCCATGGTTTCCGCAGATCTCCAGGGCCAGCCATTGGATATGACGGGACAAAAAGCGGGGATCGGCAATGCTGTTGATCCGCTTCATCAGCAGCAAAAAAACCTCCTGAGCCGCATCCTCGGCATCAGGCCGGTTGCCCAGCTTGGCAAAGCAGATATAATAGGCTCTTTTCCAATAAAAATCAAACAACTTAGCGAAAGCATCCTTGTTACCTTCTTTGGCTTCATAAAACACTTTGTTGATTTGTTCCATTTTTATCTTCCACCTTTTTCTTGGAGCCCAAACGGACTCATATTATTGTAAAGCGACTTTTTTCCCCTAATGTCTATCATTTCTTCCTTTTTTATGTATTTTATTAATATTTATCTACATTTTCAACCCGGACAGATCCGAGTTGCAAAACGCAAAACGATCTTATCTCAATTCTGAAATAGTTCTTAGATATGTCGACAAATTTCGTCATATTTTGTCGATTTTTAGCATTACTTCAGCGTTCAAAACCGGGCTGTAGGGCAGACAGAATGCATTATTGCCTCCAATACCGCTCCGAAAACCCTCCGGCAAGTCAAATCAAGCACTATTTTTACGATATTCTTAATTATATGTAATAAACAGTTCTTAACTCAACTGGCGATTATCAGTTATTTTGTCGTATTTTACCATACTGCGATCTGCGATGAGCCGCTTGGTATAATAACCGGGCGCATCTTGGTGCACCACTCGCCGGATACAAGCTAAACCCCTGGTATAACACATGTTTGCATTTCAGGCATAGTACGACAACATCTTACCATGATGATACTATATCACATAATTGACGGCTTGTAAACACCTAAAATAAAAAAATTCTTAAAAACTAGCATAGTGAATTTTCCGGTATACTTGATATTATAGGAAAGAAATGTAGATAAATGGTATAAATTGTCGATTATTCATCGACAATTATCGAGTAAAAAGGAAAATAATACCAGGTACCTATTGCCATATATTTCCAGTTTTTGTTCTATTAAACGAAAAAAAAGAAAATATGGTGTTTATGACTCTTCAGCAGTAATTTCTACAATAAAACTAACGCGGTCTGCGACCGCAAGTATTCAGAATTCAGTATTCAGAAATCAGAATGTTGGTAAGTTTTCGCTCCTCGAAAACTATTGAATGAAATTCTTGTTTTATTTTAGCTTACTTTGTCCGTAAGCTACTAATGAAGGAAGGTAATATGAAACAACCTTTATCAATCATCGGTGGCGGTCTGGCTGGTTGCGAGGCGGCTTGGCAGGCTGCTGGTTTAGGGGTGGCTGTGCGTCTTTTTGAGATGCGGCCTGCTACTATGACTCCGGCTCATAAAACCGGTAATTTGGCTGAGCTGGTTTGCAGTAATTCCCTGCGGGGCGATAGCCTGGAAAATGCTGTGGGGCTTTTGAAAGAGGAAATGCGCCGCTTGGGCTCTTTGATCATGGCGGCGGCTGATGCTTGCCGTCTGCCGGCGGGTGGGGCTTTGGCTGTGGATCGGGAGAATTTTTCCGGCTTTATTGAAGAAAAGCTGAGGAAACACCCTCTGATTGAGATCGAATTGGAAGAATTTACCAATTTAGGGTCGGGAGAACTGACCGTTATTGCTGCCGGGCCCTTGGCCTCACCCGGAATTTGCCGGGCCTTGGAACAGATCACAGGAGGGCGGCTCTTTTTTCATGATGCCATTGCCCCTATTATTGAGCGGGACAGTATTGACCTCGACCGGGCCTTTTTTGCTTCCCGCTATGGCAAAGGCCGGGCCGATTATCTTAATTGCCCTCTAAACCGGGAGGAATACTTGCGCTTTTGGCAGGCCTTGCGGGAGGCGGAGCTTTATCCCCTTCATGATTTTGAAGCTGAAAAGAGTTTTGAAGGCTGCCTGGCAGTGGAAACTATGGCGGCTCGCGGGCCGGATACCTTGCGCTTCGGGCCTTTGAAACCGGTGGGGCTGGAATTGCCCGGCGGCGGCGAGGCTTATGCTGTGGTGCAGCTGCGCCAGGACAATGCCGCTGCCACTGCCTACAATCTGGTGGGCTTTCAAACCCGGCTGCGCCGGGGTGAGCAGGAACGGGTTTTCCGCCTGATTCCCGGACTGGAGCAGGCAGTCTTTTTGCGTTATGGCATGATGCACCGTAACACCTATCTGGATTCTCCCCGGCTTTTAGCCCCGGATTTATCCCTTCTGGTCCGGCCGAATTTGTTTTTAGCCGGACAAATTTCCGGGGTGGAAGGTTATGTGGAATCGGCAGCCGGCGGGTTGGCGGCAGGAATAAACGCAGCCCGGCGCCGGCTGGGACAGGAACCTCTCATCTGGCCGGCCGAAACAGCTGTCGGCGGGCTGGTCAATTATCTGCTTTCGCCCCGGGAAAACTTCCAGCCCACTAATATTACTTTTGCTCTTCTCCCTCCCCTGGAACAAAGGATCCGGGATAAACGGGAGAAAAACCGGGCCATAGCCGCTAGAGCCTTGAAAGCTCTGACGGAATTCGCAACTTGGCGCTTCTAAAAACTCGGAGCTATCACAAGAGTAAGCAATTTTTAGAGATATCCAACTGAAAGAGGATAATATGGACGCTTTGATCGACCGCTTTCTGCTTTATCTGCAAACGGAAAAACACTGCTCTTTTCACACTTTGCGTGGTTATGGCGCGGATTTGCAGCGCTTTGCCCTCTTTTTGGCCGCCCAGCAAAATGTAGAGCCGCATCTGGCCTCCCCCCGGCTTTTGGATGCCCTGACTATGCGGGGTTATTTAGCTTATCTCAGACGGCATGACCTCAGCAAAAAAACCATGAGCCGCCAGCTTTCCGCCGTGCGTTCTTTTTATCGCTTTCTTTGCCGGGAAGGAGAGGCTGAAGAAAACGTAGCTGCTCTGGTATCAAGCCCCAAAAATGAAAAACGCCTGCCCCGCTTCCTCTATCAGCCGGAGATGGAAGCGCTTTTGGCTGCCCCGGGCCGGGATTTGCCGGGCCTGAGGGACCGGGCTATTTTGGAACTGCTTTATGGCGGAGGCTTGCGGGTAGGCGAGCTGGAGGGCCTCAACTGGGATGACCTGGATTTTGCCATAGGTTATGCCAGGGTTTTGGGCAAAGGCGGCAAAGAACGGCTGGTTCCCCTGGGGCAATTTGCCCTGGACTCAGTAAAAGCTTATTGCCGGGAACGGCAGCAGCAAGGGCAAGCCCCCAAGGCTAAGCAACCGCTCCTCCTAAACCGGTTCGGCGGACGGCTTTCCAGCCGCTCTATCTGCAATATTGTCCATAAATACACAGAAATAGCCGCCCTAAGTAAAAAAATCAGCCCCCACACCCTGCGCCATTCTTTTGCCACTCATTTACTGGACAACGGAGCAGATTTCAGAGCAGTACAGGAACTTTTAGGCCATGCCAATTTATCAACAACCCAAATTTACACCCATGTTACGAAGAGCAGGATCAGGGAAGCGTATGATAAAGCTCATCCTCGCGCTTAAGGAGGATGGACGGTGAAGTGTGGAGTGTGGAGTGTGGAGTGTGGAGTGTGGAGTGTGGAGTTATTGTAGTTTCGCTTCGCGAAACATTTATTTAATAAAATAAAGAGTTTTTGCGTAGCAAAAACACCCAAAACTCCACACTCCACACTCCACACTCCACACTCTCCAAACTCCACACTATTCCTAACAAAATTGCAAAATCGAAAGGAAATCGCAATGTCTGAATATATTGTAGGACGTAACAGTGTGCTCGAAGCTCTGAAGGCCGGGCGGGCCCTTAACCGGGTGTTGTTGGCTGAGGGGATCGATCAGGCTTTTAGCCGACAAGTGACGGCTTTGTGCCGGGAGAAACAGGTGCCTTTTGTTTTTCTGGATAAGTCGAAATTATCCCGCCTGGCCGGAGAGAATCATGGGGGGGTGGCGGCGGATACGGCTGCTACTGCCTATGTTGAGCTGGAAGATTTGCTGGAGGCCGCGGCTAAAAAAGAGCATCCGCCGCTTTTACTCATACTGGATGGTTTGGAAGACCCCCACAACCTGGGGGCCGTAATGCGGAGCGCTCTCTGCGCCGGAGCTGACGGCATCATCATCCCCAAACGCCGGGCTGTTCCTCTCAACCAGACCGTGGCCAAGGTGGCAGCCGGAGCGGCGGAACATTTGCCGGTAGCCAGGGTAGCCAATTTGGTTCAAACAGCCCGGCGACTGAAAAAAGAAGGTTTTTGGCTGGCAGCGGCGGATATGGACGGAAAGCCTTGCTGGCAAACGGATTTGACAGGGCCCTTGGTTCTGGTTTTAGGCGGTGAAGGGCACGGCATCTCCCCTTTGCTGAAAAAAGAATGTGACTTGGTGGTAGGCATTCCCATTATGGGTCCAATCAGCTCACTAAATGTTTCAGCTGCCGCAGCAGTATTGCTATTTGAAGTAGTTCGCCAAAAACAGAATCCATAACTAAGGCGGTCTTCGACCGCAAGTATTCAGGATTCAGTATTCAGAAATCAGAATGCGGGTAACTTTTCGCTTCGCGAAAACTATTGAACAAAAT
>WRHF01000058.1 GCA_009783415.1 Clostridiales bacterium
GCCCCGCAGCCACTGGGCAATTGCGGCGCCGCAGAGCCATTCTTCCACATGCAAGCTGCTGGTGATACCGGTGCAGTTACCGGATCCCAGCAATTGGGCATACATCAGCGCATAGCCACGGACGAAAAACTGCTGGTGCCGGGCAATTGCATTGGTGGGAGTGGTGGGACCTGTGGCAGCTACACTGCTGGAAACAGTAGAAGCGGGAACCGGATCGGTATACCAGCTATCAACCGTAAATGCTCCACTCTGCCACCAGATAGGATCCCATGCTTCGGTACCTTTATACTTGATATCGTTATATGTAAGATGAGTAGTGTCGGGGTTAATGGGTTGGGTGATTGGATAGTTGTCATGATATCTGAAGGTTTCCGCCATACCCCTGAGGTGAGGGTCGGAACTGTTGATGTAAGCGCTCATCCGGCTATAGCCGATATTAGAGGTATGATAGGGGCTAAGCTCCATAACAGCGGGGCATTTGAAGCCTGCCAAGGTGACGGGGCGGCGGATATAAACAGAGATCCGGTCACGAATGCCGTCACGGTCGGTGTCACAAGGAAGCTCGACCCAAACTGCCTCATTGATATAGCCGGAAGTGCTATAGTTAAAAATTGGCTGGGTAGTGAGGTCGCCCTGAGAGTCCACGGCGATCCAGTTAGGATACAGGGTCAGATTGCTTTCTCTGCCGTTATCCCAGCCATCTTCCGCAGAAGCGGCAACAGAAACGGCAAAGACCAAGGCTAAAGCGATGACGAGAATAATACTGAGTCTTTTGTTCATACGAAAAATACCCTCCTTCAATATTATAATCATTAGGTAAATTTTTCCAACACGACGAGCCAGGCATTCTGTCTGTTTCAAATATGCAACAAAAGCCCAGCAACACCTAAAGAGTACCCAAAGCCCAGGCCATCCGGAGCCTCATCACCTCCTTATTTAACAGAGGAACTTTCTCTTCCCTTTGCTCCATTCCCAAAAAGTTACCGAGAAATTGATATGATACAGGGGTTGTCTAATACTAATCCTACCATTTTTAATGGTTGCTGTCAATAAAATCATGAATTAGAAAAATACCCCAAATTCATATCTTTTTTCCACAACTAACTAGCCATTTATACACTCTACAAATAAAGAAGGCCAAAAGGCCTCCTCTATTCAGTTTATAGATTTACTTCAAAAATGTCTGGCAACCGACAACTACTTCTAGCCTCAAACAATAATACGTAGAATCAGAGCGAAGTAGGTGCTGTCAATCATACTATCGTCGCCAATATTGCTAAAGAGCATATTAAGAAGTGCCATTCATTGGTTATTTCAATGGCACTTCTTATATGGAGTTTAATTAAGCACCCTTTTAAGTCTGCTCAGATTAGCATTAGTATCGATTATCGTAGCTGAAGCTGTATGCAGGTTGCGATGTATTGATATTAATAATATCAACGTTTAGCAAATATTGAAAATGCGGACCAATAGCAAAATCCACATTATCATCAAGAACAAAAGGAAGTAACACCGAGCCACCAGTCTCTATATCAAAAAAGGTGTTTAGTGTGGCCACACTCAGGCCATGGTAAATAATAAGGTCACTATGGATACTATAGTTTCCCAACTCAGGTTCTACTAGGCACAAGTCAAAACCTACAAAAAATTGCTCCTCATTACCATCTATCCCGATAGGATAAACTTCCATGATACCTTGCCATACTGCATATAGGGTTGTATCGGAATAAATTTCAATTGTTCCACCCGGCGGATATATGGGGTTTGTCAAATCAGGACTAGTTGCCCAACCCAAAAAATCACAACCGTTTCTTTCAGGTTCTAACATGCTAATAGATACTATTCCAGAATCTTCCATCTGGGGAGGTGGAGCACCAATTCCACCGTTTGCATCATACGTAAGGGTAACGAAGGGAGGGTCAACGTGCTTAAGGGCTTCGTAGGTATTCAGGCGCCCCTCTGTGAGTACAAGCTCTTCAAGGTACGCACTGTGATCTACACTGTCTAAAATGGCTTCCTTGATATCCGCTGTGGATAGGCTTTTGCCAAGTTCCAAGCCGTAGGCTTTCACAAGTGCTGCTGTACCAGCCACATGGGGAGCAGCCATAGAGGTGCCTCCCATGTAATCGTAGTAAGACCAAAGATTGTACCAATAAGGCACCGTACTCCATATGTTATCACCAGGCGCAGCCAGGTCTACCGTTTCTGCTCCATAACTGGAAAAACCACAAAGCTCATCGTCATAATAAGAAGCAGCTACAGAAATAATGTTGTCACAATCCAAAGATGCGGGATAAGATGTAAAAGGAGATTCTAGATTATCATTATCATTTCCAAAGTTACCAGCAGAAGCTACTAGAAGACCGCTATAGGCTTCCACAGCGTCTTTCATAGCCTGGGGATCGAAAATATGGGAGGCACTGACCCAACCTCCGCTAAGATTAAGAATAGGTATGCTGATGCATTCAGAGTAGACTATCGCTCTGATGAGCTCAGCTTCGCTTCCGTAGCCATATTTCCAGATTTTTAATGGGACAATGGTTACTTCCCATGATACGCCTACAACACCTTCATCGTTGTCTCCTACTGCACCAATAGTTCCTGATACATGAGTTCCATGGCCGTAATCATCCATTGGATCTAAATAATTTTCACCCGGGCAGAAATTACGACCCCGCACAAGATCGACATTACCAAGATCGGGATGTGTATAATCTACACCGGTGTCCATTACCCCCACCATAACCTCATAGCTGTTTTCCTGTGAGTTCCAATCACTTCCAGTACATAAATACCATGCTTCTGGTGCCATTATCTTATCCATCCCCCAAAGCATTGGGAAGCCTGGATCATTAGGTTCTTTTCTAGGTAACGTGTAGGCGGATCCAATAAAGTTAAACTCGGCGTATGCGACAAGCGGATTTTCTTCCAAAACCCTAATTGCTTCCAACATATCCGTTTCACTGTTTGAGTCTAGCTCTACTAGGAGTATTTGTCTGCCATTGTATGTATTGAACTCATTGGTTGCAACGGGGTTATTTCCTCCACTTACGCTATCAGGCAAAATATCGGAAACATCGGTTAAGTCTCTGATCGAAACAATCTCTACATCCGGGAATAGGGCAAAGGGGGCACTGTTTGGAGTGTTATCGCTAGTACTTAAAGGTATTGCATATTCCATTCCAACGAGGAGTTGGCCTGGCACATAACCTTCTGCTTTAGTATAAAGCATATCCGGTGTACTGCTTGGTACTCCAATTGACTGGCCTGAAGCAGTTAAACCGAATGCAAAGATAGTAATGGCAAAAAGAGCAAAAATAAATAAGGATACACGAGTTTTTTTCATTTAGTAAATACCTGCCTTTCAATAATTTTTATTTTTTGGGTCTATAAATGGAATATATATATATTTATGTCATATATTACCACCTCCTATCTATAAATAAATATATCACATCCCCATTACTTGTGTCAATAACAAAATAGTAGCATGATTTGACAAATAAAACTATTGTCTATGATTTTTCGCTATCGATTATCTTAAACCCATCTATTTTTGTTGTTTTTCTGTTATTAACGTGAAAATAAAAAGAAAAAGGGGCTGTCGCACTTTGGATTGGCAAATCCATTGCGAGACAGCCCCTTGCTAGTACAGATTATCCATTATCTATTGACAATTGTCCATTAAAGCAACCGGCTCAACCTTCAACAACCATACGCAGGATTAAAGCTGCTCCTTTTTCCTATAAAAAATAGGAGTTATCCTTTTAAAAAGCTTGACTTTCTCCTAAAAGCATAGTTATAATTAGGTATCTGTTTGGCTGAGATATTGACAATATTATAAAAATTATGCCTGATAGTATAGGGGTGAAAAACAATGTTGAATCTAAATGAGCTTGGTAACTATCGGGAGGGTAACCGACTTGAAGCCAAGAAAGCCGCCGGTGGGTTGCCAAATAGTCTTTGGGCTACTTATTCTTCCTTCGCTAACACCAACGGCGGCGTAATATTGCTTGGTGTTGAGGAAACGATTGATAAGAAGTTAGTCGCTGCAGGCCTGAATGATCCTGAAAAGCTTGTTGCCGACTTTTGGAGTGCAGTCAATAATTCTCAAAAAGTCAACTTAAATATTTTATTAAATAAACACGTCCGCATTGAAACCGTTGGCAACGAAAGTATTATCGTAATTGAGATCCCCCGTGCCGACAGGGCTCTTAAGCCCATTTTTCTGAACGAAAAACCTTATGCTGAAACTTACCGCAGGGATGGCGAAGGCGATTACCGTTGTACCCGCGAAGTAGTCGAGGGAATGATCCGTGACAAAGGTGATAAGACACAAGATATGCTCGTACTGGAAAAAATGCCGCTTACAGCATTTGACTATGACAGCCTGCAACGTTATCGGAAACGCATGAAAATTACCCGCCCCGGTCACGTTTGGGGGGATTTGGAAGATGTAGAATTTTTGCAAAAACTGGGTGCAATAGGCATTGGCGAAGACGATAAACGGCATCCGACTGCCGCCGGTCTTTTAATGTTCGGATTTGAATATGAAATCACGAGAGAATATCCGCAATATTTTCTTGATTATCAGGAGCTTTATGATGCAGACGTGCGTTGGACGGATAGGATGACATCTTCCTCCGGCGAGTGGAGCGGCAACCTCTATGACTTTTTCTATAAGACTT
Organism: Clostridiales bacterium; assembly: GCA_009783415.1. GTDB lineage: Bacteria > Bacillota > Dehalobacteriia > UBA4068 > UBA4068 > WRHF01. Next base: position 4,689 of record WRHF01000058.1, read on the forward strand.
ATAACAGTCTTATCCAAAATCCGAATATCAAAACCCCGTTCATGATGAAAAATGGGCGTGACCGTCTTGATGATACCCTAGTGCATAAGGCTCTGCGCGAAGCATTGGCGAATTGTCTTATCAACGCTGATTTTTACGGCACAAGGGGCATTGTTATCCGCAACCATCTTGATGAGATCGTCATAGAAAACCCGGGTAGCTTCCGGGTCAGCCTAAATGAAGCATTAAGCGGCGGCATATCATCTCCTCGAAACTCTGTCATTATAAAGATGTTCAATCTGATTGATATTGGCGAGCGTTCCGGAAGTGGAGTTCCGCTTATCTATCACGCCTGGAAAGAACAGGAATGGAAAGCCCCTATATATACAGAACAATTCGGACCTGATAGAACAATTTTAAAACTATCAATCAAAGCGCAAAACAAAGCGCAAAACAAAGCGCAAAACAAAGCGCAAACAAAGCGCAATTACGCTTTACTTGAAGACATGGTGCTGGAATATTTAAAGGAACATCCCTTGGCAACACAAGTTGAAACAGCTAATGCTATTGGGAAATCAAGGCGTTCTGTTCAAGTTGTGATAACATCATTAAAAGAAAGAGGTTTGCTTGAACGCGAGGGCTCAAAACAAAGCGGCCGCTGGGTAGCAAAGGACTAAATAGAAAACATTCAAAGGGGCTGTTGAAATGTCCGATTTCAACAGCCCCTTTAGGTTACATATTTACTTCAAAAACATCCGGCAACAAGTAATTGTCAATCGTCAATTGTCAATTGTCAATTGTTCGTCAGCCGCCAACGACCATACGCAGAATCAAAGCAGCATCGGTGGTGTCAACTTTGCCGTCGCCGTTGATGTCGCCCAGGAGCAGGGCTCTGGGAGTCCAGTCGATCAGGCCTACAACCATTTGCAGGATCAGCATGGCATCTTCGGGGGTGACGAAACCGTCAGCATTGACATCGCCCAGGAGGCCGATGACCAAGGTTCCGGGTTTGACGGCGACATCTAAATCAACCAGTTTGTCCATAAAGCCTTCATACTGCAATTTCACCGGCTCAACATTCAGCGGGAAGTCCCCGGTACCGGGAGCGCCGGCTGCTACTTGGTATTTTACGGTGAAGAGGACGTCATTGCCGAGAATATTATCATCGGAGGCAAAGGCAACCCTCATTGTGTCGGCAGCATAGGTAGGATTGAAGACAAAGTAAGGTGTAGACAGGAGAGAGGAGGCTGTAACTCCGACAGGGGTATAGACAGCGCTGTTATAAGGTATCTTCAGATCCAGGTTGGTGAAACCGAAATCATTGCCTTTGATGCTGTAGGTTACATCCACAGTGCCGCCGGGTGAAGCCAAAACATCAGCCACTTCGATGGTTACAGGTTCTTCCGCTTCGACAACCTTCAAAGGAATATCAATATAGGAGCCAGCGCCCAACTGCACATCAAATCCGCCGGTGCTCGCTTCGTCCAGATTGGAGCTAGCCATGATATCGGTACCATAGACCAAGATGGCGATACGCGTACCTGCTTCAAAGACATAGTTATAGGGGTTCATTTCCACAACATAATTGTAGTATTGGCCAGGCACAAGATCCGTGGTTTGGAAGTAATAGTTAGGAGTATAGTTTTGCTCGGGAACATCGAACCAGGCTTTCCCGTCATAACTGGGGTTCTGGGGATCGGTATGGCCCCAGGTGACATATTTAAAGTTGCTGGCGCTGCCGATACCGACCCTGGCACGGGAGGGATATCCGGTAGTGCCACCGCCGGAGGTAGTTCTCCCGTAGGTGGTGGCGGATTCAGAGGCGGCACCGTTTTCAGTCGGGAATGTTGTGACTGAGATGGATCCACTGGAGCTGATGGTGGTATTGACAGATTCGATGCGGACGGCGACACGGGGGATTCTGCCGATTTCCAGCAAAGCAACGGAAAGGTTGCCGGTTTTTTTAGTGGGGGCAGCGTTGAGGTGAACAACAGGGGTGCCGCTCAGCACCATGTCTTCTGCAAGAGGTTCGGAGATATACATCAAACGACCATCAACTGATCTGTCAACGCACTCAATAAGAGAAGCGTAGGGGGTAAAGTTGGTGGTAGTGCGGTTGATGCCGACAACGCGGTCATCACAATAGTTGATTTGAGCAGTAGAAGGTGTTCTGTTGCCTTGGCCGCTGTCTTCGGGGGCGACAGTGGTAGGCCTGGCAGGAGCGCCCGGATGTTGAGGAGCGTTGATCTGACCGGCAAGGGTCAAATCAGTGAAATGCTCCACCTTAGCTTGGGGCATAGTGTAGGAAAGGCGGCCGGCTTTGCCTTCGGGGCCAGAGGCCAGATAAATCCTTTGATAGTGGGCACCGGGGATGATGGTGCCGCGCTCTTCAACAGAGGTGTCATAGTCAAAACCTTCCATAACACCAGTCATGCTGTTGGCTATGTTGACATCATACATTAATTCATCAACTTGGTTATCCAAGCCTAGCAAATAATGGTCAAGGAACATCAAGTACCATTTCCGCACACCGCGGTTCACACCGTCCTTACCCATAACCAGGCGTGTGCCTTGGCTGGCGTGCTTGGAAAGACCGGATACCAGTTTGTGGGTACCGTAGGTTCCTTCTTGAGCACCTGCCCATTTGTCGCGGAAGGCCTGCAAGGCCTGATAGGCATGCCTGGGCATAACGTTCCAGTCTTGCTGGCCGTTGGTTTGGAGTATACCCACGTCGTCAGCGATTTTTCCATAGGCGCGGGTCAGATTACGATGATCCCATTCGGTGTTATAGTCGGCGGTATCCCGGTCTTGTTTTTCCATCATATAAAACTGAGTTTCCACATAAGCTTCCTGAGCGGTGACTTTGGGGAAGAGGGGACCGGCTACCGGGGGAATAGAGCCAGCAGTGGCAGAATCAGCGTTAATGCGGCTGAAGTTGAAGGAGGAGTGAAGGTTCATGTCCTCACCGCCATAACCTTCAGGGCCGTGGAGGGCGCCGCCGGAACGGTAATACTCATACCAGCTGGCGACATGGGCTTCGGGCATAATAGCTTTGATGCCGGGAACGCCGGCCATCGCGGCCAAAGTCGGGGTGGTGCCGGGATAGGAAGTACCGTCTAAGGCCACATGACCGTTGGCCCAGGTGGCTATCGCTTCTACCGTACCGTCACGGGTAGTATAGCCTTTAGCATCGCCGGCTAGCCAGGCGCAAGCGGCAGCAGCGGAAAGCCACTCTTCCACGTGCTGGCTGTTGGTGATGCCTTCGCAGTCTCGGTTACCCAGTAATTGGCCAAAAACCATGGCATAGCCACGCACAATGTAATGATTCCATCTGGCGGGATGGGCAACAGTGGTAGAGCCATTCAGCCAAGCTCCGGTGCTGGTAGGTGTGCCGATGCCGGTGGGAACGGTGGCGGCGGGAACGGTGCCCTTGACCACACCGGTATACCAGCTGTCGATTGCAAAAGCATCTTGATTATCCCAAGGCCAATTCCAGGCTTCCGGGCCTTTATATCTGATATCGTCATATGTTAAATGGGTGGTGTCGGGGTTATCTGCTTTCAGTTCTACGAGATAGTTTGATTTATATCTGAATGTTTCAACCAGAGCCATAACATGGGGGTCGGTGCTGGTACGCATGGCACTGGTGGCGTTGCCGGTCCGGCTAAAGGTGACGGTGCCGGCATGGTAGGGGCTGAATTCCATGACCACCGGGCAAAGGAAGCCGTCTGGAGTAACAGGGCGGCGAATCCAGAGAGAAATCCGGTCACGTTTGCCGTCGCGGTCGGTGTCGCAGGGGACTTCGACAAAAACACGTTCGTTAATGACTGTAGGTGACGAGGTGCCATACTGGAAGACAGGCATGGTGGTGGGCAGACCCTGGGCGTCTACTCCAACCCAGCCGGGAACCAATTCCAGGTTTTTGTCAAAGCCTTTGACATACTCGGCGGAAGCAATAGCCGAGAAAGCCAGGACTAAAGCTAAGGAAACAGCAAGAATAATAGCTAATCTTTTGTTCATATGTAATAATACCCTCCTTAAAAATTTTGTTTCAAAATAACTTGCCCGAACCGTTCAGACACTTTGCCGCTTACCCCCAAAATGTGTAGGCGGAACTCTCAGAGCGCCTGAATTCTATATCAGCTCCAATACCGTTGGAGCCTTCCCACCTCCTTTTTGAACAAATAAAACAGTAATGCAAAACAGCCTGTCCCGGCATTATGGCCGCAAGCAGGTCTTGATCAACTTACTATTCCCCTTGCTCAGTTTTTTAATTTTACAGAATACTAAGTAACTGGATAGATAGTATTATAATACCGCCTCTAAGCATATTTGTCAATAAGAATTTTCACAAAATTCAATGCAAATAAACCCGCTATTTCCAATACTTTCTTCTCCTTATATCCATTTTGTAAACCTAATATCTAACTTCCCAGAGCATCAATCCTTGGGGTGGCGCCGGGGGCGCCGGCGTTTGTCTTTTTCCTGCCAAATACTCTGCTATGGCTTCCGGGGGCAGTTCTTTTTTGCCTATTGCTACCAGGCGGGCCACCATCAGTCTTACCATTTTTTGCAAAAAACCGCTGCCGGTCACTTCTATTAAGAGAGTCCCTGGAAATATTTTCCAGGGCATTTCGTTTTTATCCTCTTCCGGTTTCCAGATCCTGATACTCTCGATCCGCCGGGAAAAGCTTTTGGCCCGGCAGGAGCTTACGGTAAAGGAGCGAAAATCATGCTCGCCAATAAAAGAGACGGCGGCTTTTTGCATAAGCTCCAGGTCCAGTTTTTTGCCCAGATCCCAGGCCCAGCGCCGGTCCCATAAAGGCAGGCGCCCCTGGCAAAGGCAATAGCGGTATGTTTTGGCCCGGGCCAGGAGACGGGCATGAAAATCCGGTTCTGCCTCACTTACCTCACGAACCAGAATATCCGGGGGCAACAAATGATTGAGGGAGAGAAATAGGCCCGGACAGGGAATAGGGTTTTCCGTGCGAAAATTTGCCACCTGGGCAAAAGCATGGACCCCGGCATCGGTGCGCCCGGAAGCATCCAGGCTGACCGGATGGTAAAGGGTACGGGCCAGGGCTTTTTCCACAGTTTCCTGAATACTGCAACCCCGGTAAGCCGGCTGCCGCTGCCAGCCGATATAATCGGTGCCATCATATTGAAGAATAAGACGGATATTACGCTGATTCATAGTTTATATTTTAGCACGGAATGCTCATACTGACAAGCCGGAATTCGATTTTTAGATTGACAAATCCGACAATAACTGATATTATTTCAGTGGTGTGAACAAAATTCCCCAACAAAAACTCCAGCTTTCTGTATACCTGGCAGGCTCTGATATCTAAAACCATACACTTTCGCTTTTCCGTCATTTTTGGCTTGACCCGGAATCTCCCGGAGGCAAGCAGGGGATCCCGGATCAAGTCCGGGATGACGTTAGAACTGATTTCTGAATCCTGAATCCTGAATACTTGCGATCGAAAGATCGCGTTAGTTGACACATGGTACTAGATCAATAACTAGGGGGTAGCATATGGGGCGGCATTTAGGTACGGTGGTGCGCGGTATCCGGGCACCGATCATTCGGTCGGGTGACGATTTGGCGCAAATTGTGGTGGATACGCTGCTTGGAGCAGCGCAGGCGGAAGGTTTTCGGCTGGGTGACCGCGACGTGGTTGCTGTTACTGAAGCAGTTGTCGCGCGCGCCCAAGGCAATTATGCCACAGTAGAACAAATAGCCGCCGACGTGCGGGACAAGCTGGGCGGGACAAGCATCGGCCTGGTTTTTCCCATCTTGAGCCGCAACCGCTTTTCTGTCTGCCTGCGCGGCATTGCCCAAGGGGCGCAAAAAATCGTATTGCTGCTGAAATATCCCGCCGATGAAGTTGGTAATCAGCTGATAAGCTGGGAAACGCTGGACGCAGCCGGATTGGATCCGCAGCATCAGGTACTGACATTAGAGCATTACCGCGAGATGTTCGGCAAGGCCAAACATCTTTTTACCGGCATAGATTATGTGACCTATTATGAGGAACTTATCTGCAATGCGGGTGCTTGCGCCGAGATAATTTTTGCCAATGATCCGCGCGCTATCCTCCCCTATACCCGGCAAGTGCTGTGCTGTGATATCCATAGCCGCGAGCGCAGCAAACGCTTGCTGCAAGAGGCGGGAGCAGATCAGGTATGTTTGCTTACGGATATATTGAACTCGCCGGTAGACGGCAGCGGCTACAATAGTATTTATGGGCTTTTGGGCGCCAACCTGGCTACGGAGAATACGGTGAAGCTATTTCCCAATAATTGCCAGACTTTCGTGGAAGAGGTCCAAAAAGAATTACGGCGCCGCACCGGATCTCAAATAGAGGTAATGGTATACGGCGACGGCGCTTTTAAGGACCCGGTAGGGCAAATCTGGGAATTGGCCGACCCGGTGGTATCCCCCGCCTATACGGCAGGGCTAGGCGGCACGCCCAATGAGGTGAAACTGAAATATCTGGCCGACAATAATTTTGCGGATCTAAGCGGCGCAGAATTGCAGTCAGCTATCCGTCAATATATCCACGGCAAAGGGGAAGATTTGACCGGAAAAATGGACGCCCAGGGGACAACACCGCGCCGCATCACCGATCTCTTGGGTTCGCTCTGCGACCTTACCAGCGGCAGCGGCGACAAGGGCACTCCGATAGTGTTGATACAGGGGTATTTCGATAATTACGCCAGCGGCTTCGCCGCGGGGGATTAGGCACTTACTCCCGAAATTCTGCGCAAAATGGCAAAATTTTTGTACCTTCGTATTCCCACTCAAAACTCAAGACTCAAAGCTCAAAGCTCCGGCTTGTCCGGGTTAGGATATGAGAAACTTAGGTGCTGTTGCTTTGAAGAAAAGATAAAAATAATTCAATACTTTTTATAATAAAAAAATCCGTGCTAATCCGTTTTTAATCCGTGTAAATCCGTGTCTAATTTGTTTTTGAATGCTTTTCCAGTTTATCTGGGGTAGGGAGTAGGGTGTAGAAGGAGTTGCAAGTTGTGAGGGTCAGTCGGAATCAGATCATTATTTTTCTTGTTTTGCTGGCTTTGCTCTTGGGCGGGGCTTTGAAATACGGCCAGTATCTGGGCCGGAACGATCCGCCTCCGGTTGAGGCCGGATTTTTGAATCAGGGAGGGCTGACCCTGGCTCACGCTGAGAGAGAAGAGGATCCCTCAGATGAAAAGGAGGCTGCCCCGGCTGCTCTTGCCGAAGAAAAACCCCTGATGGTGGTGGATATCAAAGGGGCAGTGGAAAATCCCGGGGTGATCAGCCTGCCGGAAGGCAGCCGTCTCAATGATGCCCTGATCATCGCCCGGGCCTTGCCGGAAGCAAATCTGGACAAAGTGAATCTAGCCCGGACCTTGCTTGACGGCGAAGCTATTTATATTCCCTTCCAGGGCCAGGATGAAGGAGAAATCGCTGCAATCGGACAAAGCAGCAATTCCGGTGGCGGCAGCGCTAATAACAACGGCGGCGCCCCGGCAATCGGCAACAGCAAAGTCAATATCAATAAAGCGAGCGCCGCAGAGCTGCAAAGTCTCAGCGGCATTGGTCCGGCCAAAGCTCAGGCTATTATCAATTATCGGGAAGAACACGGCTCTTTTGGCCGTATCGAAGATCTGACCAAAGTCTCCGGCATCGGCACAGCCACCTTAGAGAAAATCAAAAATGATATCACGGTTGACTGAAGAATTCCTGGCCCGGCCTTTTCTTTATCTGGCCTCTCTTTTGGCCCTGGGGATCGGGCTGGCTGCCCGCTATTCCCTTTCCCTGGCCCTTTTAGCCGGGATTTTTGCTTTTTCCCTCCTGCCGCTTGTTTTAAGCAAAAAGCGGCAAAGATACCTCTTGCTGCTGCCTTTGGCCTTGCTGGCCGGTCTTTTGACCTGGAATATCTATCAGGCAAGACAGTTCCCCTTCCCCTGGGCGCCGGATACGGCTCTGCTGGTCAAGGGTATGGCCCTCGAAAATGCCCGCCCTGATGAAGAAGGCCGCTATAGCTTCCGTTTACGCCTATTAGAAGTAAATGATGAACCCGCCCTCAAACAGGAGGTTTTGGTGACGGGCGGGGATGATCAGGAGATTTTTTACGGAGATTTGCTGGAATTTTCCGGCAAAGTAGGCAAACCTTCTTTCTATGCCAATGCCAACTCTTTCGATTATGGGGAATATCTGGACCGTCAGGGAGTAAAAGCCACAATTGCCAGCGATTTCGGCTCCCAAATCAGCAAAACCGGCCGCCGGGGCAATTGGTTTTTGCGTTTGGTCAGCGGCCTCAGACATAATTTTGAACAAGCCCTGGACCAGCTGCCCGCGGGGCATAGCTCCCTGATCCGGGCCATTTTTTTAGGAGAAAAAGGGGGGCTTTCAGCCCTGACCAAGCAAACAGCCAGCCAGTCCGGGATTTTTGCTGCTTTTGCCGTCTCCGGCCTGCATGTGGGCTATGTGGTGCTTTTTATTGCTTTGCTGATAGGTCAGGGAAGGCATTTGCGCTGGCAGCGTTTTTTCATTACTGCCGGAATACTTATCTTTTATGCATTTCTGACCGGTCTGACGCCCTCGGTCTTGCGTTCCTCGCTTATGGCTTTGATAGCCCTTTTAGCTGCCTGCCTGGATTTTTCCAATGATAGCTATAATACGCTGGGTTTGACCGGGGCTGTTTTATTGCTGTGGCATCCGGAATGGCTTTTTGATCCCGGTTTTCAGATTTCTTTTGCCGCGGTATTGGGCTTGATTTATTTGGGACCTTGCTTTCAGCAGCTTTTCGGCAAGGGCAAGATCGGTAAAAACCTGAGCGCTTGTTTTGCCGCCGTTCTGGCCGCGGCGCCGTTGGTTATCTGCTATTTTAATGTTTTTTCCTATATCAGCATTTTGGTTTCCCCTCTTTTTGCAGCCAGCGTAGGTCTGGTGGTGATGCTGTCTTTGCTGGGAGCTATTTTGGCTGTATTCAGCCCTTTTTTGGCAAGTTTACCGCTATTATGCGCAGGTGGGCTGACCAGCCTCTCCTATGCCGGGGTAGAGCTGGCTGTGAAGCTGCCCCTTGCCTACAGCTATTTACCGCCGCCCCAAACCTGGCTGATCGTCACTTATTATCTCTTTTTGCTCCTGGCCCCCTTTTTGGCCGCGATCAGGCCCAAACTGCCCAAGACCGTGCTGCCCCTGGCCTTGATTTCCGCCGTCCTGGTTTTTCATTGGCCTATAGGGCAGCAACTGGTGCAGCCTCTACTCCTCGATCAAAATCAACCCCTGCTGGAAGTGACCTTTTTGGATGTAGGCCAGGGGGACGGGATCCTGATCATTACTCCGGAAGAAAAAACCATCCTCCTGGACGGGGGCGGCAATATGTATAACAGGGAATGGCTGGGGGAAAATATCGTCGTCCCTTATTTGCACAGCCGGGGCATCCGCCAAATCGACTTGATGATCAACAGCCATCCCCATGACGATCATATCGGGGGTTTGCTGGCGGTTTTGCGGCTGATGCCGGTAAAAACGGTGATGACGGCAGCCAATATTTTCAGCGAGGACCCCTTGCAGCAGGAAATGGAAGCCCTGATAGCATCTGTGGATGCGGTTTTATATCCTCTGGCAGGCGGAGACAGACTGCTTTTGGAGCCGGATCTCTGGCTTACAGTCTATTCCCCCGGCCGGGACGAGCCCGCCCCGGAAAATCTGAATGATGCTTCCCTGGTCCTTAAACTATCCTACCGGGATATGGATTTTCTCTTTACCGGCGATGTCGGTATCAACCGGATGCAGGAATTAAGCCGGGACGAGCTGGAATCCGAGGTACTGAAACTCCCCCATCACGGCAGCCGGCACAATTTCAACGAAGACTTCAACGAACAGGTAAATCCCCAAGCCGTAGTGATCTCCGTAGGAGCCGGCAACCACTTCGGCCACCCCGGAGCCCCGGTCCTGCAATACTGGCAAAAGAAAAATGTCCCCATTTACCGCACGGATCAAATGGGCTCGATCAGCTTCTTCAGCGACGGCCGGGCGTATGAGGTGGTTTGTAACAAAGAGGAAGAGCTGCTTTTGGTAGAAGGGTTTTGAACAATTCACAATTCACAATTGTGAATTGAAAAAGGGGTTAATATGCATCAGCTAAAAAAAAGCATCAGCCTGGGACTTTTCTCTCCTCTCTATCTTTTTTACGGTGAGGAAGATTATCTGCTGGAAGAGATGGTGAGAGAGCTTAGCCGGGCTATGCTGCCGGAGCAAAACGGCTGGAACTTGGCTATTTTTGATGGGGATGAGGCGGCGGTCGGGGACTTGCTGGCGGCGGCCCGTACCCCTGTTTTTGGGGGCGGGCGGCGCTTGATCATTGTTAAGAATGCCCCCTGGTTTGCTGCCGGGGGCAAGAAGAAGGCCGGGGAGGACAGTGAAGGGCTGGAGGTTTTGGCGGCTTTTTGCCAAAAGCCCCCCGGTGACCTCAGCATTATTTTTACAGTGGCAGGCAGTGTAGATAAGCGGCGCAAGCTGGTCAAAATCATTGAAAAACAGGGCCGCGCGGTCTATTTTCCCCATTTGCGCCAGGAGGAATTGCTGGCTTGGCTCAATCAGCGTTTTCGCACCGGCGGCAAAAAGGCGGAGCGGGCGGCTTTGGAATACCTGGTTTTTGCAGCGGGGAATTCCCTTCATACCCTGGCCCTGGAGGCAGATAAACTTTGCCTTTATAGTCAGGGTCAGCAGATTTCCCTTGACGATGCCCAAACCCTGGTCAGCAAAGGCAGCCAGGTGGTGGTCTTTGAGCTGCTGGAGGCGGTCACAGCCCGCAATGCCCTCAAATCCCAAAGCTTGCTGGATCAGCTTTTGCTGCAAGGAGAAGCCCAGCAAAGGATTTTGATTTTGCTTGCCCGGGAATTTCACAATTTGCTGCTGGCGCAGGATATGTTAAGCCGGGGAGAAAGCCCCGGCGACCTGGCTGCGGCTTTAGGATTGCCTCCTTTTGTAGTCCGGAAAATCAGCGCCGCGGCCCGGAGCTTCCGCCGGCGGGACCTGATCACTATTTTGGAACTGATGCTGGCAGCGGATGCAGCCCAAAAAACCGGAAGCGGCAAATTAAGCGAACAGCTGCCTCTTTTGATTTTGCGGATCTGCGCTATGGCGGCTGCGCCGCAAGGGGGTAGGGAGTAGGGCTTTTCTTGTTATTCTCTTGGTATAATGCACCTATAAATTCCATACTCTTGTCTGCTGTGGAACTCACCTTAAGGATTTACCAAATTTTACCAGAAACAAATATGGAAAGACAACTCCTCAAAAATTCTTGACAGCATCACCAAAAAGCGATATAATAAATGCAGAAATAAGGCAAGGCCTCGAACGGTTACGCCTTAGGGGTTAACAAAAGTAATCGCTAACCTTTGGCGGGTGGAGCGATTACTTTTTCTTTATAGAGCGGATTAGTGCAATAAGTGTTATCATAAAGATAATTATGTACACAAACTCCATAATACCACCTCCTTTCCAGAAGGTGGGCGTAACCGTCCGGATAAATCCGTTTTCAGCCTTGCCAATAAACAAAGTATAGCAAATACTCCTTTGCTTGTCAATTCACCTGTATACGATTTAAAAATTGGCATTGATTTTTTTTGCCAAACATGGTACAATTTCTTAGTAGCTTACGAACTCGTTTCGTAAATAAAAAACAAGAATTTTGTTCAATAGTTTTCGCGAAGCGAAAAGTTACCCGCATTCTGATTTCTGAATACTGAATCCTGAATACTTGCGGTCGC
>WRHF01000059.1 GCA_009783415.1 Clostridiales bacterium
ACTTAGAGGACGAAGTGGCGGATGGATACTATATCTTTAACCCGGCAACATCAGCTGCTGCCGGAACAACCGTGCCTTTGCTGATTACAGAGGTGCTTACCGAACAAATCTATAAGATTTATTTTGACAAGAAAAAAGTTCCGGTACTTATCCGCCGGGTGGATGAAGACGGGCTAAAAATCGCCGGGGATATCACTGCCTACTATGACGATGAAGAAAACTGGCTGCGGGCCGGGGAAAAGGCGGTCGTTACCACCGAACCGGCAGCAGGCTATACCCTGACTGAAGGATACAGCAAAACTGTATATGCGGATCCGAATAGTACTCTCTTGGCTACTCAAATCGTTACCTTCATCTACAAAGAGATTGAACCGGCTCAAGCGACCACAGTAAGAATCCGGATGGTCAATGCCGCGGATGCGGATATAATCCCCGGCTTTGATGTGCCGGCGACAGTGGGAAGCTCTCTGACTTACAATGCGCCAATCCTGCCCGGATACTATCTGACCGGTCCTGAGGCAGGCACGGCCAATCCGGTATTACCTGATGGCGAAAGTGAGATAATATTTACTTATGCACCTTTAATTTTGTTGGAGATAAGTGTCTATATAGTCAAGGATGAGGGGGCTCCCCAATTAATTGAATTGCGGGAAGTAAGTGCGGGTACAGATGCCATAGTGGCTGTGCCTTATCTTCCCGGCTATATACTGAAGGAGTATCAGGAGGATAACGGGCCGGTTGAACCGGCAGGGGATATCACCCATGTAGGGTTTTCTAATATCTCCGCTTCCCACGAAGTTACTTTCTATTACCAAAATATGGAAAATTTTGTAGAGGATGAGTTTTTTAATATCCTGGTCCAAGGCATTGATGAGGACACAGGCATAGATCTCTACAACCATGTGTTAATGGTCCGGCGCAGTGATACGGAAACAATAGAAGTGTCCGCCTTCGATGTCATAGGTTATGAATTGCTCTCTCCCTCTTTGCTGATAGTTCCTGCAGATGGCAGCGAGACCAATCTGGTATTTACCTACGGCAGTACAGAGATAGATGTTACCGTCAAGGCGGAACTGAAGAATAAAACACCGGTACCTGAATTCGACGAAATTTATTTGCCGGCCCATCTGGGACAGCCCCTGACCGCTTGCGCTCCCTATATCCCGGGCTATGAATTGGCTGATGATCTGATCAAGAGCATTGCCGCAGTCAGCGCTGATAACAGAACCATAAGCTTTGAATATAAGAAGACTGAGGGCAATCTTCTTATCCTCCTTAAAGAAGATAATACAAACGGCCGGGTCATCATGGCCTGTCCCGACACCATACCTCTTGCTGAAGATAGAGAGTACAAGATAGAAGACTATGACCTTTCACCTTACTTCTTTGCTGCCATAGACCCGGCTCAGAGCTATACGGTAACCGGCGGCGAACTGCCTTCGGCTATTGAATTCTATTATAAGAAACAGATGCGGAAAGTAGAAGCAAAGCTGTATAATACAACAGCCGGCGGAGATGATCTGTTTAAGACAATAGACTTGGGCGGCTTTCCCATTGGCGAAGTGGCGAGGATCAATGCCCCCCATGCGGAGGGTTATAAACCGCTAAACAACGACCCGGCCTATTGTCTTATTACTGACGGCGCCGGCAGTCAGCCGGTACGTTTTGACTATATGGAGCCGGAAACCGATCAGGTAATGATAAATGCTGTTAATAAGTATACGGAAGAGATCCTCTTTTCCTATACCTTGGCCGGCGCCATAGGAGCGGCCATAACGGTGAATGCTCCGGACCTGACCGGATGGAAGCTGGCGGACGGCGAGAAGGCAGTGCTTTCGCAAAGAGTACCCGGTGCGATAACCTTCCGCTATGTTGAGGATACGGTTGTCAATGTCAGCGGGATCACTGTTTTGTATTTGAACCGTTCGAATAATAACGCAAAGCTTAAGGAAGAGATATTGCAGGGTAATTATTTTGTGGGACAAGAGTTCAAGCCAAATGTCCCCGGCAGTTTTACTCAAGGCGGAAGAAAGTATAAATTAGAAAATAGTATAACTGCCGTCACCCTGAAAGCAGGTGACAATCTGATCGAGGTCTACTATCTTGACGATGGTCCAGAAAGCGGCAAAACAGGCGCTTCGCAGGGCACAACAGCACCATCTGCATCAATTGAGCAGACAAGCCCTACAGGTGATGCCGGAAATGAGCCGGTCAGCGGCAGCAGGATCAAGGAGATTTTGGAAACCGATGCCCATATCCCCTATATCACGGGGTATCCGGACAAAACGGTACGTCCGGATGCTACTATGACCAGGGCTGATGTGGCCATGATTTTCTGGCGGCTCTTAAGAACCCCCGAAAAAAATGATGCGGTGGCAAATAGCTTCAGTGATATCAAAAATGGGATCTGGTATAGCCAAGCTGTCAATTACCTGGCCAAGACGGGCTTTCTCCAAGGCTATCCTGATGGCAGCTTCAAACCGGATCAGATGATCACAAGAGCGGAATTTACAGCAATTACAGCAAGGTTTGATGATTTACTTACCGGCATATCAGCTTCCTTCAGCGATGTACCGGAAAGCCACTGGGCCTACCAGCAGATTAATTCGGCTTTTAGCAAAGGTTGGCTTACAGGATATGAAGGAGGGATCTTCAGACCGTCAGCCTTTATAAGTAGGGGAGAAGCTGTCACCATAGTAAACAGGATGCTGGAAAGAATAATAGATAAGGACGATATTCCAAGTGACTTCTATTCCCTCTATACCGATCTGCCCGCAGCACATTGGGCTTTCCCGGCCATAATCGAGGCATCGGTAGCTCATGAGTATGAATGGAAAGATGAAGGAAGCGAGATTTGGAAATAAAGAGAATCCAAATCTTGACATTCGATCAGCTATGATTTATACTTGTTCTAGTGGCTGGAACGTATAGGTTTTCGCATCGCGAAAACCTACCAACATGCTGAATACTGAATCCTGAATACTGAATACTAGCGGCTGAAAGCCGCCAGGCGGACATGGTGGAATGGCAGACACGTTGGTCTTAGGAGCCAATGGGCAACCGTCCGGGTTCAAGTCCCGGTGTCCGCACCAAAAAGTGCCTCTTCGAGGCAATGATAAATGATGAATGATAAATTGTGAATGATGAATATTTTTTGACCAAGAACCAGAGGGCACTTTTTGTATTGATTATTTATCATTAGCAAAGCGAATCATTTATCATTTTTTATTAAAAAAGAATATGCGATTTACCAATTGTCTACTTAAAGAATGATATCTATTCGTCAAATGAAACTCAAAAGTGGAAAACCATCGGGACGTATTCAGATTTGTTTAGGGATGGAATTAAGCCCATGAATATTTAAAGGAGGCGATGGATCATGAAAAAAATCATTTCGGTAGTTGTAGTTTGTATTATGGTGTTTTCTTTAATTCAGGTGCAAGGCGCCTATAGCAGCACAGAAGTGACAGCTGAAATGCCGGTTGGCGACGGTACATATGAGAATCCATTTTTGATCAACACAGATGAGCAATTCAACGAGGTTTTGAAGGAAATTAAACCGAAAGCCGGAGATAGCATGGCTGTGTATTTTTATCAGGTCTCCGGCGGGGTTAAGCCCTTAAGGGAAAGTGATGATGATTTCACTTTTGCCGAAATTGTTTTTAAGAATTACGATACCGTGATAAAAGATGCAATTTATTGCGTTTTGACATCTTTTAAAAAAACCTCTGAATTTGCTCTGAATCGCGGCTATAATTTTAATGTTCCTGTTCCCGGCGGTTATAAATACAAGCGTCAGGATTTTGTCAGATTTGATGATACGGGAGATGCCTTAATTGAGGCTTATACCCCCAATAAATTGAAGCCCGGCCTAAATACAGTGCAGGTTTTCGAAGATTTGACGCCGGAAAAAGCAGGGGATTACTTTATTATCAATACCCAAAAAGAATGGGATTATCTGAGTTCCGGAGCCGGGTTTGCTTATTTGGCAAAAAAAGATTTTAACATCGAAGGCGGACGTAACCCTTACTGGGTTGATTTGAAAATATCAGATACCCAAACCTGGCGATTAGGCCATTACACTGAATACCCCAACGGAGGGCATCCGCCGGCGCCTATACTTTACTGGGCATTTGTTTTGCCGTATGGATCTACTGTCAACGGGCAGAATACCATTGTTGTTACAGATAATAAGGATATTCTCCCCCCTGAATTAAAAGGCTTACCTCAATTTAATATCGGTGATACTGTTACGGTTGATAAAAAGACGACCCCGCCGGGTAGCGATAGCAGTACAAACTCCACACCAAAACCAAGTGTAACAACTCAGCCTGCTTCCGTCACAACAAAATCCCCGGCAAAAGTAGAATTCAACGATATAAAAGCCGATGATTGGTTTGCCGATGCCATAATGTTCCTTGCTGAAAAGGGAATAATGCAAGGCAACGGCAAAAGCGCAATGCCCCGGTCAGCTGTGCGGCGTGCTGACTTTATGATACTTATTATGAGAGCATACAACATAGAGCTTGATACTAGTCCAACAAATAACTTCATGGATGTTCCGGCCGATGCTTACTTTGCCCCCTATCTTGCAACCGCAAAGAGATTAGGTTTTGCCCGCGGCGGCTTGGATGGCAAATTCAGGCCAAATGAGAGCATTACCCGCCAGGATATGTGTGTTATGCTGTATAATGTGTTAAAAGAAACCAATAATCTGCCTCAAGTTGCTTCCCAAAGCGCAGTGACAGATCCCGAAATAAGCGATTATGCTGTTGAAGCGATGATCTACTTGGCACAATGCAATATTATTCAAGGCACAGGCAATGGTTTAGTGCCTAAAGAAATAACCACAAGGGCACAAGCTGCCCAAATTCTCTATAATTTGCTATTGACATAATGTCAATTCAAAAAGAAGGGGCTGTTGCATTTTAATTAGCAACAGCCCCTTCTTTTTAGTTATGGGCAAAGTCTACTTGTAATTCATCAGGTAATGGACAAGAGCCAGCATCTTGGCGGCTTCGGCCCGGGTGGCATTGGCCAATGGCTTAAAGCTGCCGTCGGGATAGCCGTTGATCACATCGGCTGTTTGCATGTTTCTGACATAATCCTTGGCATAAGCAGCTATTTGGGCCTCGTCAGTGAAACTGATCGGTTGATTGTAGGCAACCAGCGTGACCAGTTTATAGGTAACATAACGAGCCAGCATAGCGGCGATTTCCTGGCGGCTGATCGTTCTGCCCGGAGAGAAGGTGGTATCGGAAGTACCAATAGTTACTCCGGCTTTGACCGCCCAATCAACAGCGCCGGCATAATAACTGCCGGGTACAACATCAGTAAAGGGTCCGGAATAATCGGTTTGAGCTGCCCCTTCCATCCTAGCCAAAATAGTGACAAATTCAGCCCTGGTAATGGGGTCACTAGGCGCATACAAGGTCGCACTCTTACCTTTAACATAATCCCTGCGAGCTAAATATTCCACATATTGATAAGCCCAATGAGTTTCAGGCACATCCTTGAAGGTGGGCCCTTGGGTATCATTACCCAGAATATTACGGAGAGATGGCTTAAGCGGGCCAATAATGATATCGCCGCCGCCAGTACTACCGCCGCCGGTGCTACTGCCATCACCAGACTTAACCGTTAGGGTGAAGGTGATTGTTCCATCAGGCGAAATACCATTTGCAGCCTTTAGCTCAACCTTATAAGTTCCGGCGCTAAGACCGGCTGCGATATCCAGTTTTTTCGTAGTGCTATTCCAGGTGATAGCTGCATCGCCGGATACTTTTGTCACTGTGGCCGGAGGAATTCCGGTGATAGTGTATTCCCCGGTCGAAGTCGCCGTATAGCCGGCTGTAAGCTCCATAGCGGTAGGTCCGGTGATAGTTGGGGCAGCCGGTTCATAGCCAACTATTGGCAGAGAGAGATATGTATCAGGACCAACCTCGACCGTGAATCCGGTGGGGTTAAAGGGGCGTAAAGTATATTCGGGGTCTGAGCCGAAAATCATCAGTACCAGTTTATGACCCGCAAGAACTGTATAGTCCATTACGTTCATTTCCCAGGTATAAGGGTAGAATGTTCCCGGGGTAATGGCGGTAGTTTGGAATGTATAGTTGGGCATCCAGTTCTGTTCACGGCATTCATTCCAAATTTTTCCATCCCAGTTAGGATTCTGCACATCAACAGATCCGCGGGCAATGATTCTGGCGGGGGTTGGGTTGGCGTCTTTGATAAAGCTTACCAAGTTAACAGGTAGTCCGTGAGGTGCGGTTACTGTATCGGTGACACTAGTGCCTGAGCCGTAACGAAGTTCATTACCAAAATCTACCAGCATGGCAGAAATGGAGCCGACTTTTTTATCCGCCTTGACTTTAGCCGTCATCTTGATGGCGCCACTGATTCTCATTTCCTCAGTTACGTCCATAACATACAGCACCCGGTCGTCTATAGAAGTTGTGAGGTCATACGTTACTCCTGAGGCCGGCGCAGTCCAGTTGTAGGTCCAAAGGGAAGTATTATCACCACCGCCGAACATGTAGTTTCTCCACCTGGAAGTTTGATCGGCAGCCATTTGCCTTATCCCGTGACCGCCGAGTTTCGTCGCGTATTCGGTGTAAAGCGGATCCCAAGTGGGGGCTGTGGGGATCGGTTGTTCTGGGCGGGTCAAGCCGAGGATAAAAGCATCCTTGAATGGCAGTTCAATGGAGGTTGTCTGTGGTGTGAAGGACAACGTTCCCACCCTGCCCGTACCTGTGGGATAGAATTTCTGATACACGCCCATAGGCCAATGGTCGTATTCTTTCCAGCTGATATCTACATTGCTTTGTACACGCACATCCGGGAAAGCATCAGGCATGCCGTTTTCCACGCCATATAAGTAATGATCGTACCACTTATGAATATCCGAATAGAAGTTGAGTCCGAAATGGTCGTGGGGTGTCATATGTCGGCCTTGATGAAAAATTGCCTTGGCGGTGATGCCGTATCTATCGGCCATATCATTAATCAAAGCTGTATTTTTGAATTTTACATTATCGTCGTTGAAGCCGTGGAGCATGATTATTCCCAGGTCTTCTCTGATGTCATCGCCGAATGAAACCTGATTCCTCGCATCCCACCATTTGCTGTAGTCGCCTGTTATGCGGTCTTGATTATCGAAAGCATCTTCCAAATACTCATAGAAGCGCTCAAAAATTGTTTTTGCCGGGTCGAAAAAGCTACTGTTGAATGTTGAAAATACTGGTGAGGTTGGTCCATTGGCGGGGTCAGAGGCAGACCAGCTAGCCCAGCCTCTGCCGAAACAGTAGCCGATAATATCGCTGACGTCTTCACCTTGACAGTTGCCCGGAGAATAGACGCCACCGTTGGTACGATAATACTCATAGCTGCTGGTAACCGGGGCAGAGGGTATGATTGTTTTTAAGCCTTCCACACCGGTAATTGCTGCGGCGAATGGTAAGGTGCCGTTATAAGACTGTCCGGCCATTGCTACTTCGCCGGTGGCCCAATAAGGAGGTAATACCTCAACTAAGCCAGTCGGATCGCTGTAACCTTTGACCCTGCCATTTAGCCAGTCTACCAGAGCGGCGGAGCAGAGGTTTTCATTATAGTCGCCGTAGGTGAGGAAGCCTTCTCCGTAGTTGCTGCCGATTATCGTTAGATGAGCGCAGGTATAGCCTAGCGGAATAAAATAGGCTTGCCAGCCTGTGGAAGCAGCGTTATTCCAGCTGGCTGTTGCACTTCCTTCCGGCTGGGAGCTCAGCGGAATTCTGGCGTCCGGAATACCGTAAGGGGCAAACAAACCGGTTGCCTTGATTTTACCGGTAACCGGGTCAAGCAGATCTTTATATCTTGGCCCATCGTAGCGGATGTCGGCATATGTCAAATGCCTGGTATCAGGATTGTCCTCGCCAGGAAAATCTATATCGACCTTACCACCCAATGCTCCTCCAAGAGCCGCGAATGTGTTGGAATAGGGGGTAACCTCGGCTGTTACCGGCGTTTTCAAGCCGCCATATTCCGGTTTGGTTTCGATAGGTCTTTTAAACCTGGCGCGAATAAGATCTCTCTTGCCGTCGCCATCAACATCGCAGGGAACTTCGATCCATACCTCTTCGTAGATTAGACGATCACTGGCAGTGCTGAAAGCCGACTTTGTCTGTTCCTTTTCAAAATCCCACATATCCGGGAACTTCTGTACGTTTTCATTTAAATATTCGTTGCCCAAGTCCGGTTTAACCTTCAAACTGTAATGAGCAACCAGGGTTTTACCGGCAATGATGGCATCGGTTACGCCAGTTTCTACGTCAGATTCGTCGATGAATTTACCACTAAGCTTCCAGCCAACGAATTCCAATTTTTCGTTGGGATGTGTGGGTATTGGCAGATCGGCTAAAGTAGAAGCAGAGGTTAGTGTAATAGGAGAAGTAATGCCTACAGGCAGGGTACCGCCGTTTACATCAAGGATAACTTGATAGCCTTCCGTCCAGCGGGCATAGAGAGTAGTTACATCGTTGGAAACTATGCTTTCGGCCGTTATCATAGTGCCACCGGTCATTGCGGTAAACCAGCCTATGAAACCATAGCCGGAGCGGGTAGGCAAAGGTAAATCAATATATTTTCCATCTATAGCAAAATTCCTGGTTATGGCTGGCTTATCACCAATTACACCACCATTCGCGACCATCGTTATTTTTACCAAATCTACTGCAATTACTTCAACTATGTCGTCCTTCTCTAGCGGCCAATCCAGGCGTATCGTTACTGTGGCTACATCGGTTTCCTCATCTTTATCGAATGACCAGTAGTAGAAATGGGTATATTTGCCGTTTTTCTTCAACTCAAAGCTGGTACTCACATTATTGCTGGTTATTTTACCATCGTAATCCTCTAAATCGAACTGCACCAGAACAGGACGAGAAAGTATTTTTGTGCTATCATCGACAACAGTTCCGCATACCGGTGCTGCTAGCGCTGCAATTAAAGGAGTTCTCATCGGTTTTATGACACCGCCCGATCTGGCAAACGGATGCTCCTGGTTCTTCAGAGGTTCTAATCCATCCGGATCATCAAAGTCCGGGATTGGGAAATAAGAAGAACCACCTACGAAGTCATACCTATTGTTTGGATAATCGATATTTGTTGGCTCTTTATATGGTTCTGGACCCCATACATCTGGAACGTTCCATGATACCCATTTAACTGCATTGTTAAGCTGTGACTTTACCGGGAGGCTATTAAGTTTCTCAGTATAGGGATTGTAACGTGCTACTTGCGGGATAGAATAGCCCCATTGGATTAAGTCGTCCACACCTTTCCAGTGGCTGAATTCCGGATAAGTATCTCTTAAGATCTCCCAATCCTCAGGCATTACCCGATAGGCTGGGTCGCCGATTTTGTTTTCATACCAGAGATGGAGTTCATCAGCGAAGAATATCCTCTTGAATACTTCAAACCCATAGGGGTCATAACGGAACAATTCTGTTCTCGTACTCATAGGCGTCCAGGTAGAGTCATTGACGCCCATCATCTGTTCGCGCATAACACCTGCATAGAAGGTCGGAAGGGTTGATGTGTATTCGCTTCTGGTGCCACAGTAAGCAGCTAAGTTATCCACATCTGCCCATCTTGCCCCGTTAACAGGAGATGCTGCAGTAGCCCAGGCTGCGGATATATCGTTGTAGATATTTTGAGCGTAGTTCGCTGCCCCGTTGGTAAAGCTGTCTATGCCGTGACCACCCTCGTGCATAATCAGAGCTTCATTTCTATATCTGCACAGATTATAATCCCGCATTACCAAAACATCTTCTGTTTGGAAGGTGGTTCCGCCCCAGCCTTCAACACGGTAACTGTCGCCCACATTGGTACCTCTAAGCCCGTTGCTTTGCGGCTGCTGTCCAGGATGGTTTCCAAGGATAGACCCTGCAGCAACTATCATTCCGCCATTACCTCTCACAGCTCCATCCGCTATTCTTTGGCCGACCCTGTCATAAACTACGGAGTCGTTAGTGATAGGCATAGTCGTCGGTAGTGTTAGAGAACTTGAGGAAACTCCAAGGAATCCATCTTCCCATTTTGCAGCGCTATACTGGTTAGCGCCGCTTGTGCTTGTGAAAGATCCACTGCCGCTACCAAATGCTTTGTCGAAATCAGCCCCGCCCGCGCTGGTGGGATATATTGTATATGCGTTGTTCTGCAAGTGAGCCTCATAAACTTGCGCACCGACCATGGCAACCATTTCCGCGTCATAATCCGGATTGTCACCAACAGCGGCATCAAGATAGATATAAAGGCCTGTAAGCGGGCTTCTATAAGCATGGCCTATCCAAGGCCTGAACCCGGTTGCTTCGAATTTAGTATTTTTGGTCAATATAGAGCCGTCCCAAGCTTCAACGTCAGCTGATCCTATATATTCTATCTCTACTTTGCCGACCTTATCCGCGCCTCTTTTTATTGCTTCTTCAACGCTGACAAATTCACCAAACTCCAGGGAGTTTACTCCCAGCACCTGATCATTGAGTATCCATCCGCCGTTGGCTATACTGCGTTCATCAAGGTCGCTTTTACTGAATCCGGCAAAATAGCGTCCATAGGGTTTACCATTGTCCAAACGATTTTCGGGATAAGATACATTCCTCTCATTGTCGCTCTCAACAGTTGTTGCCTCACCGGTCGCAAAATTAACCTGACATTGGGTTTGCAAACGAATGCTTTTCCAGTTGTAACCGTTGTTTTCTAGAACTACACCCTTAACTGGTACCCCATCTATGTATATCATCCAGTTTGACGGTGTTGCTACATTCGCTACGGTCTTTATCTCGCGGTTAAATACAACATCAATTTGGTTGTGGGCGACAACAGTAGCAGATATTATCTTAAGTGGCTCATACGGAACGCCGGAAGTGCCGCTAACTGTTGCCGGCAGACCGTAATTATCCGGCTGATTGTGCCAGAACCAGGGAGTTCTGTACTTTGTGGTGTCATCAGTTGTACTGGCACCCTGTAAGTTTCCGACTCCAGTCCAGAACTCATACTTCCCATATATGCCACTTAAGGCATAATACAAATCATAGTCATACTTGTACAATTCGGCGCGGGTATTGACGGGGAATGTCTTTTCTTTGAATTCCTGGGATTCCGGAATGAATTCCCAGTGTATCATTGCACCATAGAGGTAATAATCCTTGACACTGTCCATCATGGCAGTACCCGGCCATTTGCCCGCTGCCTTAGCATTGTTATAAAATTTTACAAGCTGTAAATCGAAACGGTAATCGTCCGGATCATTATCCGGGCCGAGGGGGAAGCGGGGGCAGCCTACTTTTACGCCGATTTCATAGTAAATATCAAAGAAGGCTTCTCCGAAATGGAAGTGATCGCTTCTGGGCCGCGCGGAATCTGCGTTTCCGCTAGCAGAAGTGCCGTCGGCTTTCAGGGGGCTGTAGTGGCGCATAATGTCATCGGCAGTGCCTACAATAAACGGCTTTTTATATTTACCGTTACCTAAGAAATTGCCGGGGACATCGGTAGCTTTGATGCTGGTACGGGTGTATGTGTCGGTAGTTTCACCGCAGACATAAAGCTCACGAAACTCGGGAGCTTCGTAAACAGATTGTGAAGCACCTACAAGAAGTGCCTTGAATCCTGAATCAACAAAGGGCAAGGTCAAAAATTCCGAGCGGCCGCAGAACCTGTGCATACCTTCGGCAACCTGCCTTGCTATGAACTCGTCCGTATATAAAGGCTGTGCGTCAGCGCTGAAAATATTGCCGTCATTACTGTCGGCCCAATCCTTAATACGCTGCCCATTGTTTCCTGCCTCGGCAGAAGCATAAGCATACACCCTGGACATATGGCCCAGTGATCTTTCTGTATAGAATGTCTTCCATTCTGCTTCTTTGGTCTCAGTGCCGACTCCAACCGTTATTCTTTCGGCGGCAGCAGGCCCCATAATGTGTTCTGTACGTGCAAGGTAAGATTCAGCTGCCGTTTCGCGTCTTCTGCCGCGCGGTTCACCAGTATCCAGCGGCTCAATCAGGCGCACATTGACAACACCGCCGCGATCCGCATAGGAGCCGAAATCGAAGTAGGAAAGGAATTCCCATTCTGCTTCCACCCCGTCGACTTTAATGGTAAAGAGCGCTTTAGCTTGAGCTGCGGTAATCGGTTCATTGTACTCGATTTCCAACACATCACAGTTAATCAAATAAACATCATTAAAATCTGCGACTTCCGGGGCAGGAAGCTCGTCCTCCAAAAAGCCAGTTTGCTCAGAAGCTTTCTCTGCTTGAGGGTCCAAATTCAACTCACTTTCGTTATCCATTATTTCCCAATCACTATCCAATGCGGGGGCTGCCGATAAAACCAGGGCTCCGGCGAGTGCGGCAAAACCTAAAATGAACACAAGCAAAAAAAGGGCATTAGCCGGTAATAAGTACTTTTTAAATCGCATTATTAAATATACCTCCTCGTAAAAAATTCTACTCTCATTTGGTGCAGCAACTATTAACTTTAATTCATCCCATATGCACCCCTCCAATTCATATCATATTCGACAAATAAATCCATATAGCTACATATTAACACATTTTCCCTCTATTGTAAACACATATGAATATATTTACTTTTTGGCAAAATTAGGCGGTATTCAGACAGCAAAAGAGGACTAAGCCGGAATAGCAAAAGCCGGTCACTTTTAAGGTGACCGGCTTGATTTGGATATTTTCTTTCTGTCTATATACTTGACAGAGGAAGAGTCAATAGTGGTATGTCAGATTCCTTGTTTAACTATGACAAAAGCTTATCTGTTACTCATCAGATAATGGATCAATGCCAGCATTTTAGCTGCTTCAGACCGGGAGGCATTAGCCAAAGGTTTGAAGCTGCCGTCGGGATAACCATTGATTATATCAGATATCTGCATATTTCTGACATAGTCCCTAGCATATGCAGCTATCTGAGCCTCGTCGGTAAAGCTGAGCGGTTGGTTATAAGAAACCAGTGTAACCAGCTTGTAGGTCACATAACGGGCTAGCATAGCGGCGATTTCCTGACGGCTGATAGTTCTATTGGGAGAGAAGGTGGTAGCGGAGGTACCGATAGTCACTCCGGCCTTAACAGCCCAATCAACAGCGCCGGCATAGTAGCTGCCGGATACAACATCCGTGAAGGGGCCGCTATAAGAAGACAATGCAGCGCCTTCCATTCTTGCCAAAATAGTAACAAATTCGGCACGGGTAATGGAATCATTTGGAGCATATAAGGTTGCAGTTTTACCTGTCACAAAGCCTTTGCGAGCCAAATACTCCACATATTGATAAGCCCAATGGCTAGCCGGCACATCCGTGAAGGTGGCTCCTTGGGTATCATTACCCAGAATATTGCGGAGAGAGGGTTTAAGCGGGCCTACAATGATATCACCGCCAGTACT
This sequence comes from Clostridiales bacterium, assembly GCA_009783415.1. GTDB lineage: Bacteria > Bacillota > Dehalobacteriia > UBA4068 > UBA4068 > WRHF01. The sequence goes on from WRHF01000059.1 coordinate 13,430, forward strand.
ACCGCCGCCGGTGCCACTGCCATCACTAGATTTAACTGTTAGGGTGAAGGTGATTGTTCCATCAGGCGAAATACCATTAGCAGCCTTTAGAACAACCTGATAAGTTCCGGCGCTAAGACCGGCTGCGATATCCAGCTTTTTCGTAGTGCTATTCCAGGTGATAGCAGCATCGCCGGATACTTTTGTCACTGTGGCTGGAGGAATTCCGGTGATAGTGTATACCCCGGTCGAAGTCGCCGTATAACCGACAGTAAGCTCCATAGAAGTAGGTCCGGTGATAGTTGGGGCAGCCGCTATTGGCAGAGAAAGATATGTTCCGGAGCCGATCTTTACTGTGTACTCAGGCGCTTTTTCAGGAGTTAGCGGGCGTGTCGTATATTCCACATCGGTACCATAGATAATAAGCGCTAACTGATGCCCCTTAAGAACCGTATATTCCATAACGTCCATTTCCCAAGTGTATGAGTAGAATGTTCCCGGTGTGATAGCAGTCGTTTGCCATGTATAAGGGGCCATAAAGCGTGTATCAGTGCAGTCGTTCCAAATCAGACCTGCAGGATTCGGGTTCTGGATATCCACCGAACCACGTGAGATGATCCTCGCGGATGACTTAGATGTATCTTTAGTCCAGCTTGAAAGGTTTTGATTTTCACCGTTGGGCAGTTTTACTGAGCCGGTAACTGTTGTTCCCGATCCGTAACGGAACTCATCTCCGATGTCGACCAACATAGCCGACATATAGCCAACCTTTTTATCCACCGCAACTTCAGCAGTCATCTTGATCGTTCCGCTGATCGTCATCTCTTTCTCGACATTCACTACATACAGCAAACGATCCCGCACTGGTACAGTAAGATCAAATTCTACTGCCGGTACAGGCGGTACAGTGGCCGATGCCGCGGGCGCATTCAAAGGGTTAGTCCATGCCGATATTAGTGCATCTGTGTTGATTCCCGTGGTTTCTCCTCCGCCGAGCAGCCAGTTTCTCCAGCGATAGAACTGATTGGCAGGCATTGTGTTAACCTCTCCGCCGAACTTTCCAACGTTTTCATCCCAGCCCTCAACCCAAGAGGGTATAGTTGGGCTGCCCTTGCTTCCACGGTTCAATTTAAACAAAATATCATCCTTGAATGTGGATTGGGCGGGAACTGCCGGAACTCCAAATCCCAGCGTGCCCACACGGTCGGTTGCAGCCGCTACCGTCGGATAGAACTTCTGATACTCACCCATCGGCCAGGTCGGATATTCCTTCCATTCGATGTCTACATTGCTCTGAACACGGACATCAGGCATGTCGTCAGGCATACCGTTTTCAACGCCGTAGAGATAGTGGTCTATCCATGGATGGAGGTCCAGGTTCAAGTCAAGTCCGTTATGGTTTGTAACGTTTGTGTGCATACCCTGATGAAAAATTGCCTTGGCGGTAATGTTTCTGGGAGTATCATCAGCATTTATTAACTTGGCCATTTCGTAAGCCAGAGCTGTATTCTTGAACTTAACATTATTGTCGTTAAATCCGTGCTGCAGGATTATGCCGACGCCGTCCCTGACATCCTCAAGGCCGAAGCCGACCTGATTCCTTTCATCCCACCAGGTATTGTAGTCACCTGTTACGCGGTCTTGTAACTCATAGCATTCAGCAAGATAAGCCCAGTATCTGTCCCAAAGAGTAGGGTAGTCAGCGGATGGTTTAAATGTGCCATAAACCGGTGAGAGCGGTACGGCCGGGTCACCGGTACCCGCATAACCTCTTCCAAAGCAGTATGTTACGATCATGCTGACGTCTTCACCCTGCCAGCCGCCGGGAGCGTATACACCACCGTTGGCTCTGTAATACTCATAGCTGCTTGTTGGCGGAGAAGTCGGCATAATTGATTTCAAGCCCTCGACGCCGGTGATAAGTCCTGCAAAAGGTAAGGTTCCACCATAAGAGCCTCCTGTCATGAACACGTCACCCGTTGCCCAATAGGGCGGCTCGACCAGGATTTTATCGGTCGGATTTGTAAATGCGTTACATCTTCCATTAAGCCAGTCCACAAACGCAGCTACGCAGAGATTCTCCGAGTAGTCGCCATAAGTAAGGAAGCCCTCACCGTAGGTGCTGCCAATTATGGTCAGGCGGGCGGCAGTGTAACCGAGCGGAAGATATGTTCTTCCCATAGCGATGACACTCATACCATCTCCAGCTATTCCTTCCTTTTGGGAGCTTACACTAACTCTCGGTGCAGGTATACCAAACTTACTTAAGTCCGTGCTCATATGCCCGCCGCCTTCAGCAAGAAGATCCTTGTAGGTCGGTATGTCACATTTGATGTCATCGAATGTCAAATCTGTGGTGTCGGGGTTGTCGATACCTTCGTCATTATCTGTATCAACTTTTCCACCAGTTAGGGATCCAATAGAGCTAAATGTTTGCGCATAGGGTGTAGCCGAAGCGATAACCGGCGTTTTCAATCCGCCATATTCTGACTTGGTTTCAATTGGTCGTCTGAACTCGGCACGGATAAGATCTCTCTGTCCATCACCGTCAACATCGCAGGGAACCTCGATCCATACCACTTCCGTAATTACCCGGTCAGTATCGTCGCTGAAGGCAACCTTTGTCACATTATTTGCGAAGTCCCACATATCCGGGAATTTCTGAACATTATTATTTAAATATTCGTTGCCCAAGTCCGGTTTAACCTTCAAACTGTAATGAGCAACCAGGGTTTTACCGGCAATGATGGTATCGGTTACGCCAGTTTCTACGTCAGATTCGACGATGAATTTACCATTAAGCTTCCAGCCAACGAATTCCAATTTTTCGTTGGGATGTGTGGGTATTGGCAGATCGGCTAAAGTAGAGGCAGAGGTTAGTGTAATAGGAGAAGTAATGCCTACAGGCAGGTTACCACCGTTTACATCAAGGATAACTTGATAGCCTTCCGTCCACCGG
>WRHF01000060.1 GCA_009783415.1 Clostridiales bacterium
TTTTTCCTCCGCACCGTCTGTGATTTTAAACAAATCAAAGGCAAACTCTCCTGCTCCAACCGGCAGCAGACCATTGTATTTTTCCTTGATAAAACTTACCGGAAAAACCTTTCCGCCGGGTATCAGTTTATTGATCAATCCGCATTTGCCGTAAACCGGGACAAGCTGAGGTTGGCAGTCATAAAAATCATGTTCGTGCTCACAGACCAGGAAAACGATGTCCACGATCTTGCCTTTTCCCGAATAATCAGCGAAATTTTCCATAACTTCCACTACTTTGGCTTTGGCGTCCTCTACTCCATTAACTGACCCGGCGCCGGATTCGACTATAGCCCAATTAATGTTATCAAAAGCTTCAGATTCAATATCAATGGAGCCTAGCAGTATCCAGCTGATAATCTGGGTTATGGCTCTGTTATCATTCAGGCTGCCGAATTCATCTTCAATGTAATTGTAAGCGTTGACAAAATCAGCATAAGTACTGCAATCCCTATCTATTTTCTTGGAAACCATATATCCGGAACAACCCATGCCGCTTTCCCCGGCAAAGGCTCTGGAACCGGCATTGGCGCAGAAAGAAGGATACTCTATACCCGTTTCCGTATTTCTGACCCCTATCGGGAAAATGTCTCCGGTATTATTTAGGCCCGGATAGCCTAATACATAACCTGACCCGTATCCGTTGATGATCGTGTAAAAAGCATCATAATCAAAATCTACGTCACAGCCGTAGGTAACCCCGTTCGTGATCAAAAAGTATTTGACAGGGGCCGGCACAAAGATATCTTTACCGGCTTCGGTAAGGATTTCCTCAACAGCATACCAGCCGTCCTCAAGATTATTAAAGACAAAAACACCATCATTCAGTCTTGCGACATCGATCGGATCCTTTCCTTCGATCGGATCGCCATCCCCTGCTACTTTATAAAGATTGAAGCATTCAATATATTTTGCATAATCGGCTGTGATTTCGATGATTTTGCCATCTTCATCAACATACTTTTTCATTGTGATCTTGCCTTTGTGGATGGACTTATCACCATGTGTCAATTGGATGTTTTTACCGTCGGGCACCCCGCTCTTGTTGCTGTAGGAAACCCAGACACTGCTTCCGCACTCGGGGCAGACATAGTCCTTCTTGTTTGCCAGGAGCCAGCAATTGTCGTCGAGATAAATAAGGTCTTCCAGAACACCGCCGATACCTTCCTTTTTGAGAGACTTGTCGGCTTCATACTTCAGATCATAAGCTTCGACCCAGACTCTTCCGTTACCGCCATGGGCATTACAGTGAAATCCGGCATTTAAGATGACGGCTTCTCTTGCGCCCGGCACAGGGTTTGGAGCCGGTACCTTCGGTTCCGCAAATGCGGTCACCCCTAAAGATAAAACCAGTAAACATGCCAGCAGAACTACCAGAAACTTTTTCATATAAATAACCTCCATTTTTTATTTTTACCTCTTTTGATCCGGGGTCAGGCATCCCCGTTTTCTATCTGTTTTATTTTCCGGTCAGACTTCCGGATTTTCAGCCCGGTTGCTAACGCGCATTGCGGCTAAGCGGCACCCTTTTTCGGGCCGTGCTCCCCGTTTCAAACATTGTTCACATCATCACTTCAACACTTCAGCACTTTGTCGATTGCCAATAATCACCTCACTTACAATTTAACATTTTTTATTACTAAATCGTTAAGAGATTTTAGTAACCTGATTTTTCATTTGGAGTGATCCATAATTTCCATATTTTTCCATTCATTAATAATATCCGAATCTTCGCTCTATTTTTCCGGGGTTATTTTGAGTAAATTTATTTTTTTTGATATTTTTTTGAATTTCCTCTTTGCGCCAAAGAATATCCTCCGGACATCAACGTTATTGCAATCACTTCAAATCACCTTTTTCGATTTTTGAACTCATTCTGGAATATTATGGTATATTTCTGAGCTCATTTCCAATTATAGCATAAAAAATAATCTTGTGGAAAAATTTGGTTTAAGTGCAGAAAAATCCAGTGCAAATGTTTTCCTGAATAATCCGTCGACTAAATCAGCTATATTTCGCCAAAATGCGCGCGCCCTATTGCGCTGTTTGCATAAAGATGTCTATTTATTCATCATCATTTGTAGATTGAATATTAACCTGCATGATGTATAATAATATTATTACTGACAGCAAGGAGGGTTTTTCTTGAACAAGGTATATACTTTTATTAAACAGATCGCTAAACAAAAGGGCGTCCGGATCGAAGAACTGCATAAAAAATGCGGCATCGGCCGCACTAATATGTATTATATAATCAAAGGCGAGAGCATCCCTTCCCCTGACCTGCTGGACAAGCTCGCCGATGCGCTTTTGCTGACTGCGGGTGAAAAAGAGGAATTGGCCCATTATTACCGACTTAGTGATGCCAAAGAGACAGATAGGGAAATCCTGGAAGATATCAGGAATCTGATTTATTCGGGAAAAGAAAAAACCAAAGAGGTCGAGCTCTCCTATCACAGCGAACAGCTGGGAGGGAGCAGGCTGCTTCGTTCCTTGGATGATATCTGTGATGAGCTATCCGAATCCAGCCAAAAGAATTCGCCTGGTTTTTTCTTTCAGGTAAATATCATAAATTGCGCCCACATAGATCAGATCCGCCCCATGGAAAAATTGATCTCCCGGCTTTCCTCTGCCATTGATATTCAGATAGAACATCTGATCCGCTTCAGCGTTGACAGTCTTCAGGAAAATGTTTTCTTATTAAAAGCCATTCTTCCTCTCCTCAGGTTCAAAGGATATAGCTGTTATTATGCCAACAGCGAAAAAAAACCGCTGGCAAATGAGTTTTTCAATCACATTATGATAATTCATTATGGCCATGAAAGAGAGACCAGATATATGCTGCTTGCCTTTTCAGCGGATTCCTATTCGGACTGTTACTGCTTTAGCGATGATAACCTCTATAAGCTGTTAATAAAGAATTTCAACCTGGCCAAGAAAAATTACGGCAATGCCCTGATCCGGGAACACAGCCTGGATTATATCACCACCCTAGCCCTGGATATGGAATCAAGCGGGGATCATTGTATTATCAACCCCTCGCCCTGCTATAACCGGATCCCTATTGAGATTTATCAGGAGATGATCCAAAAATTTGAGGATCGGCAATTTTTAGCCATCTATCCCTATCTGGGGAGAAATACCGGTTCGGTGGAAGAGGCAAAGGCTATTATTGAAACTATTCTCCTGCAGATGGAAAAGCGGATCGAACTATCTTATCTGCACAAGCAGATCGATATCCTTACCAAAGCCGGCCTGGAATCATTTGCCAAAACCGGAAAGCTTTCCGACCACTATTCCTTTCTCCCGGCTTTCAGCAAAAGCGCAAGAAAGCGGATCCTGGAATATATCAAAACCCGTCATAATGACGGTAAATATACATTCTATCTGGTAGACGAAATCATGCCGGGCCCGGCATTTGCCATCTCAAAAGAAAAAGGCGTATATGTAGCCTTTATTGAGGAAGGCGACGGCTATCCCTCTGCCCATTGCCTTCTGGAGCATGATCTTCTGACCCGGCTCTTTGCCGATTTCGCGGAAAAATATGTTCCGGACTATCTGGCAAAAAGCGAAAAAGAGGCTTTTACCTTTATTGATTATCTTATTGAAAGTTATTGTAGTGAAGTATCTGGTACATGGTACTAGCGGGTTTCTTTTGTTGGGAAAACCTCTGAGTTCTGAATTCTTTTTTTTACTTACCTTATTGCGCTGTAAGGTTCTATTTAGCATATTTGGGAAATTATTACATAAAAAGCATTGACAGCCAGTATATACTGCGATAAAATAAATTACAAAGCTATATAACAACAAAGTTTGTTTATAGCTTTGGAGAATATAATAAAATTATTTATTTAAAAGGGGGATTATCATGCACAATTTCAAAAACATCTTTAAACACTTGTTACCACTGACTCTTTTGCTAACACTTCTGCTTTGTCTTATGCCGGGTATGATCGTAACAGCTAATAATGGGCCGCCAAGTTCCCCGGATATCGTTTTTGCCGGATCCGAAGAGGACATCACCGCTTCCTTTACAGACCCCGGTTTTCTGGCGGCAGTACGCGAGATCATCGGCAAACCCGAGGGGCCGGTCCTTGACAGCGATGTAGCGGGGATCGAGGAACTGAATGTGGGTTTCTGGGATACAGACTATACAATTTACGATTTGTCCGGAATAGAACACTTCAAGTCCTTGACAGATCTCACTTGCTCTTATCAGCAATTAGGGAAACTGGATCTTTCAAAAAATGCCGCGCTGGAATTTCTTGATTGCGATTCGACCCGGTTGACGGAATTGGATGTTACAAATAACCCGGATCTCAAGTGGCTTTATTGCGGCTTCAACCAGTTAAAAGCCCTGGATATATCACATAATATCCATCTGGAAGATCTTGGGATTTGGGATAACCAGTTGACAGAGTTGGATCTGTCCAATAACCCCGAACTTACATATCTTGATTGTGACAGCAACTGCCTTATATCCTTGGATTTGAGTCAGTATCAGGATGATTTTTGGTTTTATGGCGCCGGACAGCAGCCAAGCCTTTCTCTTGTCTGGGCTGAAGCAAATGGCTATTATGAAAAGGCTGTCGAATTGAATAGCCCTGTTTTTGATAACGGCGCCCTCAGATATGAAGGCGGCATTCTCAAAAGCCCCAGCCGCAGTTTTATCAAGAACTCTTTTGAAATTAAAACCGGCAGGTCAGGCTGCACCCTTTCCGGCGATCTGATCCTGGACTATAAACGGGATGGCGGCGAGTCTATTAAGATCGGCGAAACCAGTTTTCCCGATCCTGCTTTCCGGGAGTGGTTACAGGATCAATGGTTTGGCCAGGAAGGTCTTATTTTTCTGGATGAGATCAAAGATATTACAAAAATCAATGTTGACTTTGCGGGCATTTCCGACTTAACAGGACTTGAATATTTCACATCTTTGACAGAATTGCGCTGTTGGGGTAATTATCTTACATTTATGCCCAAATTGCCCGCCGGCTTGACAGGTCTGGATTGCGATGACAACCTCCTCATTGAGCTGGATCTGAGCCATTGCCCAAATAATTTTTCATTTTATTCCGGTTTCGGGCAAAACCCGACCCTTACCCTGATATGGGATGAAATAAACGGCTGTTATTCTACCGCTATCAAACTGAACAGCCCGACTTTCGGCGACTCTGCCCTTACATATGAGGACGGGATCCTTAAAAGCCCCAACCGGCATCTGAACAACATCTCTTTTCAAGTTCAAACCGGCAAATCGGGTTGTATCCTTTCCGGTTACCTGAACCTGGTATATGTGGATGATAGCGAGTATCTTGAAATCAATGAGACAAATTTTCCTGATCCCAATTTCCGGGAGTGGTTGCGTGAGCAATGGTTTGGGGAAGGGGGTATTATCTATATTGATGATATTGAAGAAATCACCGAGATCAATGTCAACTTCACAGGTATTGCCGATTTAACAGGGATCGGATACTTTACATCATTAGAAGAATTGCACTGTATGCGCAATGGCCTTACATCCTTGCCCGCACTGCCCGTCAGTTTGACAGGTCTGGTCTGCGACGGCAACCGCCTTATCGCCCTGGATCTAAGTAATTGCGAAAGTTTACTCTGGTTTTCCGGCTCTGAGCAGCAACCACCGGTCATCAACCTGGAATGGGATGAGATAAACAACTGTTTTTCAACTGTCATAGTGCTGAATAACCCCTCTTTTGGCAACGAGGCCATTTCCTACGAGGACGGTATTCTCAAAAGTCCCAACCGCGGGCTGAACAATATCGATTTTCGAGTTACAACCGGCAGATCGGGCTTTACCCTCTCCGGAACTATCAGCTTCAAATATCCTGAAATAACCGGTTTCAGCGTCAGCGGCAAAATCAGGAGCTATGATCCCAAACACTCAGCAACCATCCAGCTTATCCAAGGCACTGTAGTTGTTAGGGAAGAACCTGTTGATTTCGAGGAAGGTTATGGAGTGAGAGAGCAAAGCTTTACTATTAACGGGGTAGAACCCGGAACATACGATCTGGTCATCACCAAAGAGGCTCATACCAGATTTACCGTAAGGAATGTGGTAGTAGGCGAAGAGGATTTGGACTTAACCAAAGATAGCCGCCCCGAGGTCCAGCTGATGGCTCTGCGCTGCGGCGATATCAGCAGCGATGGCCTGATCAACGATGCTGATCTGACTATTCTCTGGCGGGCCGGTAATTATAACAAAAGGGTCGGTGATGCCGAGAACCCCCTGTGCGACTTGAACGGCGACGGTTTGATCAATGATTCCGATTTGACTATACTTTGGCTTGTCTATAATTACAACCGGGGCCCGATTGTTATTTAAACCCTGCGGCTTTTCGCCGTAGGGTTTAGGAATTGAGAATTGAGAATTGAGAATGATGGTAGGTTTTCGCTCCGCGAAAACTATTGAAGAATAGAACAAACCCCTCCGGACGATCCGGAGGGGTTTGTTCTATATTTGGTCACTGAGCCTTGTGGTAATAGGCTGATAGCTCTGATTTATCTTGCCGGGATATATCTGCCATACTTGATACTCTCAGGATCCTCAGATTTTTCGTTTCCGAGTTTCTTTTCGGGCAGAGTATTGTCATCCATATACTTGGGACCTTTATCGTTATCTGGCAGTTTCACGGGACATATCTTGTTATCTTTATATTTCAGGCCAATCTCCTTATCAAGGTACTCATTTTCACCTTCCCTATCTTCTTTATGCTTTTCTACGTTGTTTATGCGCACGTCCTTCAAAGGGTTGTCTTCTTTCACATTTTCAATCGGGTGACTGATGTATACATCATCGACCGGATTGTTTATGTATTCTTTTTCGACTATTTTGTCGTTTTTCACGTCAGCAATTTTATGGTCTTTGTAGATGGGATCTTTTTTAAATTCTACATCCGGACCATATATTAAGATACCATCGAATAGCACTGGGGTTTGCTCGTTGACAACAACTTCAGCGATTCGAACCCAGGGATTAGCCTCTTCGTCAGTGTCAGAGATGATTTCACCTTCATCGTCATAAGTAAGGATCAATATATATGTACCCGGATCCAGGTTATAAAAAATGAGTTCTCCATCCTCGCCACTCATTATTGATTCATTGAAAAGCTCATTACCTTCTTCATCCTCAATTACAAGGTTAAATTTGGCAACAAAGTCCTCTTCAAACACTCTCTTTTCCCAATTTTTTTCGTAGATCTTGTCATAAGGGCCTTTGCCTTCACAAACAAATTCATAACAGGAGATGGGTTTTATTTTCACATTATTGATCTTATAGTCCCAACCTGTTTTCTCAAATTTGGTAGAACCTTTGCCGGCATACTCATAACTGGAATAACGAGTGGTTTTTTTCCATTCGCCTTTATCAGTTTTAACCAATTCGTAATCACCTATATGCCTGTCGATTTTTCTATAACGAGAAGCACCATCGTCGATATATTCATAATCAGTGGCATCACTATCGATTATTTTATATTTACCTTCATACCTACCGATTTTTTCGTACTCACCAATCTTATTGAACTTGAATTCCCACTTAACAAACTCATATTCAGCGCTGCTGTAGTATTTTACCCCGCTTGCAAGGTGGAAGAAGAGATATACTACACCCTCATCAGCGGGATCCGCGACAGGCTGAGCAGTGATTTTCGCAGATTTTATGCCATTGCCATTGCATTCAACTTCAACTTCATAGCCATTCAGATTATAGGTTTTCTTAGCGTTTTTCTCCCAGGCAACAGTTATTGAACCGACGTCCGGGATGGTTATTTCCACATCGTTACCTTTTTTTATCGCCGTTACACTTGCTTTTGTCCCTGCCTCTGAAGGAGCGGGCAGGGCAATTCTGAGTTCTTGGTCGGTCCTTAAGGTCCTATGACCGGAAGGATCATGCTTCGTGGGGGCGGTACTGTACACTTTGGCGCTGACTTCTGCCGTAATAAAGCGGTTATCGAAGTAAACAACCAGCTCATTACCTTCGATTCTGACAAAATATTTATAGCCGACATTTTTATTACTTGGGCTGGAATCGGCGATATCGAATTCATAACCTTCCGTTCTAGCTTTCGCAACATCTATTTCCAGATAGGTCATACCATTACCGAATGTACCGCCAGGAACAGTATTACCATTCCTCCCGGTGACTAATGTACCGTTTCCGGCTTGGATCATTTTCCGTTCAAAGACCGGTCTCAGAAAGGGCTGCACTTCCCGCTGGAGGATATCCCAAACATCACGCTCCATGATATCCCAAGTATCACGCTCCCAATTTTCCCAGACATTACGCTGATAAATATCCCAGACATCGCGCTCGTAATATTTGTCAATATCACGTTCATATTCGTCCCAAACATCACGCTTAAAAATTTTCCAAGTATCACGCTCAAAAATTTTCCAGACATCGCGATCAATGATTTTCTTCATTTTGCGCTCATAAATATCCCATACATCACGTTTATGGATTTCCTGGCTTATATACTTATCATGTTCTTCTTGAGCATTTACAGTCACTTTCAAGGAACCATATTTGGGATCAGCTTTGCCCGGATGAAAGCCGCTTATGTTGAAGTTGATATTCCCGGATTCAGAGGTAGTCAAAAAGCAACCACTTTCATTGTTGTTGCCTTTATTTACATAATCCAACTCCCAGTCGGATGGCGCTACGATCACCCAACCCGGATTATTACCGCCCCCGTTCACAGAAAAGCCCATAGATGGATCCCACTCAAACACTTCTCCGTTTTTAAATTTCAGCTGCATTTCGGATATTAGACCAACATCTTTTCCGCTGTAAACAAGATGCCATACATTGGGGTCGCTTCCTCTGTCATCATCTTCGCCCAGGCAGAATATGTTTTGCCACACTTCAGTGAAGTTAGAGCCTGTGCCCTTAAGATAAATAGTCTGATCTGCTTCTGCGATTCTGGCTGAAAGGGCTGTTACTGACAGTCCGAAAATCATAGCCAAAACCAATAAAACCACCAAAGACTTTTTCATAATTTTCATTCCTCCTTTTTTTAATGCTCGTTTGCTTTAAGGCGAGCTGCCTTTATTTATTGCCCGTTTTTTATTTCGGGCCGGGCTTCCCAAGAGCCTCGTTGATATCGCTCAACAGGCAAAGCGATTTTTTCGGGAGCAACAATGGCCTTCCCTTTTGTCCCTGAACCGGGACCTCTTCATTTTCATCCTCTTTATCGATGCGCAATCCGCTGAAGAGGCGCCTTTGCCGTGCGCACCGTCTCGTTCATCTCCTTTTTTAGCCGTCACCCCCTTCTCACAGTTATCAAGATCCTTCCCTCCCCGTGTCATTATTTTCCATACAGCAAATCTTATTTCCTAAGTATAACATGAAAAACAACCATTTGGTAATTATTAGCTTAAGTGCAGAAAAATCAAGCTCAACTACTCTAGCTGGTTTTTTCGACAAATTTTGCTATATTTCGTCAAATATTCATTCTATAATAATATATTCTAAAGATTATATTCATATATTCATAGATTCTTGATGTTTGAATATTTTCCTTCCGGAAAACGGACAATAATAAGAAAAATACCCCGACGCCAAGCGGCGGGGTATGGGCAGGGTCTTTTTACCTGTCAAGAATCAATCGCTGGTGGGCAGCCATAAAAAATAGGCTGTTACCAGTACCGGACAAAAGCAAATCAGCAGATAGTGCTGCCAGGCATCGGCAAATAGAATCACGCCGATATCCGCGGCGATCCAGGCTATGCCGATCATAAAAATTTTAAAACGGCGGGGAACGCCCCGGCCTTCATAATAGTCATTGACATATTTTCCCAGGATCCGGTGCTTTCTCAGCCACAGATAAAGGCGCTCGCTGCCCCGGAAAAAACAAAAGGCCGCCAAAACAATAAAAGGCCCCCCGGGCATCAAGGGCAAAATCAACCCTAATATACCCAAAGCCAGAAAAAAATACCCTAAAAAAAGCCAAACCAGTTTCATAATCTAAATTATAACTTTTTTTCCCCAAAAAAGCAAATATAATTTAATATAAAGGGAAAAAAGAAAAAACCCCGAATTATACCCAAGAACGAAAACATTTTCCATCACTGCGCCGGTCTTTTTGCCGCCAGGCGGCGCGGGAAAACCTTGAAAGGCAACAAGCATTCCTGAGGTAAAGCCAAAATCTTTGATTTTGAGTTTTACCTACGTGCATACCTTAGGCTTTGCCGAAGGTAAAGTCAAGGTATGCCTGCGGTTTTCCCGCACCACCTGACGACAAAAATCCTCGGCGGATTAATAGAAAATGTTTTCGTTCTCGGGTATAGTCAAAAGATGAACAAAAGAAGGGATTGGTATTTAATGGAGAAAAAGCTCCTTTTTCTTATTGCTGCTCTTTGCCTGCTGCTCTTGACTGCTTGCGGCGGGGAAAAAACCTTGGTGGGTACCTGGCAGATCATGAGCGTTGTTGCCGAAGGCGAGACTATTGACACCAAAAGCGATGAAGCAACCGTTGTTTTTGGCGCCGACGGCAGCTATCTCCAAAGCCATCCGGCCAATACCGGAGAATGGGAAATCACGGAAGAAGGCGTTATCATGCTCTATCTAGTCTCCCCCACAGGCGAAGAACGCACCTATCCGGCCTATTATGACTTTAATGGAGCAAACAACATGACCATGGAACTGGCCAACGGTCAACAGTTTAAGATGAAAAAAATCAGAAAGTAAACTGTGAATTGTGAATTGTGAATTGATCAAGGGGGTTGTTATTTTGAATGCCAATAAAGTAGTACTTATAACCGGCGGCAGCGATGGTATCGGCCTTTCGGCTGCAAAAATTATGGCCGGGATGGGCCACCGGGTCTATGAAATTTCCCGACGGGAAAGCTCTCAGCCGGGAATAAATCACCTGGGGGTCGATGTGACCGACCCCGGGGCTCTTCAAGGCGCCGTAGCAGAAATTATCGCCAAAGAGAAAAAACTGGATATACTTATCTGTAACGCGGGAATCATTGCCTCCGGCTCGCTGGAATTTACAGAAGCCGAAAAGGCTAAGTATCTCTTTGATGTCAACTATTTCGGGGTATTAAATTCCCTTCAAGCGGCTTTGCCTTATTTGCGCGCAAGCCGCGGCTCTATAGTCTTTGTCAGCTCTGCCGCGGCTGTGCTGCCTATTCCCTTTCATGCCCACTATTCGGCTTCCAAAGCGGCGATCAATGCCCTTTCCCTGGCTCTTACCAATGAGCTTAAACCATTCGGGGTGCGGGTACGGACAATTATGCCGGGGGACGCCAAAACAGGGCTTACCGCCGCCCGGCAGAAAAGCCATGGCGGGGATGAGATTTATGGCGGGCGGATCAGCCGCTCGGTAGCGGTGATGGAGAGGGATGAACAAAAGGGGATGCCGGCAGAAGCCGTAGCCAAAGTGGTGGTAAAAGCAGCCTTATCCGGCCGCAAACCTCTGATGGCAGCCGGGATCCAATACAGACTGTTTGCCGTCATCGCCAAATTCTTCCCGGCCCGTTTTGTCAACCGGATAGTCGGATCGATTTACGGAGGAAAATAAACTCGGAGGTCAGAGGCCGGAGGCCGGAGGTCGGGTTTTGAAGTTTTTACTGCGTAAAAACGATTATTTAGACTTTCGGCAGTAAATAGGAGAGGCTTGTGGAAACTGTTGTTAAGAACCGTTGGTTGATTTTGCTGGTTGTGGTCATGTTCCCTTTTATGGCTTGCCTGGATGGCAGTATTGTTAATGTAGCCCTGCCCACTATGGCTAATCAGTTGGGGACCGATATGGCCCGTATTTCCTGGGTGGTCAGTATCTATCTTATCACTATTACTGCCTTGATCCTGCTTTTTGGCCGTCTGGGCGATATCTTGGGTACAGTACGGATTTTCCGCCTGGGGATTCTGCTTTTTTTGCTGGGCTCTGTTTTTTGCGGCCTGGCTAATTCCTATGCCCTGCTTTTGGCTTCCCGGGTCGTTCAGGCCATGGGCGGCGCCGCAACCGCCGCTACCAATCAGGGTATCATCACCCAAACCTTCCCCCCCGGGGAAAGAGGCCGGGCCTTGGGCATCAACGGTACCTTTGTGGCCCTGGGCAGCATGGCCGGGCCTCCTTTGGGCGGGCTGATCATCTCTTATTTTCACTGGCATAATATTTTTCTCATCAACATCCCCATCGGCCTGATTTTTTTCTTCCTCAGCTTAAAATATTTACCCCAACAAACCCCCAAAAAAAGGGAAAAATTGGATTACATTGGAGCTGCTCTTTTGATCAGCTCTTTGGGCTTGTTTTTTTACGGTCTCAGCTCCGCACAAAATGCCGGCTTTGTCCAAGCGGGGATCATTGCTTCAATTATTATTGGTTTGACCTTGCTTAGCTGCTTCATCTTTTGGGAAAGGAGATCCTCCCACCCTCTTTTGGATTTGACTATATTCTCGAACCGGCTCTTTTCCCTAAGTTTGATCTGCGCTATTTTGGCCTTTATGGCTGTTTTTTCCCTTAATATCATTCAGCCTTTTTATCTGGAGGAGGTCTTGGGCCTGCCTCCCCGCACCACCGGTCTTTTGCTGATGACTTTCCCCTTGGTAGCCTCGGTAATAGCCCCCATCAGCGGCTATTTATCCGACAAGATCGGCTCGGAACTGCTGACAGCCATCGGCTTTATCTTTACCGCCACCGGCCTTTTTTTGCTCTCCTCCCTCACCGAAACCCCGGCCCTGGCCTCGATCATTATTTTCATTGGCCTAACCAGCCTGGGTTCCTCCATGTTCCAATCCCCCAATACCTCACTGATCATGTCCAGCGTCCCCCGGGACAAAGTAGGGATAGCAGGCAGTGTCAATGCTCTGGCCAGGAATTTGGGTATGGTTTTCGGGGTGCTTTTTGCCACCACCATTTTATACAACCGGATGAACTATAAAATCGGCACAGCCGCCCTGGGCTATGCCCAAGGGCAGGCAAGTGCATTTGTATATGGCATGAGCTGGGCTTATAAAGCCGCTGCCTGTCTTTGTATCCTGGGGGCGGGGCTGACTATCTGGCGCTTGCTTAAAAAATCTGAACTCTTTAGAAGCCGGCAGGCAGGATAGGTGATTTTTCGCTCGGCAAAATGGATTACATCAAGGGCCACTAATAGGCTGTGACAACAAAAACCATTAGAGATGTAAGGAATATATTATTTTGCCTCTTATACTTTTTTTAGCAACAAGGCCTATGTTTGGTGTTCGACTATCATCAACAACTAAACGATTATCCCCCATTACAAAATAAAAACCATCCGGTATCAAAACATTGATATTTCCATCGGTATAGGCGTCGTACAGGTATTCTTCATCTAGTATTTCCCTATTAATTGATACAAGTCCATTTGCGATATGTATATGTTCATTTGGCAACCCTATAATACGCCTAACAATATACCTGGATTGCTCCGGAACTTCCATCATAATAATGTCAAAGCGATGCGGTTTTTGCGTTATATAAGCAGTTTTATTATTTATTAGAGTATCCCCATGCTCAAAAGTTGGCAACATAGCTTCCCCCTCAAAGATTGCCCTATCAAAGGATACTCGAATCAAACATACTAGTACTACCAGAACAACTGCTGGTAATAGAATAGCGAAATATCTACTCTTCTTTTTTTTTATCTCACGTGTTGTTATCATAATATTATCCTCTCGTATTAAATTATAAATGAGAATACCTTTTATAATTCAACTAAGACAAATAGAATTATCAAGAATACCTACTTTATTTGGTGAATATTGTAATTATATATCTAATTTAAGTACTTTTCTATATATCTTTAGTCACATTAATATATGACTAAAGTCACTTTTTTTATAAAATAATGGAAAAAGACTTTTAAATATCAAACTTTCGCACATCGTGATAGCTACTGCGGTTTTATCAATAGATTCCTCAATAAATATACAATTATTAGATATATTTCTGAATTTTGCCATCATTTTACTATATATTTTTTATCCTGTCAACATTTATGTTCCAATCCTCCAATACCTCGCTGATGGGTGCATCACATTTTCTGGGGTTGACATTATTTCTTCCTGATCAGGCGTGGAACTCCAATCCTACATAGATTGCAGTCTATGTCAGACTCAGCATTTATATCACACCGTTAAATCTTGTTGGCAGTGAATTTGTCAACCCCAAGTTTTGTGATGCACCCCTCGAAAACTACCGCTAAGCCGGCTCTTGTGAGGCAAAAGAAGGTTGAGGTTCCAAAGATGCTGAGCCGGCTGTCTTTTCTCCGTTCAGAGCAACGGTAAGCGTTCCTTTGGCCTGATTGTCGGTATTGATGACCTTGAAAGCTAATGCAGTCCGGGCATTATGGCCCGAAAGCGTGTCAAAAAAAGTATATAGGTTAGGCGCTTTACTTAGTATGTCATAGCCTGACGGGTCAACCATAAAATTTATCTCCAAGGATTCTATGACACTATACCTCTTGCTGCTTACTATTAATGTGGCTGCATAACTCCCTGCATTCAAACCGATCTTGGGGATAATGGAAAAGGTAGTTTCGGAATTTAGCGCCAAAAGGGCGCTGAACAGGCCGATAGAAGCGTTTTTTGCTATTTGTTGCATTATTTGCAACCTCCTTTTAGTATTTTTTTGTTTAGTCTGAGGTTAAAATATCGTAATAATAAGCGCTCAGTTTTTCACAGCCAAAGCTGGTCAGATGCAGGTTATCGCTTTGATAACATTTTTTTAAAGTCGCAGGATCAAATGTGTCAAAGATCAACTCCGGCCTTAATAGAGTCAACTCAAAAACACCATCCATAGCTTCATTTTCCTCCTGCAACTCCTCAGCTATCTTTATGATTTCCTTCCGCAATTCCTCTGTGCGCACTTCGCTGATCCCGCGGGAAGAGGTCTTTAGTACTCGCACTGGTGTTGCAATATATATTTTGGGATGGATACCGGGGGCTATTTCCAAATTTTGGAATTCTCTGATCAGCGCCTTATAATTCTTTTTAAATTTGCTCCTGATCGAGGTTATCCAGTTCACATCCTTTGTATCATTCGGGCCAAGATTAATGATCACAATATCCGGCTCCGAAGCTATTGCCTTTTTATAGGCACTTGTCCCGGTATAAGGAAGATTTCCCAAACTATTCGCGGTTCTGCTGCTGACTCCATAATTGACAACGGCATAATCATAACCAGGCACATTAAGTTTTTCCTGCAACTGATACGGATACTTTTTTTTTGGAGTAACATTGTAGCCATAGGTATTGCTGTCACCGACGCAAATTATTTTCTTTTCAAATGCAGATGCTTTTGCATCCTTGTTTTTTAAATTAAAATCCAGCAAGATATTCGGACAAAAATAGGGAAATGTCTCTGCGTTATCAAAAAGCCTGGCCACGATTCGCATTTTGGAAACATTGGTATTTTCAAGAATTTGGCTTATCTCAACAGGTATTCCATCATTGGGAACACTCTTTCCTAATGTGCTTTTTTTCAAAAGATTGGCCGATACGGGCTTATTTTCATAAAATGCGACCCGGCTTGACTTGTCCAAAGCTTTATCGGTGGTATTTGTAACTTTATAAGTAACGGTTACTTTACTTATTCCATTTTTTACCACAGAGATATCTGATATAGAAACGGTTTTCCCTGTATCAGTCTCACCGGACTCGCAAAGCGTTTTGCCGTCCGGATTTATATCAAAAAAAGCATTGGGATAGGTGTAAGGGAACTTGGCGCCGTTATCAAAAAAGCGCAGCACAAGCGGATAATTACCGGAATAAGTACTGGAAGAGGTGATTGTATGCTCTATTTTTACGGGTATCGGGTTTCCTTCCTCATCCATGCTGATCTTTGGAATGCTTTTTCCTATCTCTTTTTTAAAAAGAAATTTATCAGTATCGGCAGAGTATTTGTAAAAAGCAACGCAGCTTTTTGGTGATAGTTCTTTGCCCGTATAATTATAGAGATAATAACTTACGGTAATCTTGGCTTTGGTTTTATCTTTAACATCCAGATCTTTGATTTCAACTGTTTTTTTCATTTCCTCAGCGTAAGATTCTTCATTATCAATTTCTTTCGCCATTTTATTACTCTTATTGCCGTCATAAAAAGGATTGGGATAACAATAAGGGAAA
>WRHF01000061.1 GCA_009783415.1 Clostridiales bacterium
AAACCGCAGGAATGCTTGTTGCCTTTCAAGGTTTTACCGCGCCGCCTGGCGGCAAAAAGACCGTTGCAGGGATGGAAAATGTTTTCGTTGGTGAGTATAACTATCACCTCTATTATATTGTGAAATAGTGATTTGGTCAACCGTATTTTTGGATGCTTTTTATCAAAATATGGCAACATTGGCCGGAAAAGAAAAATATCTTTTCAAAGGCAATCGGCAATACACAGCGAATACTAACTTTAAGGCAAACCGGGCCAACAAGAAAACAAGAATTTAAACCTTTTCGTGAGGCAAAAACCTGCCAATATTCTGAATACTGCGGCTAAAAGCCGGCTTAGGGAGAGCTAAACTTGCTACTTTTTGTTACGATCATACTTTTTATTATCGGTTTGTTCATAATCATCAAAGGCGGTGATATTTTTATTAATGCCGCCGTCCATGTGGCCAATACCACCGGCATTCCCAAGGTGCTGATCGGCGCCACTATTGTAAGTGTCGCCACTGTCCTGCCGGAGCTGCTGATATCCACTTTGGCGGCAGCCCGGGGCGCATCAGATCTTTCCTTGGGCAACAACATCGGCTCTGTTATATTTAATACCGGGGCTATCCTGGCTATTTCTCTGATCATCGCCCCTCAGATCTCCAGCCGCAATTTGCGCTCCAAGGGCTTTTTTATGATTTTTTCCTTGCTGGTCTTATGGGCTTTGGTAGGAGATGGCCGCCTTTCTTTGGGCGACAGCGGCATTCTTCTTTTGCTTTTGGCTTGGTTTATCTATAGCTCTATTCGCGAGGCCAAACAAGATAAAAGCATTGATTTCAAGCCAAGCAGCCCCGTCATCCCTCTTTCCCGGCAAATCCTGGGACTAATAATCGGGGCAGCCTGCATTGTGATCGGAGCTCAGCTTTTGGTCAGCAACGGAGTGCGTCTGGCTCAGATCCTGGCTGTACCGGAGCGGATCATTGGTCTCACTGTAGTAGCCATAGGCAGTTCCCTGCCGGAACTGGTCACCACCATCACCTCCCTGCGTAAAGGGGAAAGCAGTATTGGTATCGGCAATATTATAGGCGCCAACACTTTAAATATTGTCCTCATCCCACCTTTGTGTTCCCTGGTCAGCAAAGGCAATTTCGGACCAGGATTGGAAAATTTTCCCATTTTTTCCCATCCGGTCCCGACCACAGTCTACATCGATATTCCCCTGGCTCTGGTTCTTTTGCTATTGATGGTAGTACCCAGCAGCATTACAAACAGGCTACAACGCTGGCAAGGCGCAACAATGATCTTGCTCTTTATCATATATTATACCCTCATTATAACGCTGTAGAAAAAGGGGTGCGGTTTTAATTAAGCCGCACCCCTTCTCCAGATCGTTATATTTCCTTTATCAACCTCCGGTAATTATACGGAGGATCAGCGCTGCATCGCTGGGATCGGGATCACCATAGCCTTTAATATTAGCCGCCCAGAGAGTTTCGGCATCCCAGATTACTCCGGGGGTAGGCAAACCGACCAGCCATTGCAGCAATAACATAGCATCTTCCGGGGTAACTACCCCATCATTATTGATATCGCCTTTGATCCGGGCGCTGCCTCCGCCAAAGATTACGGTCACGTCTTTTTGATCAACCAAGTAGTTACCGTCGAGCGGATCCTCCCTCATAACTTTAGGATCGCTTGATACCAAGTTGGTTGTATCATTGCGTGCAGGATCGCCGATCACTTTGAAGGGTATAGTTATCTGATGAGAACCAGTCAGGTCTATACTCTTGGGATAATTTGCGCTGCAGACAACTGTAAGCGTGCCTAGAGGATCAAGTGGATTTTGATTGATCAGGATAAAGTAGGCTCCATCCGGGTCATTGTAGATGACCGGGCCGCTGAATTCCAGCATGGTTGGATCATAGGTTAACTTAAAGGAATGTCCGGCGGAAAGCACTTGGTCAAAATCACCCTCAATACTGAATTTGATGGGGATATCAATAGTAGTTCCGTTAACCGGCCAACCCGTAAGCAAAGTATTGCCGCCTATTATAACAAGAGGCTCAAGCTCCGGCTCGGATAAAACGACTCTGACGGTGTAGGTTGTTGTATGTTCACTTTCACCGCAAAGAGCTGTGACGACGATATCAAAGAGATTCTCACCCAATTCAAGTTCAAAGGTTCCGGTACCCGATATAGCGCCGGCGCCGGTGGCTGAGATGGTGATTTCATCTATACCCGAAACATTAACGGTATAAGACAGTGTTTCCGGAGTAAAGACAGGGTTGAGAAGACCTTCACTCACTGATAAACTGCTCAAGGACGAATCGTGATATCCCGGTTCAGCTAGAATGACTTTGACGGTGTAAGTTGTTTTATGTTCACTTTCGCCGCAAGGGGCTGTAACGACGATATCAAAGAGATTCTCACCTACCTCCAGTTCAAATGTTCCAGCGCCCGAAACTGTGCCGGCGGCTGTAGCGGCTATAGTTATTTCTTCAATACCCGCAACATTTACAGTATAGGACAGGGTTCCCGGAGCAAAGACAGGGCTGAGAACACCTTCACTCACTGAAAGAGTGCTTAGAGATGAATTATGCTCTGCAGAAAGTGAATAGGTAAAGGTATATGTCCCCGGTCCGGGTATCTCATGATCCTGTCCCGGATCAAGAATTAAATCTCCAACAGTTATAGGTATATCTACACCATCAACCAGAGTATAGGGCAAATCGCTGATCTCAAAAAGCCTATTGTATATGAAAAGATCGCTACTGCCCGTGACCCCCTTGATGGTTACGGTAACATACTTTTCGGCTATTTCCTGATAGAGGAAGGTCACATTTGTGATGCTTGCCGTGATGTCCGTCAGTGTTACCTGGGAAACGGTACCGGTTGTAACCGGGGTTCCGTCGCCAAGCTGATACCCTGTTACTGCCCAGCCGTTGATATTTGGCGCATATACTGTTTTGGTGTATGGAGTCACCAGTAATTCGCTTTGATGAAGGGTTGCTGCCGCAGTTCCCAATTTTGTATAGACATTAAGGGCTGCCCGGATATCTATCATGATCACCCTGATATCGGTACCGTCGCCGCTGTCCGGATCGCCGAACCGCCAACTTAGACGGTTATCTGTATGGCTGGCATTATACATATAGCCGGCCAGCTTGATACTTGTCGGGTCAACCGTTATAGTTTCACCCACATCTGCCAGAATTACAATGCTTTGAATTATCGGGCCTGTTTTACTGCCCGCATAAACATTGACCGTTACCCCCACAATATCTGAAGCGCTGCGATAACGGAATGTCTCCGGATTGCCCAGGGCTATCACCTGACGGGTATTACTGCCAACCAGCGTGTAGCCAACTATCGCCGGTGCTGTCACCGTTGTGATTTCGCCCTTGCGCTGATTCAAGAAGGGTGATTGAGTACCCAGGGGCGGATCTGTGGCGTCTGTGAAATGATCCACAGCCATAATCGGAATATTTACCAGGTCTTTGCTATAAAATGCTTCCACCTCCACCGGGTTGTCACCGTCATAGTCATAGGTAACAGACAGCTGCTTTGCCGTGTAGAATTCGGGGGCGTCCAGATCCGGCGTCAGCACAATATTCCCTTCCCCGACGACAGGCGGTATGACCTCTATGACCCGGATGACCCGGCCGGAGATATCCTCCTTATAGACTATGGTCACCGGGCTTGTGATCTTTGCATATTTAAAGACAATTTCACTGGCGCCGCCGGGTAAGACATTGTCAATAATACCGATACTGCCGGGGCTTACCAGTTTATAACCGGAAAGATCAGGTGCATTATAACTGAAAGGCTCACCAACCTTTGCCGGCTCGTAGAAAAAGCCCAAAATCTCACCGCTGCCTTCTTCCTGCAGGGTAATTTTAACTGTACCTTCGGTACTGACATAGATGAATGTATAGGTTCCCTCGCCGGTCACCTGATGGTTTTGACCCGGGCTCAGGACATAACCAGGTATGGCAAATAGATCAATGCCGTCGATCAAGGTATAGGGTAAATCTTTTTTGGCGATGCGCTTCGGATAGCTGTACAATCCCGAATCAGCGGTTTTTCCCGCAACTGTAACCGTAATAAATCCGTCATCTTCTTCGCTTGTCAGGCTATACCAGAAGATTACTGTTTGCATAGTGCTGTCAGGGGGCTTTATTGTTACTTTGGCTTCATTATCGGGAAATTTGGGGTCAAAGAGCCAGCTGCTTTGGGCAGCGCCGGAATCCAGCTCAATTATATGTTCAGGATTGCCGTCTTTGCTTCCATCATTAGTCAGGGTAAAATCATAGCCGAATCTGGTAGCGGTTATGGTTCTGTTTAGGGGAACCGCAAAGTCGAATCCAGGATGGATCCCGTTCCAAAAAGCATTGACGACAACCTCTTGGTCATCGGGAATTCCGTTATTGTTGAGATCTTTGGCATATAACCAGTGGATTTCCAGTTCTTCCGGTTTCAGCGGACCAAAACCAACGGAAATCATTTCTGCGGATATATCTGCAAAAATCAGGCCATTTTGATCCATGGTGGGGAAATGTTCCGGATCGGAGCCATAGACAAATTTCCCTTCATAATCATCTTTCAGGTTCCGGATTTCCCATCCTACCGGGACATAATCAGCGACTTTGGGTGCAGTATATCTTACCGGTGGTTTGGCAAACTCTATATTGGCTACCGTTTTTATATCAGGATAGATAATGGGTCCGTCCGGCTCATCCTGATCCAGATGGATCTCCCTGATTTCGGTAACTCCTTCAGCAAAAACAATATAGAATCTCTCGGGAGGGGTAAAGTTTATATCGGTGATTTCGGGGTAAAAGTCTTTGGAGAAATCCCCGCAGAGATTAAGCTTTGCCGGATCTCCCGGCGGCTCATCCCTGACATCCAGGCTATACTGACTGACATAATAACCCACCGGGGTGTAGGGATGATGCTTGAGCGGTATGTAATGTCCTCCTCTAAGCAAAAAGTCCGAGCTGGTGACATCCGGTTTGGGCGGATCCGGCTCCTCATCATCGCCATATTCCTTATCATCCTCCAGAATATCCATGGGCACCCAAATCATTGCAGGTTCCCCGCCGGAATCCGGAATCGGCTTTCCTGCTTTATCCACATAGGCCATGGGTACCAGTTCCCAAAGGCCGAGCTTTTTCTGTTCCGTATTATTTATGTACAGAGTATATAGCAACCCTTCCCCGTCATCACTCAGATCCAGATATGCGGCGGGGAAACCGGGGCCCA
Organism: Clostridiales bacterium; assembly: GCA_009783415.1. Lineage (GTDB taxonomy): Bacteria > Bacillota > Dehalobacteriia > UBA4068 > UBA4068 > WRHF01. The sequence goes on from WRHF01000061.1 coordinate 5,243, forward strand.
GGGAAACAGTGACCGGCGCATCCGCTCCGTTTTTGGTTTTTGCCGTCCAGTAATCGTTCATATAAGAATTCAAACCTATGTTCACGCTATTGTACCTGACAAGAAGCCCGGTATGAACACCACCGCTCAGATTGCGGGGAATGCCATAATTCCCTGGTATTTCCGTATATGGGGAAATCTCGGTATGCGAGCCGGCCGGGTCGGTATAAAGTCCCTCCAGTAAGCGGAAGCTGATTCTTTTCCTCTCAAAGAGATTGTTATAAACCAGAGTATCATGAACAATGCTAGAGGTAGCCGAGCCGCCCATTTTAACTTCGGCCAAAGCCCAAAGCGTGCAGTTGGCCGGTATATCGCAGAGCTCAGAACGCCAAAAGGCGCTGTTATTGGGCTCTATATAACCTTTATGAGCAGGATTTGCGGTAGCTTCCCACAAAGCTTCAAAAGCCTCAATGTTGCCCGGATTGGCAACCGCAGTGTTTGTTAATATATATCTGCCTTTGCCTTCCTCCAATTCAATATTTGTTCCGGCGCCGTAAAAGAGGATCTCTGCCTTATCAGGTATAGTACCGGAATCATAATAGATGGTTCTGGTATTGCTGCCGATAAGTTTCATGGCTGTGCCCTGAACAGGTTCATAAACCGCATAGCTTTCCCCCCGGTCCAGCCCCAAATGGGTTTCTCGCTGTGTGGCTTTGATTTGTGTTTCTTCCCTGGTATCGGATATATTCAAGAATAGATCTTCCGGTACCTCGGCTCTCCAAACCCCTATGGGCAAGCCGGGTACAGCCTGCACCATTACGGTTGTTGTCGGTGTTGCGCTTACGATACCATCTGCAGCCGGCCAAGTTACGGTAACATACGCGCCCGGCTGACCTGTACCGGTCACAGCATTGGCTCCAACAAAAACCTCATTGATAGCCGGGGCGCGCGAACCGCCGTCGAATTGGAAGCAATGAATAGCAGTTGTGTTAAAATTGGCAGCGGTAAACATAGGAGTAGCAGCCGGTATAGTGTTGCCTGAAGGATCATAATTTGTAGATATTGATATAGAGTTTTGATTTCCTAAATTGGAAGCAAAAATATCGAAGGAACCGTTTTGCTGGAACCACCAATTGCGATAATCGGTACGTAAAGCTCCAATGAAAGTAGTTTCGTAACCGCTGAAGGTATTGGCGCCGCTGGTAAAATAGCGGATGCTTTTGATCCGTTTTGCATCCAGAATGGCGGATGGTCTTATAAGGCTATTATTAGTGGTACCGGCTGTAGCCAATACCACCTGGAAGGGACTGTTGAAATTCATCTTCTGGGCATCCACTGCCATCCGGTTGGTAGTTGCAATGGAGTCACTGGCCCATAAATGAAGGATCCCGCCATCATTAACTGTCAGATTTTGAGAGCGCAGACGGCTGCGGTTTCCCCGCAAATTCATAATGCAGATCGCATTTTTATCTACCTCAAAGCTGTTTGTTGTATCGGTTGCGGCAATGGTATATCCCAAATTTCCCGCTACCACAAAGAATATAGCATTTTCTTCAACTTTAAGATCCAAACCGCGCAGATTGTAAAAGAGAGGAGCCTGCAAGGAGGAAGCATAATTAACAATCACCAGGCTTGCACCCTTTTTGACAGTGAAGGAACTGCCAAAGGAAGTGGATACCTGATTTGCCACAGAAAACATGCCTTGCGATGTACCGCTGTAGGAATCGATCGTTGAATTCCCATCAAACTCTATGTACCTGCCGCAAATCATTCTTGTTCCGGTAGCGCCGGCATTGGTGGAGGTAATGTCACAATATTTAAAATTGACATTACAATTGTTTGTGCCATTGGCGCCGGGCTGCAATACCGTACGATAAGTCCTGATACTCACGTTATCGAAAGTAATTGTTGTACCTAAAGCAGCTGTAGTATTTGCACATGAAATAAAACCATTTGTCCCGCTGGGCTGACTCAGCTTAATATTTTGAAAAGTGATATTTGCGACCCTGCTGCTTGCAGTACCCAGGCGAAAAGAAACCGTAGTAGTCAGTGAGTGCTTAGTATCCGTCCGGGGATTAGTCCCGTCAATGATCACAGCAGGCCGGGCTGCCCCCCCTGCCAGGGTCGGCATCGCAGTTGCATAAGTAATATCAGCGCCAAGATATATCTTGTCTACGGCATTGCTCAAAAGTGCATCTCTCAGTTCATTAGAGGTAAATACGATCCTCTCACGGGGCCCCGGCTCCCAAGTTGGATCAGCCGCGTATGCATGTGCAGCTATTATGCCGGTCAAAGGTGCTAACAGAGAGAGAACCATGATAACAACCAAAAGGATAGCCAGTTTCATTTTGGTTTTATCAAATGCTCTCACAGGTTCGGAACTACTTGAGATCATAATACCAATCCTCCTAATGTTATTTTTTTACATCGTCCATGCAGGCATTTCAGTGTCATCTTTATCGGGTACAAGTTTAAACCCTTCATCTTGTTCGCCAGGTATAAGTTTAAATTCATCATCTTGTTCGTCCGGCATAAGTCCAAATCCATCATCTTGTTCGTCTGTCATAAGTCCAAATTCATCATCTTGTTCGTCGGGTATAAGTCCAAATTCATCATCTTGTTCGTCTGGAATAAGTCCAAATTCATCATCTTGTTCGCTTTTAATAAAAACACCGCTATCATCCGGGTCGGCTGGAGCCGGAACGAACGGTATGGGGTTGCCGGGAGAGATCATAATAGGGATAACTCTGTTTGTTGTTGTGCCGTCTCCCAATTTGCTATAATTATTATAGCCCCAGGTCCAAAGACTGTTATCGATTCCAATAACTGCATTCATTGAGTATCCGGCAACAACCATCATCCCATTATCCATAATTTTGACTGGCATAGTTCTTGTGCTAACGCTACCGTCTCCAATCTGCCCGTAATTGTTATAGCCCCAGGTCCAAACAGTATTGTCGGTCTTAAGAACAATTGTATGGGTCTGTCCGGCCGAGATTTTTGCCACCCCGTCCATGATTTTTACCGGTGAGGTTCTTTGAGTAGTGGTGCCATCACCCAGCCGGCCATAGGTATTTAAGCCCCAAGCCCAAAGGCTGCCATCGGTTTTCAAAGCTATAGTATGGGCATCACCGCAAGAAACAGCCATCACATTATCCATGATTTTGACCGGTGCTGTTCTTTGGGTTGTAGTGCCGTCACCCAGCCGGCCGTTGGTATTCAAGCCCCAGGCCCAGAGACTGCCATCGCTCTTTACAGCCGCCGCATGGGCTGTACCGCAGGAAACCTGTTTGACATTTTCCATGATTTTTACCGGTTTGTTTTTATTGGCAGTACTGCCATCGCCAAGCCTGCCATTAAGGTTGTATCCCCAGGTCCAAAGACTACCGTTGGCCTGAATGGCGGCAGAAAAACTGCCTCCGCAGGATACCTCCAGCACATAATCCATGATTTTCACAGGTGAAGTTTTTTGGCTGGTGCTGCCGTCACCAAGCTGCCCGTAATTATTATAGCCCCAGGTCCAAAGAGTACGGTCAGTCTTTATGGCTGCAGAATGAGTATTCCCTGCCGCAATTTCCGCCACATTTTCCATGATTTTTACCGGCAAAGTCCTTTGGGTAGTGGTGCCGTCTCCCAGCCGGCCATAAGTATTCAAGCCCCAAGCCCAAAGTGTGTCATCGATTCTGATCTCCATGGTATGGGCTTCGCCGGCTGCTATTCTGTTTTTTAATTCTGTCCCCAGGGAAACCCAATGGGCTGTCAGAGTAAAGTCTGAGGCAACCGGTTTGCTGAAATCATAAGCAGTGCTTTCCGGTTCCAAATACCAGCCCGCGAAAATGTACCCGGCCAAGGCAGGATCGGGATCGGGTCTTGTGACCTCACCTTCAAATGGTATATTTTGGGAAGGCGGAGCAAGGCTACCTTCTTGAACATCAAAAGTAACTGTGTAGATGACAGGTGTATAGGAGAGAATACTGCCTGCAGCCATGATCTTGACAGGAATATTTCTCTGAATAGTCGTACCGTCGCCCAGCCGGCCATTAGTATTCGAGCCCCAGGTCCAAAGGCTGCCATCGATTTTTACAGCAACATTTGAGGAATAGCCGGCTGCAATCATTTCGATATTGTCCATAATTTTATGGGGCATTGTTCTTTGAGTCGTGGTACCATCCCCAAGCTGGCCGCTATTATTATATCCCCAGGCCCAAAGGCTGCCGTCAGTCTTTAGGGCTATTGTATGGGCTGATCCGGCTGAGATTTGCTTCACATTATCCATGATTTTGATTGGCAATGTCCTTTGGGTAGTGGTACCGTCACCCAGGCGGCCATTAGTATTTAAGCCCCAAGCCCATAAGCTGCCGTCGGTCTTGAGGGCAATTGTATGAGCATCCCCACAGGAAACCGCCGCCACATCATCCATGATTTTAACAGGTGTTGTTCTATGGCTGGTGCTTCCGTCACCCAGCCGGCCATTAGTGTTAGTTCCCCAGGCCCAAAGACTGCCGTCAGTCTTTACAGCAGCTGCATGGGCAGTTCCGCAAGCAATGCGAGAGACATTTTCCATGATTTTTACCGGTTTACTCTTATTAGCAGTTGTACCGTCACCCAGACGGCCATTTGTATTCAAACCCCAGGTCCAAAGACTACCATCCGCTTGAATTGCTGCTGTGAAACTGTCCCCGCAGGCAACTTCCAATACTACATCCATAATTTTCACCGGTGAAGTTTTTTGCGTTGTACTACCGTCTCCTAACTGTCCGTAATTATTATAACCCCAGGTCCAAAGGCTGCGATCGGCTTTAATAGCAGCTGAATGAGTTTTTCCCGCCGCAGCCTCCGCTACCTCAGCCAATATAGGCACAGGCAAGTTCCTTTGAGTGGTAGATCCGTCACCCAAGCGGCCATAAGTGTTCAAACCCCAGGCCAAAAGACTGTTATCTTCCATGATCGCCATCCCGTGAGCTTCGCCGGCGGCAATTCTGTTTTTAACTTCTATATCCATATTAAGCCAATGAGCTGAAAGGGTAAAATCAGAGGAAACCGGTCTATTGAAGTCATAAGGTATGGTTTCGGGTTCCAGATACCAACCGATGAAAATCTGTCCACCTAGGGCGGGGTCAAATCCGGGTTTTTGAACCGTTCCCTCAAAGGGGATACTCTGAGGAGAAGGTTTTGGACTACCCCCTTGAGGATCAAAGGTGATTTTATAGATGTCAGGGGTATAGGCAAAAATACTGCTGGCAGGCATTACCTTGACCGGAGCATTTCTTTGAGTCGTAGTACCGTCACCCAGGCGGCCATTAGTATTCGAGCCCCAGGTCCAAAGGCTGCCGTCAATTTTTACGGCTATATTCATCGCAGAGCCGGCGCCAATCATTTTCATATTGTCCATGATTTTTACCGGGCTGATTTTTTGGCTTGTGCTACCGTCACCAAGCTGTCCGTTATTATTATATCCCCAGGTCCAAACACTGCCGTCAGTCTTTAGGGCTATTGTATGCGCCGAACCTGCTTTGATTTGAGCCACATCATTCATGATCTTTACCGGCAAGGTTCTTTGCGTAGTTGTGCCGTCACCCAGCCGGCCATAAGTATTCAAACCCCAGGCCCAAAGGCTGCCATCGTCCTTAAGGGCGATGGTATGAGCATCACCGCAGGCAACTTCATTTACACCATCCATAATTTTAACCGGTGAGGTTCTTTGAGTAGAAGTACCGTCACCCAACCGGCCATTGGTATTCAAACCCCAGGTCCAAAGACTGCCATCGTTCTTAACGGCAGCTGCATGAGCGGTTCCGCAGGCAACGGTTTTTACATCAACCATGATTTTTACAGGCCTGGTCTTTTGAGCGGTACTACCGTCACCCAGCCGGCCATTGGTATTTGAGCCCCAGGTCCATAGGCTGCCATCTGTCTGAATAGCTGCCGAGAAACTGCCTCCGCAGTCTATTTCCGTTACATCCTCCATAATTTTCACCGGCACAGTCTTTTGGCTGGTAGTACCATCACCAAGCTGGCCGTTGTTATTATATCCCCATGTCCAAAGGCTGCAGTCATTTTTAATAGCAGCAGAGTGGTTATTCCCGGCTGCAGTTTTCGCCACATTATCCATGATTTTTACCGGCAGATTTCTTTGAGTAGTGGAACCGTCACCCAGCCGGCCATAAGTATTCAAGCCCCAGGCCCACAGGCTGTCGTCTTCTTTTACTGCCATTGCATGAGCCTCGCCGGCAGCTATTCTGCCGTCAGTGACGGCAAAGGGAGTAAAGGAGATAATGCTGCCTTGGGGCATGATCTTGGCAGGGAATCCTCTGATCTCAGTAGTGCCGTCGCCCAACTGACTGCTGCCATTATTACCCCAAGCCCAGAGGCTGCCATCAGTTTTGTAGGCAATAGTATGGTAATCCCCACCCGATGCAGCTATCCAATCCAGTTCTGTACCGACCCGGACAGGTATAGGGCATGAGGTATATTCTTCAAAGCCATGCCCAAGCTGCCAAAACCTATTGTCCCCCCAGCTCCACAGACTGCCGTCCGTTTTAATAGCTATGCTAAACTCTTTACCAGTAAAGGCTGCAGCCCAGTCATTCTCTGCACCGATCCGTTGTGGGATCCCGGATGCCAGATAGGTACCGTTACCAAGTTTTCCATATCCGTTATCCCCCCAGCTCCACAGACTGCCATCTCTCTTTTGGGCAAGCGTATGATTCAGTCCTAATGATACATCTTCCACATCATCCATGACTTTGTAGGGTGTATGTCTATTAATATATTTAACAATACCTGATTCTTCGCTCAGGTTATGTCCCCATACCCACAAACTGCCATCCGCTTTGATGGCGGCTGTAGATTGCCATCCCGCCACTGCAATAACCCAGTCTTTACCTGTTCCGATTTGAAGCGGGTAAATACTGCTGGAAGTATTGCCATTACCCAGCTCCCCATGTTCATTATCTCCCCAGGCCCACAAACTGCCATCCGCTTTGATAGCGACAGTATGAGAATCCCCGGCCGAAACCAGAGCCCAGTCGCTTGCTGTTCCGATTCGGGCGGGAAAAGTCTTATCCGAACCTGTACCATCACCCAGCTGTCCGTAATAGTTTGATCCCAGGCCCCAAAGACTACCATCAGCTTTGATGAGCATGGTATGACTTGAGCCGGCTGAAACCAAAGCCCAATCATCATCTTCACCCACTTTGAAGGGTCTGCGAATTGTTTCCTCATTAAAAACAGGAGCCTCAAAACTACTACTTCCCCAAGCCCAAAGGCTGCCGTCTGCTTTTATAGCTGCAGAATAGAGGGAAGAGGCTGAAACCAAGGCGCAATTAAGATTTGGATTAGTAATTTTTAAAGTAAAATATTGAGGCATGGTAGCCTCATGGGACTGAACGTCATTATTTTTCTGCAGCCAGACATGAACAGTATAGCTTTCTCCTTCTCTTAACCCGCTGGTGTCAATATTAAGGGTGGTCAAATCGGCTGAAGAACCATAGCCCACAATGATGCGAGTTCCGGCAAGATCCTGCACTATTTTATAATTAATAGTGAAATTACCAGGCATAGCCGGGATAGTTGACAGCCCGGAAAGAGTATAACATCCTGCCGAAGTCAAAGTGATTGTGCCGGTGGGAACCCCGGACAATGTACCGACATCGCCGCCGGCATTGCCCCCCGGAACAGTCAGTTTGAAATTTTTATTATCAGCTGTGCCTGCTTCATAATTGTCATTTGCAGCGGTTGAACCAATTCCGCTCGAGCCTATTTCCGAAATAAAAATGATCTGATTCGGCTGAAGTTTAAATAGGGGACGGACAAAATTTGAATTGGTAAACCAATCAATAGATAAATAAGTCCCCCTATAAATATATGCTTGTCCAGCTGATTCGCCGCTTCCTGCTGTAGCATAGAGGTAACGGGAACGTAGCCAGTACGGATCATTGTTTCCATTTATTGGTCTGCTTGGGACAGTCAGAAGTTTATTTTGATGATTATCAAGATTTGCGGACCAGGTAATATTATCAACAGTTGAGTTTATACATGCCAAATAAAATAAGGTATCAAAGCTGCCGTTTCCCTCATCTTGAAAACTGATTTCTTTCACACCATCATAAACAATTGTCTGAATATCGGTTTTCTGAAGAGAACTAAGCTCGCCGGCCATAAAGAATCTGGTAAAGGAATTGATCGGGCTACCCATATTATTCAGATATTTATATATTTTTGATTGACTCCAGATCAGATCTTGTGACCAGCTACCATCATATTGGTACCTCTCATTACTATAAGCGTCTTTCTGCAACAAAACCAGAGCGTTATCTTCCTCACCAACTACTTGCCAGCATCGCGGTTTATCTGCTCCCCCATCGTATTTTCCATAATATATATAACGGCCCAAAGAATTTGTAAGACTCTCTCCTTGAGGTTGATAAATATCGGAGAAAGTTACTCCATCCGGAGCCGTTAATTCTACAACATTTACTGTATAGGTATTTATATCACCGGTTGAAGCCATCACCGTATAAGTTACCGGCTTATTGAAATCTTGAGCAAAACCGCTGCCGGGGGCAAGATGGTTTCCTATAAAACTGACAGTGGGCGATAGGCTGGCAAGATCCGTTCCCATCGGCATATAAAGAATAATTGTTTTAGCGTCTTGGTCTATAATAGCGGATCCAAGTGAACCGGGGATGGAGAAATCGTTAATATAGCAGTGGGGATTATCGTAACTGAAGGTAGTGGTTTCGGTTAGGCTGCTCCAGATTATGTCATATATTGTGGTTTCGGAATCAATGTCATGATCCGGAAGAACTGAATCGTTTGTAAAAGCACCGTATAATCCACTAGAAGGGTCACTGACAGGAGAAAATTCGGTTTTACTTATACCCCATAAATCGTTAAGATCACCATAATTAGCTCCTCCCTTTTGCTGTAAATGTTGAGTTCCACCATGGGCTTCTTCAATAGCTACAAAATAATGTCCCGGTTTATCATTGATCCTGACAAGGGGTACACTTTCATCAACATGATAAATAAGCAACCCTCCATGGCTTGCATTTGCGGATTCATTCATCCGGCTGAATCCGCCCCGGTCAAAGTTATCAGTATAGCCGTATTTCCTTTGCTGCAGCAGAAAGTATTGCTTCGGATTCGGGTTATTAACTATGTAAATATCCAAATGAGAGCTCAAGGTGGGGCTTGCTTGAACGGTGATTACCCCTGGCCTTACAATACCAGATTTTACTAGGTTGTAGGCATCTGGATAACTTGGTGATAAGCCGTCTCTTTGGCCAGTCTTGTATGAATGAGATCCTCTTGACATAAGAGACCAAAAGCCGTGACCATTACTGGTTTTTTCACCAGTCAAGGTTCCATAATCATATACATCAATGAACCCATAAGCAGAATGGCCCAACTCGTGACAGATTGTGCCGATACCAACCATATCATTAATGATAATACCGCTTCGGCCATTAAATGCGCCAATACCAAAAAAGTTCTTGATTTTTACACTATTTGTCTCAGATGGCTCCGGAAAATTAGGATTACTTATTGCTGTAGCATGAAAACCGGGAGAGATAGTTTGGACCGAAGCATTGAAACCATCAACAATAAAGCCGATAGATAATTCAGTTGCTTCTAATATGCCATTCCCGTTCGTATCGAAATCCTTAAGATTAATAAGACCTTCTGCACAAGCTTTAGTTATAGCATCTGCCATTAAATTGCTTTTTTCTGCTTGGCTATAAGGTTCTGTATGCTTACCATCCAGGACTACTTCAATAATTCCCTGACAGCCATCTAGAGGATTGCTTATAACTGCTGGTAATACAACATTTTCAGACGCAGCAAACAATTCCTTGTAGTAATCGTTGACTGATCCGTTATCAGAACTAAAAACAAGGTTATAAATCTGGCTGCCGTTAAGCTTTGGCATCACATTACCGCCGGAATTAAGAATATTACTTCTATCACTCCAGGTAACATGAATAATGAGCACTTTGCGTTTTAATTCCTCAACAGGAGCAGTAACAGGCAAACTGTCAGTAGTTAAGTCCATACTTGACAGCATAATCATATCTTCCCTCAGTCCCTGCATATCTTCTTCTCTGGTTTTCTGCGCTTTTTCCCGAACCCTTTGTGGTATATTACGCCCCTTTGTTTTTGGTGTAGGTATCATTCTGCTACTAAACGAGCCGACGGGCTCGCCCATGGAAACGGTACTGTCATCAGTCCAGGCGGCATAGCAAAAACCGTTTTGGGAGGAGTCAAAAACAAGCAGATTTCCTTCAGCATCCTCCTGCCAACTGAGATATTCATCGCCATAGTTATATACTTGAATAATGGTTCCGTCCGGTTGCTTGAAAAGCATCGGATAGGGGGATGCCGGGTCGGCAAAAGCAGTTGAAGTTGCGGCAAAAAAGACAAGTGTTGCAATAAGTAAAGTATTCAAAATCCTGGATATTTTTTCCATTTTATGTATCCTCCAAAATCATTAATTTTTTAACAGCCAGCAATTCCGCATGACCGACAATAAAATAATTTTCATTGTGTTAATTTTTTCTACAATTATCTGCATATTTCCTGCTATTACCCAAAAAGATTTACTGGCTAATTATGGATATAAATACATAGGGATGCGGCTTTGATCAGTCGCATCCCTTATCTTAAATTTCTGTACAGATACTCCGTCCACATACTTGTCACTCCTTTTTGATCATTCTAGGGTCCAATTTTTTTGGCTTAAGCTTCCGTAATTTGCATAAATTGGTCTTAAAAATTAAAAGCGACTTTGTTCAATTTTTGTCTAGTCTGAAATGTCTTCAGCAGATAAAAAAATTATACTCAACAACG
>WRHF01000062.1 GCA_009783415.1 Clostridiales bacterium
GGGAAAACCGCAGGAATGCTTGTTGCCTTTCAAGGTTTTCCCGCGCCGCCTGGCGGCAAAAAGACCGGCGCAGTGATGGAAAATGTTTTCGTTCTTGGGTATATGTAATCTCTCCTTAATTTTGCTGAGCATTTTGAATATTGCTGATGAAGGCAGGAATATTTAGGTAAAGACCGAATAAATAACGGACTGCCTTAGAAGCTAATCTAAGGCGGGCTTTGCCCGCAAGAGGCCAGAAGTCAGAGGACAGAGTGTGTCCTAAAGGTACTAAAGTAATGGATCTTGAATCAATTTTCTGAGTCATCTAATTGTGAATTAAAAAGCGGGGTTTTATATGACTAACCAAAAAATCACTCTGGAGCTATTGCAAAAGAAAAAAGTTGCCCAAGAGAAAATAATTATGCTTACTGCTGCCGATTATCCTATAGCCCGGTTGGCAGATGCGAGCGGGGCGGATATTATTTTGGTGGGGGACTCATTAGGTATGGCTGTTTTGGGGCTGCCCGGTACCACATCCCTAACTTTAGAGGAAATGATCCACCATACCAAAGCAGTGGTCAGGGCTGTCCGGCGCGCTTTGGTTATCACCGATTTGCCCTTCGGCAGCTATCAGCTGGGGCCGCAGCAAGCTTTGGGATCCGCTATCCGCTTGATCAAGGAAAGCGGCGTTCAAGGTGTTAAGCTGGAAGGAGGGCGAAACCAAGCGGATGTCATTACCGCTTTGACCGGGGCAGGAATTCCTGTTATTGCTCATATTGGCCTCTTGCCCCAAACCGCAACTTTGGGCCGGACTTATCAATCCCAAGGCAAGGATGCAGCCGGGGCGCAGATCCTTTTAGATGCTGCCTTGGCTGTGGAAGCCGCCGGGGCTTTTGCCTTGGTTTTGGAATGCGTGGCCAGCCGGACGGCAGCGCTTATTACTTCGAAACTGAAAATCCCGACTATAGGCATCGGCTCCGGACCCGGCTGCGACGGCCAGGTGCTTGTCTCCAACGATTTACTGGGCTTGACTCAGGGGCATACTCCAAAATTCGTCAGGCAATTTGCGGACTTATCCCGGCAAATAGAAGAAGCTTTTACAACTTTCGGAAGCCAAGTACGCCAAGGAGAATTCCCTGCCCCGGAACACAGCTTCACCGCTTCGGAAGAAATAGAAAAACTGTATTAATGCGGCTTTGCCGCTATCACTCTCTTAATTCCATAAGGATTGCCAGCGATTTTTTCAATTCCAGCATCTGTTCATCCATTGCAGCCAGTTTATCATTTAATTCCTGATGCCTGGCCTCGCTGACGCTTTCAAGCCGGCTTTCAAGTTCCGCTATTTTTTCGGTTATTTCCTCAAACTGTTGCTCTTGGGCAGCCAGGCGCCGGTTTAAGTCGCTGAAAGTATCCTCATTGCTTTTGCGCAGCTGATCTATTTCCTGAGCCGCCAGAGCGCTGATTTCTGCCTTGTCCTGATTCACTTTGCTTTGCAGCCAATTGAAAGTAAAAAAACCAATGGCCAGGAAAAACAGCAGTATCAAGCCGATAACCAGGACAAATTGCCAAATCCGCCTGCTTTTCGGCCGGTCTCGTTTTTTCAATTCCTCCTGGAAGGTCCGGGCCCGCTCCCGGGCCGAAGCTTCCCAGTCCTCATCAATAGCAGGGGCGGAAAGACCCGGTTCCGCCGCAGCCATTTCTTGCTTTTGCCCGGAAAGCTGACGGAGCAAGCCTTGAATATCGTCAACCACCACGCTGGGCTCTTGAGAGTGACCCTGATTATCAGAATTTTTATTCATGGGTTTCATCCTTATAAAAATAAAGTTTTTGATATTTATATCTTCTGTTAATACCCTAAACGTATTTCTATTTTATCCAAAAAGCCGGAAAAAAACCAAACAAAGGCATCTACTCAAAGAGTAAATGCCTTTTTAAATTCTGTAAACTTGGCAGACAAGATGTCAACAAAAAATAGGAGCCTGAATTCAACTTAAAACTCAGAACTTGGGCTGCGAAGCAGGCCGGTTGGGCCATTGCTGGCCAGGGGTACGTTGCCCGGTATTGGGCATGTTAGACATGGGCCGGGGCATAGGGCCGTGCTGGGGCGGGGTATTTTGCATTTGATTTTGGGCCGCCTGGGCATTTCTTTGCAGCTGATTGGCAATATTTTGGAGCTGCTGGCGGTTACCGCCTTGGCCTTTATCCAGTTCTGTGATGAGGGCACCCAAAAGCTGGCGGTTTTGAGGCGTCAGCAAACTGCCGAACTGACTGTAAAGTTTTTTCAAATCACTATTGTTTTGGGGTGTCTGCATCCTGGGTGGTTGCATATTATTCATAGATAAACATCCTTTCTGTTTTTTTAATATCGTTGCCAATTCAAAGCCATTTGTTCAACTTCGGCAAAAGTCGGCAAATTACGCTGGGCATAGCGGCAGGGATGCGGGCAGCCCCGGCAGGGAGAATTTAGATCTACCTGAGCATTGGCAGCTGGAGGCGCCTTTTTGGCGGTATTATTACCGAATAAGCCACCCAAAGAACCCCCCAAAGAGGAAAGAAGATTCATCATCATGGGGTTGGGGCCGCTGTTGTTGCCATTATTATTATTTGTATAATTTCCTTCGGGTGGAGCGCCGGAATCAGCCTGCCCCGGGTTGGCGGAATATGCCGGCTCCGAATTGTCAGCAAAAGCCTCTGCCTGATCAGAAAAATCCCCGCCGGACTGACTATTATCCGGCCAGGGTGCAGAGGCTGGAACAGCATTGTTCATATTCCCCAAATTCAGATTCCCCAGTTGGCTGAGAATATTCATTATATTAGGGTTCGAGCCGCCGCCGCCATTGCCATTTCCGAAAAGACTGGATAAGGCGCCCAAGGGATTATTGCCGGACGCAGCCCCCTGATTTTGATTCATGCCGCCAAGCAAGCTTGTTACTAGGTTGGCTCCGCCATTGTTTAAAAAGTTACCCACCATGGAAAGAAGATTTCCGCTACCGCCGCCTTCTCCATTACCGTTACGTCCCCCGCCAAACATGGAAAGAAGATTATTTAGTATGTCCGCCACATCTGCCACCTGCCTCTGCTTTCAATCAAAGTCATTTAGCCTGCCCCCGTACGCAAAACTTATATAACAATGTATGCAGGCCCGGAAGGCTTGGTGATTTTTTGCTGCTAACGTTTCAAAAAACTAAAGCGGGCTTTGCCCGCAAGAGGCCAGAAGTCAGAGGACAGAGTGTGTAGAAAAGCGCGAAAAAGACGCTTTTCATTTATTAAATTCTTGTTTTTTATTGACACTTTGCGTCCTATAGGTACTAACAGGGCTAATAGCGTTTTTCGCTATTAGCCCTGTTAGTTTTATTTTGAAACGTTAATTTATGCCGTTTTTCTGCGCCAGGCCCAATAGCCTTGTGCCAGCAAATAAATTATGGCCAAGCTCAGCAGGGAAAAAAGCAAAGGTTTAGCTGCCCTTTCCCAAAAGGTAAGCATCGGTTGCGGGGCCGGCGGAGATGGGGTGATAGACAAATTATCCGCTTCACTTGTTTGGCCATAAGCAGGAGTCAGGGGCGGCTCGCTTGAGATTTCCTCACTGCCTGCAACAATATCATGGAGGACATCGTCTATAGTATCTACATGGGCGCCCCTGGTGGAACGCTCCTCAAAAGCAATAACTTCCGGCTCGATTTCTTCCGGTCCATTTTCATAATAATCATCAATCATATTTGCGCCTGCATCTGCCGTCTTTGTATAGAATGTCTGATTGGATACCTCCGGCAAAGACCTATCAAAAGCCTTAACCGGAGTCTCGTTCAAAATAACATTTATCCTGGCAAAGGTAGAGCTGCTATTTGCTTCAGATTCAGAAGTCTTGGGGAAAAAAGCCTGATAATTATCATTAAGCAGAGAGAAAAAGCAAAAAACAATAACCGCTGCAGCCGCTAATGGTTGGAAAAATTTGGTAAAATTCCGCCTGGGAAGCGGTTTTTCAGTTATTATTTCCGGCAACGCAGCAAGCAGTTTGGGCCGCAATTCCAGCATAAAATCCTCCGGCAGAGGCATCATGGGTAAAGCTTGCAACCCGGCGGATAAAGCAGACAACTGATCCAACTCCAGGCGGCAATCCGGGCAGTCACGTAAATGCTTTTCCAGGCGCAGCTTTTGCCGGACGCCGATAAAACCGTCAATATAGGGAGAAAATAAATCCTGTGCTTGGTGGCAACGCATGCATCACCCCTCCTTGTTACCAGATAGACGTAACACCTTGACATAATGTTCCCCGTCCGCCAGGATTTTCTCTTGTAAAATTTTACGAGCCCGGCTGATCCGGGATTTAACTGTGCCGATCGAGATTTGTAAAATATCGGCAATTTCCTGATAGCTGTAATTCATTTGTTCCCGCATAACCATTGCCATGCGGTATTCCGGATTAAGCTGATTGATCAGGGTTTGCAAATAGAGGGCAACCTCCTGCTCATCCAAGGCTTTTTCCGGGGAATGACTGAGATCCGCCACTTCCCTGGGCACTGCATTGCCTTCGTCATCACTGATCCATTCATCCAAAGAGCCTTCAAAATGACGGTATTTGCGGCGCAGCTCATCCCGGCAGGCATTGGCGGTAATATGATAGATCCAGGTGGAAAAGGCAGCCTCACCCCGAAAGCCGCCTAAGGATTTGTAGATGCGGATGATCGCCTCCTGGGAAATATCCAAGGCATCATGATAATTGCCCACCATACGATAAGCAGTATTATAGATTTTTTGCTGGTATTTGCCAATCAGCTCTTCAAAAGCCTCAATATTGCCCTGTTTGGCCCTTTGTATCAGTTCATCCTCTTGCAAGGGCATATAATATCCTCTTTTCAGACGCGTTTTTACAATTCTACTTATAATAGATAAATTCTCCCAAAATCCCCAAAAACCTTTTCGCAAGTCACCTGTGGGTATCTTAAGCTAACATAAAAAAGAACTATTATTGGGTATAGCTTTCCCTTTTAGGGAATGATTAAATACCAACTGCTCAAAGTTGTGAAAAAAATTTGGCCAAACCCCTTGCATTAAAAGAGAAATAGATGTAAAATATAAAAAGTGCTTTCAATTGCTCGCCGGAGTGATGGAATGGCAGACGTGCCTGACTCAAAATCAGGTGGGGTAACCCGTGCCGGTTCAAGTCCGGCCTCCGGCACCAAAAAGTGCCTCTTTGAGGCAATGATAAATGATGAATGATAAATTGTGAATGATAAATGCATTAGAGCCAACAACCCAAGGGCACTTTTTGTATTCATCACTCATCATCTATCATTCATCATTTATCATTTAATGTTGTTTAATTATATGGAGAATAAAATGAAAAGCAGAAGAAAACTCTTTCTTTTGAAAGACATCTATAATTTGCAGCCTACTGACAATCTATTTGTCAAGGCTATGCAGGCTAATATTGCTTTTCATGGGCAAAACTGCCCTGAGTACAAAGAGATCCTTGATAGCTTCGGTTTTGAGATAAATTCCTTGGAATCTATAGAGGATCTGGCTAAAATTCCTCCTTTACCTACCTCATACTTAAAAAACAATTCCCTGCTTAGCAAGGATTATAACAAGTTGCTGATCAAAACGACATCATCAGGTACCGGCGGCAAAAAAACACTCAGCGGCTTCGATCTCGGCTCCGGATTTTGCGGGCTTTTTATGCTGCTCAGAGTATTTCGTTTTCATCGGCTGCTCTCATTCAGGCGAACTAACTATATAATCCTGGGCTATCAACCGGACAAATCCAATCAAACAGCGATGGCCAAGGCCTTAAGGGGTGTCACCTTGCTGGCGCCGGCGAGAAAAAAAGAATATGCGCTGAAATTTTCTGATGGGGAATATCAAATCAATACCGAAGGTTTGCTAAAAGCTATAAAAAAATTTGCCGAGCAAAAGCATCCGGTCAGGATCATCGGTTTTCCGGCTTATTTTAAAATGTTTGTTGATGAGCTGGACCAAAGAAATATTAGATTTAAATTACCAAAAAATTCTAAAATACTATTGGGCGGCGGCTGGAAAACATTTTTTTCCGAGGAGATTTCCAAGGAGGAGTTATTCCAAAGAGCCAACTATGCTCTGGGCATTTGCCGCCAAAATTTTAAAGACCACTTCAGCACCGCCGAGCATCCCATAAACTATCTATCATGCGAAAATAATCACTTTCATATCCCGATTTTCAGCCGGGTGATCATCCGGGATGTCAAAACCCTGGAACCTGTGGCAAATGGTAAGCCCGGCTTGCTTAATCTGCTTACACCCCTGCTTTCAAGTGCGCCTTTTGGCAGCATCATGACGGATGATATTGCCGTGATCAAAAATAGCGGCGAGTGCGGCTGCGGGATCGATTCTCCCTATTTCGAACTGATCGGCCGGGTGGGCCTGGCCAGCATCAAGACCTGCACCCAAGCTGCCTCAGAATATTTGAATGCAAGGGATTAGGAACTAAGCTCTCAAATTCGAACAAAAAAAGTCATAAAATATACGTCATCTATTGATTGACCTGCAAGGATGTAGATTCAAAATGATGCATGAAATAATTAGACACTGATTTTCGCAGATTTTAACGGATTTTCGCTGTTGTCTTTAGGATATGAGAAACTTAGGTGCTTTTGCTTTGAAGAAAAGATAAAAAATACTTCAATGCTTTTTATAATAAAAAAAACCGCGTTAATCCGTTTTTTATCCGCGTAATCCGTGTCTAATTTTTTTTAATACTTTTCCAGTTTATCTGGGGTAGGAGTAAGGCACTAACTCCCGAAATTCTGTGCATGATGGCATAATTGTAGGGGCAGACCTATGTGTCTGCCCTGGAAAACGCAATCATTGTTTAATGGAGCGAAAAGCTACAACAATTCAGCACTCAGCACTCAGCATTGCGGTCAAAGACCGCAATAGGCTGCCTGCATAGGATTTAAGTAAAAATTTTCAAAAAAATTAAACTCTTGACAGCCATGCCTTGACGATATATAATATAAAAGTTGTATTATCTTCCCAGAGGCTTGAAATGTTAAGGCGGCTTGCAGCCGCAAGTATCTAGTGGCTAGAACGGGTGTGTTTTCGCTTCGCGAAAACTTTATTGAAGCTAACAACTTGTTTTCTGTTGATGTTAATTGGGAGTAAGTGACTAAGTAGTATTACTTGTATTACTTGTTACTTGCCTTTACAGGGGGGGTGTAAATAAATGGGTGTTCCTAAGGGAAAAACTTCTAAAGCAAACCGCCGGATGAACCGCGCTGCCCGTTATAATCTGGGCGGACCGGCCCTGGCCTCTTGCTCGCAATGCCATGCAATAATCCAACCCCATGCCATTTGCCCGGAATGCGGCAATTATAAGGGACGGACAGTAATTGAAGCCAAAAAGAAATCATCCGCAAAATAATGAAAATTTTAAAAAGGGATTGACAAAATCAAGCATAAGGTGTATGCTTGATTATTAGGGAGCTGTTTAAGCTTTCCTAAAATTAATAACTTCGGTAGGTGAGGCTACCGCAGGGATACGGGTTGCTGCCGCAAAGTGGTGGAGACACCATGAGCAGGTAAACAGTCCAGGTCGAAAACAAGGCCTGGAATAATGCAACTTCATTGCCCTGGGGAGCTGAAGCTTGGACGATGACATAGCTTGCGAGAAGCTGCTGCTTTTTTCGTAATAAAGCCTTTTGCCATTGCCCAAGCATGGTAAAGGCTTTTTTTAATTCACAATCCACACTTAAAGTACATTCAAAACCAATTGTGAATTGTGAATTGTGAATTGAAAGGTGGTGAGAGTATGGACCCTGACGGTAGTAACAAGACAAATTATCGGCAAAGATGCTTCGGTTTATCCATGCTTTTACCTATCTTTTTTGTATAAGTAGAGTTACGCTGATTCCGGAAGTATCTGCGCCCGCCTTTTATGCTATTTTTGAGAAAAGGAGGGTTCGGAAATGAATAAAAAAATTACTCAAGCTACTGCCACCCGGGGGGAAAGAGTGAAACGCCGCTTGCTGAACGCGGCTATCAAAGCAGGGGAAACCTTGCTTATCCAATATGACAATACCTATAACGGCTATGATGAAGAAACCGTTGAGGACATGCGGGATCAATATGGCGCCAATACCATCACCAAGCAAAAAAAGGACTCTATCTTCAAAAAGCTTTGGGATGCTTTTATTAATCCTTTTACGGTGGTGCTGTTTGCTCTCGCCGGTGTCTCACTATTTACGGATATTGTCATAGCCCCGCCCGGAGAGGCCGATCCTATGGCGGTGATTATCATAACATCAATGGTGATAATCAGCGGCCTGCTTCGCTTTGTCCAGGAAACCCGTTCCGGCAAAGCTGCTGAACGCCTGGGTGAAATGGTGGAGACTACCGCCGCAGTCATGCGCCAGCAGGAAAATAAAGAAACCGATGAGCTGGAAACCAAAAAGACGGAAATTCCCCTGGACGAAATTGTGGTGGGTGATGTGATCCACCTGGCTGCCGGGGACATTGTCCCGGCGGATATCCGGATCATTCAAGCCAAAGACTTATTTGTCAGTCAGTCCTCTCTGACCGGGGAAAGCGAGCCTGTGGAAAAATTTGCCGACCCGGCTCCGGGTAAGCCTGCCAGCCCTTTGGAGCTGAGCAATTTAGCTTTTATGGGCAGCACCGTCATTTCCGGTTCGGCTATTGCCCTGGTGCTGGCCGTTGGCGATGACACTGTTCTTGGTTCCATAGCCAGTCAGCTGCAAATCAAAACCCCGCCCACCAGTTTTGAAAAGGGAGTGGGGGCGGTTTCCTGGGTGCTGATCCGTTTTATGCTGGTGATGGTGCCTGTGGTGCTTTTCCTGATTGGCTTCACTAAAGGGGACTGGCTGCAGGCTACCCTTTTTGCCCTTTCCGTGGCTGTGGGTCTGACCCCGGAAATGCTGCCCATGATAGTTTCCGCCAATTTGGCTAAAGGTGCGGTTTCTATGGCCAAGAAACAGGTCGTAGTCAAAGAGCTGAACTCTATTCAGAATTTTGGGGCAATGGATATACTATGCACAGACAAAACCGGCACATTGACCCAGGATAAAATTATTTTGGAATATCATTTGGATGTTCATGGCAACAGCGACCCCAGGGTTTTGCGCCATGCCTTCCTTAATAGTTATTATCAAACCGGGTTGAAAAATTTGATGGATATTTCCATTATAGAACGGGCCCGGGAAGAAAAGGCGATAGAGCGGGAAGAGGTCTATCGCAAAGTTGATGAAATACCTTTTGATTTTTCCCGGCGCCGCATGAGTGTGGTCGTAGTTGATGATAAAGGTAAAACCCAACTGATTACCAAGGGCGCCATTGAGGAAATGCTGGCTATTTCCAATTATGTAGAATATCAGGGCAAGGTAGAGCCTTTTACCGATGAATTGCGCCGGGAAGTGCTGGCTGACTGTCAGGAATATAACAGTGACGGTTTGCGGGTACTGGGGGTTTCGCAAAAAACCAATCCTTCTCCGGCGGGAGCTTTTTCCATAGCGGATGAAAGTGATATGGTTCTCATTGGTTATCTGGCCTTTTTGGACCCACCCAAAGAAAGCGCCCCGGAAGCTATTGCCGCCCTCAGTGAATACGGGGTGGAAGTGAAAGTTCTTACCGGTGATAATGATGCTGTAACAAAAAGTGTCTGCAAACAAGTGGGCTTGGAGGCGGAACGGATCCTCCTGGGCAATGATGTGGAAGATATGGACGAAACCCAGCTGAGGGAGGCTGTGGAAACCACCAATGTTTTTGCGAAACTTTCTCCCAGCCAAAAATCCCGGATCGTGGCGGCCTTGCGGGAAAATGGCCATACCGTAGGCTATATGGGGGACGGAATCAATGACGCGGCAGCCATGAAGGCCTCGGATGTAGGTATTTCCGTAGATACCGCCGTGGATATCGCCAAAGAATCCGCCAACATAATCTTGATGGAAAAAGACTTAATGGTACTGGAAAAAGGTGTGATAGAAGGCCGTAAAATCTATGCCAATATCATCAAATACATCAAAATGACAGCCAGCTCTAATTTCGGTAATATGTTTTCCGTCCTGGCAGCCTGTGCCTTTTTGCCATTTTTGCCCATGCTGCCCCTGCATCTGCTTCTCTTGAATCTGATTTATGATCTCTCTTGTGTGGCTTTGCCCTGGGATAATGTGGATAGAGAGTTTCTGGCAATACCCCGCAAGTGGGATGCTTCTTCTATCGGCAAATTTATGGCCTGGTTGGGTCCGACCAGCTCGGTTTTTGATATTACCACCTATTTATTGCTCTATTTCATCATTTGCCCGGCCATGTGCGGAGGGCAGCTTTTCCATCAACTGGCTGATCCGCTCTTGCAGGCAAAATATATTGCTATTTTCCAAACCGGCTGGTTTGTGGAATCCATGTGGAGCCAAACCCTGGTAGTCCATATGCTCCGTACCCCAAAAGTTCCTTTCCTCCAAAGCCGGGCTTCCGCACCGGTGACCTTGCTGACCATGGCCGGGATCGCCTTTTTGACCATTATCCCCTTCACGGGTTTAGGCGCCGAAATCGGTTTGGCGCCCTTACCCGGTGTCTATTTCGCCTGGCTGGCCTTGACTATTTTCCTCTTTATGGCTTTGACCACGGTGTTCAAGCAAATCTTCATTAAAAAATACGGTGAGCTATTATAATTATAGGGACCCTCTCCTTAAATAATTGAATTAATTCAATTATTTAAGGAGAGGGTCCCTATGAAAAATTATTGCCGTGCGCCTTTTTTCGAATGGGCCTTCCGGGCGTTACCCGGACAGCCAGCTCAACCCAGGTTGCCCTGGGGCGCCCGGAGCAAATCCGCTTACTGCTGCTTCCTTCCGGACCTGACAGGGTTCACGGCAGTCCGTCGCACAGGACCCGAGTATCATCACCGCTTATCCGGGGCAGTTCCCCACAAGACACACCCTCAAAAAGGCTTTTGGCCCCCCTGTAGCGGATTTGGGGTTACAAGGCACCGCTAGCGCCCCGCCTAGCACGGCAAACTTAATAGCTTCTTTAGATTATACCAGTTTTCTCTTCCTAATACAACTATTTGGCAAAGAAAATAATTACCAAAATTTACCATTATTTCTTTAGGTAACTTTTGCGCAAGAAACGTAAATAATAAACAAGAATTTAGTTCAATAATTTTCCTGAGAAAAAGTAAAAAATTTAGAGAAAAACTATTTACATTCTGGGGAAAATATATTAGAATTATATCTTGTCAGCATTGTTTGTGGAAAGAAATTTGGCTTTTTTAGGCTTTTGCTTTCAAACAGCATATGCTGATAACAAGAACCCCTAACCAACCGAGGCAGCAACAGTTGCAAATACAAACAAGGGAGGCGGAACGGGGTCCGAAAACAACAGTTTTTGGATTAGCCTGAAGGCGAACTCAGCCTAGAGCAAGAAAGGAGCGTGCACTTATGCATAGCGAAAATTTGGGTCGGCACATTCTTGTCGAATTCTACAACTGCGATTCCTCTATACTTAACGATCATGGTCGTATAGAGCGATGTATGAACGAAGCCGCTGTTATCGCTCACGCCACTGTCGTTGAGAGTGTATTTCACACTTTTAACCCTTATGGAGTAAGCGGGGCGGTGGTTATTTCGGAATCGCATCTTACTATTCATACCTGGCCCGAATACGGCTATGCAGCAGTGGATCTCTTCACTTGCGGAGATGAGGTTGATCCTTGGCCTGCCTTTGATTTTTTGAATCGGGAACTCAGGGCAGATAAAACAGAAACAACAGAAATTGCCCGGGGCGCCATTGATAAAATCAAACGATATTCCCATACCAAGTTGGAAAATGTCACCTATAAACCGAGTGTAGCATTATAGTATCTGCTTCAATTTAAACTATCCCCGCCTCCAACGGGGATAGTTTGAATTGAAGCGTTATTTCATTTAAATTTGGGAAAAAAGCCGGGGTTGGCTATAAAGACGGGAGTTTATTTATGGAAAGTCAATTGTGGTTCAGTGAAGAGATAAAAGGTAGGGTGCGGCTTTCTCTTCGTATTAAGGAGCAGCTCTATTCTGCCCATAGTCCCTTCCAGCATATTGAGATTTTTGATACCTATGAGCATGGGCGCATGCTGGTGCTGGATGGGTATATAATGATTACGGAAAAGGATGAATTTATTTATCATGAAATGATCAGCCATGTGCCTTTGGCTGTTAATCCGGGCATACGGCGGGTACTGATCATCGGCGGCGGCGATGGCGGCAGCGTACGCGAGTTGCTGAAATATCCTTTTATCCGGCAAATTGATATGGTAGAAATTGACCAAATGGTAGTAGAAGCCTGTCAGCGTTTTATTCCCACGACTTCTGCCTGGCTAACCGACCCTAGGGTCAAGCTCTATTTTCAGGATGGCATTAAATACATGGCAGAGCAGGATAACTGCTATGATTTGATATTGGTGGATTCCACCGATCCGGACGGCCCGGGCGAGGTGCTTTTCAGCCGTCCCTTCTACCAGGATTGCTACAAGGCTTTGACCTCAAATGGAATCCTTGTCAATCAGCATGAAGGCCCTTTTTATGAGCGGGATGCGGTAGATTTTATTAAAGCCGCCTGCCAAATTGAAGGCATCTTCCCTGTTTATAAGATTTATCAATTTCATTTGCCCACCTATTCATCCGGTTATTGGTTCTTTGGTTTCTCCTCCAAAGGACTTGACCCAATAGCGAATTTTTCCCCGGGGAGATGGCAAAGCCTGAATATAGCCACGGACTATTACAATCCGGAACTGCACAGGGGAGCTTTTGCCCTGCCTAACTATGTGCAAAGGATATTTCAGAGTAAAATATATCAGTTAAGGGCAGAAAATAGGGATTAGTATGGATTAGCCTATATGGGTTCAAGGTGTAGATCGGTTATAAACCGTTCCGTTACAGGCTTTATTATATAGTCTGCTTATTTGGACTAGAAATAGGGATGTATATTAATCGGCTTTGCATGTGGAAAGAAAGCGAAAATCAATCTTGATACCAAGTGAATGAAATTTAGAAGACATCTACCCAATTTTTTTGAATAGATGTCTTTTTATGTGTTTAAATTATACATAAGCCAAAATGCTATTTGAAATGCGAAGTAATTATTTACTAAATATTCCCAAATTATTATTATAAGATTACTCTTCCTTGACAAAGGCCTTGGAATGATATATCATTGGTTCAAGACCCACAATTTACTTATACTTGAGATGGCATCTTGGGTACAAGACAAATTTGGCAAAGCAAAATTCACTGGACACAAACTTAACACATTTTGCAGTTTGGCTGCTTCCTCTAGCAATTATATTCCAAAATCTAAAAAATGGCATAAGTACTCAGATTTTAAAGCTTTGTACATAGTGCCACAAGAAAGGTATGATTATAGCGATGGCACAATGGTTTTATGAAGATCAAACCGAATATACTCGAATAGGTATGCAAGTGCGTGAATTATTACACGAAGAAAGGACGCCATATCAAACTATCAAAATATTTGATACAGTAGAATATGGGCGTATACTGGTGCTTGATGATGTAATTCAGGTAACACAACATGACGAGTTTGTATATCATGAAATGCTTACCCACGTACCGTTACACACTATCTCCAATCCGGAAGCAGTTCTGGTCGTCGGAGGAGGAGATGGGGGTATGGTTAGGGAGGTATCCAAACACGATACAATTAAGCGGGTAGTCTTGGCAGAAATTGATGAGGCGGTTATTCGGAGATCAATAGAATTCTTACCTTCGATTAGCTGTGCATTGCAGGACAACCCAAAGTTGGAGATTTGTGTTGGCGATGCAGTCGATTATGTCCGAAAATCCGTAGAAGAATTTGATTTGATAATAGTCGATTCCAGTGATCCGGTAGGCATTGGTGAAGGACTTTTTTCCAAGGATTTTTACCGCAATGTATATAAGGCTCTCAAACCTGGCGGAATGGTTTCAGTTCAGGGAGAATCGCCTTGGTTGCACCGGCCGCTAGTAAAGCGTATCTGCAATGATCTGAAAAGTATTTTTCCTATTGGGAAAATGTACTGTGGCAACATTCCAACCTATCCTAGTGGAGTGATGGCCTTTCCCATTGGTTCGAAAGACGCAGATCCTGCTGTTCCTTTGCGCCCTGCTCTGCCAGGCTTGAAGTACTATTCTTCTGAAATTCACAAATCTGCTTTCGTACTGCCGCTTCACCTTCAGCCAGAGCAGATGGAAGATGCCGAGGTTAATTTTTTTGCCAGTTGGGAAACACTAAACAGAATCAAGGAAAATGAAACGATTTAATATGTCCAGCTATTTGCGGAGTATCGCCGGTAAACAATTGATTACTGCTGTTGACGAGTAAACTTTGAATAACCGGCTAATCGCTCTAAAACAGCGCAGACCTTATCTAAATCAAAAAAATGACTGCCAATGGGGGTGTCTTTTGGAATCTCCCTTGGTAACACGTATCGTTTTTAACTGGAAAAATATACCATTTTTATTAGGGGGATCACAATGAATTATAAGGCCGATCTATACATTATGTTGCCATGCAGCAGCAGTTCTGACATTAAACTGGGCATACCCTATGATGATCCGAGTTGCCCAAAAGATGCAAGATTGTTTATGGAAGAACTGTCTGACAGAGCGGGATTTGAGTTTGACATCGAATTACATAAAATTTTAAAACGTTATTTTTTGAAGGAAATAGTACTCCGTATTGAGGATGACAGCGGAAATGATAACCTATTGGATGAAAAGCAAAAAGGTTTTATTGTTATAGCGAAAAGCAAACGCAAACACACGAGTTTTTGCTTACTTTTTGTTGTAATACCGAATATCGACGATAAATACATTACAGATTTATTTGATCAAGTTTCTCGCAATGAAATTAAGATTATTGTTGATGGTGAAGAACCATGTCTGCTGAAGAAATATATTAAAGAAAAGTATGAACTTGAGATAACAGGAAAGGCGTTTACTGCCTCCTGTATGACAGAACCTCAGAGGGAAAAGGAAAAAGAATACCGTTATCTCCTATCCGGAGAAACACGCAACAATCCTAATTCAACTATCAAATCGAAGCATGTTGATTCTCTGATAAATGAAAATCACGCGCAATATGAAGAATATGCTTTGTTTCTCTCAGATTACTGTGCTCTATGCATCATGAAAGAATTCAACGAAAATGATTATAAATCTCGTTTAAAAATAGAGTGCCTGCTACTTTTTATTATGGAACTAGTCATCTTAAAAATTACTGCAATTAATAGCGCCAACAATGCAATTGTTAATGAGTTTAAGGATTCAGAAAATGACAATTGCTCGTTAGTAAAAATAAAAGAAATAGCAGAAAAATTCGTGAAATCCTTGCCACTATGGGATACGCGAAATTTCAAATACTTTAATGCACAGACAGAGGCTAACAAAATTGAAGATTCGTTTCGAGTTCCAGATTACTTTAATAATTACGAAAAAAACCTCGAGCATTTCGAGAATATTGCAAAAATTCGCGACACCCTCGCCACTGAAAAGGAAGCAAAAAGCTTTGGGCGCCTTACGATTATTGTTAGCATCTTGGCTCTATTCCAAATTGTGCCACTGTTTTTTGGATTGCCAAGGGAGAGAATCATACCGTATGGGATAACATTATTGGTTGCGATTATGATTGTTATTATATGCTTTTACCCCAAAGAGACAATAAAGAAAATTGGTCATTTAATTAAGAAAATTGGTTGTTCAATCATGAGAAAAACAAAGCGCAGTCGTTGATAAAGTGTAATTAAACTTTGCAAGAAGTTTCACGATGTATATTTATTGATAATTTATGAATAAGTCGGGGAGGGGGATGCCAAGCATGAATGAATATTTATCAATATTTTTAGGGGCGTTAGTCGGATGTATCCTACCAAGTATAATAAAGTATATCCAATTTGCATTTAAACGAGTTTCAAATAATCTTATTTGCGGTGAATGGCATTCTTATTTATGGGCGACTTTCAATCAGGAAGTTAGGGTTGACAAATTTGATGTCAACATAGA
>WRHF01000063.1 GCA_009783415.1 Clostridiales bacterium
CGGCCTAGCCAGTAACAGCTCCGCATCAGTCTATAATACTAATTTCCCCGGCGGCTATATTCCCAAAGAAGACGGCGAATTTTTCCCCAAAGCGATCCAAGACGTATATCTTTCAGTGCAGTCCCATATGATGGAGGGGCAAGGCGGGGAGAACGGCGATTATAATGCCGAATGGGATGCCCGCAATCTCCTGCGTAATATCGGTCATATTGGCGAGGATGTGGGGGTTATCGTTACTAATGGTCTGATGGACTGGAACTTGAAGCCCAAAAATGGTTATCAATTGTGGCAAACCCTGGAGGCCAGGCATAAAGGTCCCCATAAAATTTTTACCGCTATTTCCGGCCATGCCAGCCAAAACACCCGGGAGATCCCCGGCAGCGATGGTGTGGGTCGCAGCCTGATCGAATGGTGGCATATGTGGATGGACCATTTCCTTTTAGGCTTGGATAATAATGTGGTGGAATTACTGCCAAATATCAATATTACCAATAACAGGACCGGCGAGATCGAGGCTTTCGACCAATTACCGATTCCAGGGGTCCAGGATCAAAAAATCTATCTGGTGCCCGCTAAAGGCGGCAAAGCCGGTACCCTTTCCTATTATAAACCTCAAACTGCGATTGATAGCTTCCAGGATATGGAAATTTTTGCCCAACTAAACGCAGACCTCTATCCCGGAGCTGTTGCTTTAAGTGATGCCAATAAAACTGTAATTCCTGTCAGCGGCGATGGTAATGCCAGAGTCAATACCGCCCAAGCCTTGTTTGCCGAAGGCCGCTTTATTGGCGTCAACCGGACTGTTGATTTGCCCAATGAACAGATTTTTGCCGCAGTGGACAAGCCCGTAGCAGGCCGCCTGCTCTATCTTTCCGAGCCTCTTAAAGAAAGCATGCGCTTAAACGGTATCCCCATTGTTCAATTGCTGGCCGCACCTGACAAGGGTACAGGCAACCTTTCCGCAGCTTTGGTGGAAATAGGCCGCCAGCGCCGTTTTGAAAGCGGCCGCCGCACTGCCTCTTTGGTCAATCTTACTTCCTATGTCTTGCCCTATGGCGGCGGTCTTACTAATACCACCAATGTTTTACGCTATGATAATCCCGCTGCTACCGGTTCTTTCAGCAACTACAAATATGTAACTACAGGCTGGAGCGATGTCCAAAATCCCAATCATGACGGAAAAACCTGGATAGAGTGCGAGGATACCAACTATACCCCCAATTTCTATTTCCAAACCACCAAAATTGTCCCCGGCCAGTACTATCCCTACACTATAGAGCTGGAACCCTATGATTATACCTTTGAGGCAGGCAATCGCATCGGCATCATGATTTTCGGCACCGATCCGGATTATAGCCAGCTCTATGACGCTGATTGTACCTGCGGATTCGATATTGAGATCGGCGCTTCTTCCTATGCCATTATCCCATTGAAGCTTGCCGAACCGGAAGCTCCCGTAACCATAGAGGTAGCCAATGTTCTGGCCAAGCCCGGTGATTCGGTTGATGTCACCTACAAAATCAGCGGCAATGAATCCGGCTTTTCCGCTCTGGATCTCTTAATACCCTATGATAGCAGCATCTATGCGCCCGAAACTGTTGCTGCTGCCGGCGCTTTAGCCAATCCCTTCTTTGTAGCCAATCCGCTATATGCGGCCGGCACTATGCGGATCGCTTTTGCTGCCGCAGAGAATGTTATTGGCGATGGCCTCCTCTTTACTGTCACCTATAAAGTAATTGCTGCCGCACCTGCCATTCTGGACCATCCGCTGGAGGTTGAAGTGGTGAAAATGCAGTATGCTTCCTTTATTGATAAACTGGTTGATCTGGAAGTAAAAGTGGATCCCGGTACTTTGGTTATTGGCATTCCGGGTGATGTTAATGGCGATGGCCAAGTCACCCCGGAAGACGCCATGCTTATTCTCCAAATAATTGTAGGCCTGATAGATTGGACTCCCAGAGCCCTGCTCCTGGGCGATATCAACGGTGACGGCATAGTCGATGCCACCGATGCGGCCCTGATCCTCCGCATGGTTGTAGGGTAACAGAGGACGGAAGCCAGAGGACGGAGGACAGAATTTGAAGGGGCGGCCATCTCGGTCGCCCCTATATGTGTTTGCGGTATGTTTATTTTAAAGGTAATTCTGCAGGAAAGCAACTAATTCGTGAACTCGTGTAGCCGGAGCTCTTTGAGAAGGAGGCGTGCCTTCCTCATAACTGTTATATAGAGCTTTGGCGTGGGCGATTGCAGCTTGTGTCCTATCTCTTAAAATGTCATATATATTTTCTAGATTTTTTTCATAGGGGAAGTATTCTTTTAATATATGCCGATATTGTTCCCTGCCTATATCAGAAGAAAGCTGTTGATAATGAAGTATAAACCAAAGCTCTATGCACTGATTCGACCAAGCAACATGATATTTCTGGTTACTGCTTTTTCCTTCTGCGCTAAATTGGGTATTGTCAAAATCATCATAGGGAAAATCGTCCTTATCATACATAAGCCAGACGACTGTGCATGATGGGTATTTTTGTGCCACAGTCCTTCTTGCGTACTCAAGCAAACTTCGGGTATTTCTGCCTGTTCCCACAACAGTGATGCGATCATTGGTGGTATACTGGGCATATTTATTATTAACTTGTTTTGTCAGCCCTTGAATATAGAGCGGCTCTGTTTTAACACCTTCACTAAAAATCACTGTATAAGGCGGCAATTCATGCAGGGTTTCAATTTCTTTGACCTTTCTTTGCATGGTAGACGCCAATTTTTTTCTGTCACTTGCTTTTAATGGCTTAAGGCTCACTATAGCGTCCCCCAATCAAGAATATTCCTGAGATAAGGGTCGGCGCCATATCTTCCTTCAATATACTGCTTATCATAAGTTTCATCCGGACGTACTTTTGCCCCGTTTTCCTTGCGAAACTCCACAAGTGAATATAACTTAGATGCATTTGTTTTATTGAGCGCCGAAAACCAGATTTCATCTCTTCTAAAAACAGAAGACTTCATGGTACTCATATCATGAGAGGTGAAAATAAGCTGAGCGCCCATTTTGTTGATTTTAGGATTTGTGAAAAGCTCAATAATATAGCGCAGTAGCTTTGGATGCAGTTTTGCATCCATTTCGTCAGCTATTACAAGGCCACCAACATGCAAATGCTCTAATAGGAATGGCAGCAAACCAAAAAGTTTCCGAGTTCCACTGGACTCCTCTTCAATGGGCAACTCGATATGTGAACCATCTTCGAGGTAATGAGTTGTATAAACCCCGGTAATATTACCATTTGAATCTTCTTCTGTTCTGATCTCTGCAATATTAATACCCATTTCTTCAAGGATTTTCAAAAAAGTGTCCTCTTTATGCTCACCTTTAAAGACAATTATTCTTTTCTCCCGAAAAGGGTCATTATAATCAAGTATCCCGCAATGCAGAAACCATGACACTATTTTATCTATCGCTGCCAAATCATAGTTGATAGATAAGTGCGATAGCATAGGTATTGACGGTTTAATATTCCCGACTCTAATATCTCCCAAAATATCACCAATATAAAGATCGGAACTATCTCTCTCGAAAAGAATCGCAGGTTCTTTGGATGTGATGTCTTTAGAATACAAGTTTTCTTCCACAACGATATCGTGTAAAATGTTTAATTGATAGCGGTATTCTGTTTCGTCAATTCGAAAGAGAATGTCAAACTTTGTTGGAAAATTTTCACAATTTCTGTCATATAAGTGGTATTTTTCCTTGCCATAGAAATTAAACTTTCTAAATTCCTTAATTCTTCTTTCTTCAAGGGTTTTACCTTGTAAGGAAGAGCTTGACAGCAGTGTTATTATCGGCAGAAGAACTTTATGTGATAAATAAATAAATGCCTCTAAGACAGTAGACTTTCCACCGCCGTTAGGCCCATAAATTGATATTACCGGCAAGAATGCTTCGCCATCATAGGAATCAATGATTAAACTGCCTTCATGTTCTTTTATTTTTTCAGCAAATAAATCAAGTGTAGCTTCATCTCGGAAGGATTTATAGTTTTCAAAAGAGAATTGGCATAACATAACTCTCGCTCCATTCAGGAGAAGTTTTCTCCAATTTTTATGTCTATACTATCCATTATAGCAACATTGTATGCTTAAATCAATAGTTCGAGAGAAAAAATCTCGCAGACTGTTTTTTAACTTTGTATAATAGCATTGCTAAAAAGCTGTGTTCTTGTTTTCAGCACTTGTTTATGCTATGTTTTTATGCACTTTTGGCTATAGACGAAATATGCAGCAGCTAAGTCTTCCACCGCCAGGCCAAGCGACTCAAACACTGTGATATCACTGCTGCTTATTCTTCCTTGTTTCTTGGCACAGAGAAGCTGGCCTAATTCGCCTAGAAAATGCTCCCGGGTAATTACTCCCTCACTCAGAGGGATGAGGAAATCTCCTGCCTCCTGTATAACCGATTCCAGTCTGTCGCCAAAAAAGCGGGAGATCAAAACCAGCTCGCTATCCAGTTCCCTCTGCTTGGCAGTGCATGCTCCCACTGCGTTGATATGCGTCCCCTCCTGTACATCCTTCCGGAACAGAATTGGGGTGGGGGAGGGCGTTAGGGTGCAGATAATATCCGCCTCTTTTGCGGCTTCGCTCACTGTTGATGCTACATGTACAGATAAATCAAAAGACTCTTCTGCCCATCCGGCAAAAGCCAATGCAAAGCCGGGGTTTTGGTCATAAACACTGACTGCCTTCAGCTCCCGGACAACCATCAGGGCTGCCAGGTGCGATCTTGCCTGAGCTCCGGCCCCCAAAAAGGCCGCATGGGAAGCATCCTGCCGTGCCAGCAGATCAGTAGCTACAGCGCTTACTGCGCCGGTTCTTACCTGGGTGATGGCATTACCATCTGCAATACAAAGGGGTGAGCCTGTCCGGGAGTCAAAAAGAAGCACAAGCCCTTGATGCGAAGGCAGTCCAACTCTGGAGTTTTTATGAAATACGGTAATGATTTTTGCCCCCATGACATCGGAGCTCAGCCAAGCGGGCATAAGGCCCAAAATATTCTCCTGGGGTAAATGCACCACGGTGCGCAGATATTGTTCTGAACAGCCGTTCTCCAAGTCCATGAGGGTTTGGCGCATCACCTGGATGCAATCCTTTGGGCTAAGCAGATGCAACACTTCATCCCGGTCTATAAACAGCATATCAGTCACACTCCTTGCTTGAATTCATTTTATAGTTATTTTACTGAATTGTCAATCATCTTAGAATCTAAGACAAATCGCTCTAAATAAATAAGAAAATGCTTGCTAGTCTTCGAAAAATGATATATAATATTTCCATATGTAAACATAAATCCAAATCTATAAGCATAAAAAAGGAGTTTAATCATGAAAAACTGCAAAGACACAATTAAACATTCTCTAATATCGGTTCTTGTTTTAACTCTGTTGCTTTGGGCAATACCTGGTATGTCTGTAATAGCTGTTGCCGGCAACCCGCCAAGTTCTTTAAATAGTGCCTTTGGCAGCTTTAACAGTGATGATGACGCTGATTTTGTTTTGGACGAGGTGTTGATCCCTGCCGCTTCCCAGCAAAACGCTCAAGAAATAGCAGAGGCTTATGGTTTAGAGCTTTTATCCTATGCCTGGGGTATTGCAGTTTTAGCTGCCTCTGATCCGCTAGAGACGGTAGTCCAAAGCGATTTGTTGAACAGCTTAATGGGAGGTTTAGCTGCCAGGATCGAAATTCCCAAGCTAAGCCTGAACAGGCTCTATAGTACATACACAGATGACCGTAAGTACGATATGGAACATTCATATTTCAGCTCCACCGGGCCATATGCTTCTGATGACAAGCCTGACAGAGAGGGATATGCTAAGACACTTCCCGGTATGGGTTATGAGGAAAAATATGGAAGCAGTATCTCCAGGGCTGGCACGGAGAAATATAGCAAGGCTTATCCCGGTAAGGCTGACGGGGAAAGGTATGCAAGTTCTCATTCTGATAAAACTGACGGGGAAAGGTATACAAGGACTCCTTCCTATAGAATTGACAGGGAAAGATATGCAAGTGTTCCTCCCTATAAACATAATGAAGGAATGCAGGCAAATGCTATTACACCCGGTTATGACAGGCATACAGATCAGGGATCATTATCCTATGGATTCGAAATTTCAATCAGAAACAAGGTAAATGACCTCAATTCAACACTCAACACTCAGCACTCAAAACTAGGGCTGCAAAGCAGCCCTGCTATGTCCGGCAGTGATTCTCAGTGGCATCATGAGTTAATGGATACTGAGCGGGCCTGGGATTTGGCTCTGGGCGAGGGTGCTCTTGTGGCAGTTATCGATACAGGTATAGATCTGAAGCATCCCAAGTTTGAAGGACGGATAGCCAATAATTCCTACGATTCACATGCTGATAGGATCGGAATTGAATATGTGCAGGACGATGAGGGTCACGGTACCCATGTCAGCGGCATTATTGCCGCCTCACTGGCTGGTGATGAGGATGCCTGCGGCGTTGCGCCAAAGGCCGGTATCCTGACGATAAAAGCAAATATTCCCTCGGCGCCCAACTTCTTTGAGTCCGCTTCCCTCTACCGCGCCATCAACTATGCGGCTGCAAACGGGGCGGATATCATTAATATGAGCCTGGGCAGGAATTATGCAGATGGCTGGAGTGCGGATGAACTGGAACATCAAATCATAATCAATGCAGTAAAAAACGGGGTGACCGTAGTCTGTGCGGCAGGAAATGACAGTGATAACCATGCGGGTTATCCGGCAGCCTATCCGGAAGCAATTGCCGTTTCCGCTTTAAGGCAGGGCGGAGTTTTTGAAAACTACTATTCCAATCATGGACCGGAGATCGATATATCCGCTCCCGGAAGCGATATTTACTCAACAGCCAACGGCGGCGATTATCTACACCTGAGCGGCACTTCTATGGCCTCGCCTAATGTGGCCGGTGTAGCTGCTCTGGTCAAGTCCCTTCATCCGGAATATACCCCCGGGCAAGTGCGGGATATTCTCTGCGAAACGGCGCGGGCGGCCGGCGCTTTGGGTAAGAACGATTATTATGGCTGGGGCATTATCAATGCTTTCGGGGCGGCGCTGGGAATTGATGCGCTGCACAAAGTTACCTATGATTTCAATGACGGCGAGCGGGAGCCAATAGTCGTAAGGGTAGTACCCGGCAACAAATTGATTGAACAAAATTGGCCCGTGCGGGATGGCTATGCTTTTGAGGGTTGGTACACTGATGCAAGCGGCGGTGAAGGATTTGATTTTACAGCTGAAATAAATGAAGATATAGTTCTTTACGCCCGCTGGATCGAAATTGAACCCGGTATGTATGCAGCGGAATTCCCCGACCCCAACTTTTGCCGGGAAGTTTTGCGGCTGCTAAATGATGGGGATAATGCCCAAAGAACCCCTGCAGGCATGATTAGTATGGAGGACAAGGATTTGCTTGCTTCCTTTACCTGGCTTAGTGTGGACAACCAGGGTATTTATGATCTGACCGGACTGGCTTATTTTGGAGATCTGGAAGTTCTTTTCTGCAATAATAATCAGCTGACCTCGTTGGATCTTTCGGAAAATACTGGTATCCTATATTTATATTGCTATGACAATCAACTGATTACACTGGATATATCAAAGAACCATCTTCTGCAGGAACTCAATTGCCGCAATAATTTATTGACGGATTTGGACTTGTCCGCAAATGCCGATTTGGTATATTTATTCTGCAACAATAATCAGCTGACCTCGCTGGATTTTTCGCAAAACCGGGATTTGATCGCGATTGATTTAGCCCACAATCAGCTGCAGGACTTGGATATATCTAACAACCCTGAATTATGGCTTGTCGGTCTTTGGGGTAATCAGTTGCGAGAGCTGAACGTATCAAACAATCCTCAACTAGGGTGGCTTAATTGCGACAGCAATCAACTGACAGGGCTTGATCTATCCGATAATCCTGCCTTGGAGTGGCTTGACTGCAGATCTAATCAACTGACGACCCTGGATCTGACAAATAATCCCGCCCTGTTATCGCTTATTTGCCTCAATAATCAGTTGCGGGAGCTGGATCTGGCGAAAAACACTGTTCTGAAAGAATTGTTTTGCGGCAATAATTTGCTGACCGGGCTGGATGTGACGAAGAATGTTGAGTTGATGCACTTGGGGTGTAGTGATAATAAGCTAACTATTTTAGATGTGTCACGAAACAGCAGATTGATTTATTTGGGATGCAGAAATAACCAATTGACTGCCTTGGATCTATCGCAAAACATTGATCTTTCATGGATAAATTGCTCCAATAATCAATTGATTAAACTGGATGTAAGTAATAATATTGTTCTAGAAGGCTTGAATTGCAATGAAAACCTCTTAACTGAACTGGAGTTGGGCTCTGCTGATTTGTCCGGTACGAATTGGTGGTATTTTAGTGAAGGTGATGAGAATTATACTCCAGGGCTTCAATGTTTTGGCAATCACCTGACTACTCTGGATATTTCCCGAAACACAGCACTTAAAATGATAGATTGCAGTTTCAACTTTTTAAAAGAGTTGAACGTGTCCGCCAATCCTGAACTGAAGTGGCTCTATACTCCGTACAATTATATGGAGACTCCAGGCAAGGTCAGCGGCTGGGAGACAGTTTCGGGCTTGATTTTGGAGGATACATTCTATTTTTATCCCCAATGCAGCGGCGAACCGCCGACCGGAAAGGATATCACCGCTTCCTTCAAAAATCCGGCTTTTCTCGCAGCCATACGTGAGATCATCAGCAAACCGGATGAGCCGGTCCTCGACTATGATGTAACGAGGATCTGGGGGCTGAATCTGGATTCCTGGAATACAGAGCATCCTATTTCCGATTTATCCGGTATAGAACACTTCAGTTCATTGACCTATCTCAGTTGTGCCAGCCAGCAATTGACAGAACTGGATCTGGCAAAGAATGGAGCGCTTAGGGAGTTGTATTGTTATAACAACCTGCTGACAGAATTGGATTTAGCGAATAATCCCAAATTGGAATATCTTGATTGCGGGAACAATCAATTAATAAAAATGAAAATAGCTGATAATTCTGCTTTGAGAAATCTTTGGTGTTACGATAACCGGTTGACGACCCTGGATCTGTCAGGGAGTGTGATGCTGACAAATATTTCCTGTAACTATAACCAATTGATGATACTTGATCTATCGAACACCCCTTTGCTGGAATCGCTTTATTGCTGCGAAAACCGGCTGACGGGATTAGATGTGTCGGACAACTTTGAGCTAAGACAACTTGATTGCGGCTACAACCGATTGGCGGAGCTGGATATATCAAATAACCCCGAACTGAGATGGCTTTATTGCAATGGCAACGACTTGGCGGAACTGAGTCTGGCGGATAATCCGGAACTGATAGTTCTTGGCTGTAGTGATAACCGCTTAAAAGAATTGGATATATCGCATAACCTCATGCTGGTGGGGCTTGATTGCAGCTACAACCCGTTGCTGGATCTAGATCTGTCAAATAACCCCGGGTTGGAATATCTTTATTGCTACAATATCGGGCTGACGGAACTGAGTTTTGTAGATAATCCCAAGCTAATTTTACTTAACTGTGGCAGTAATCCTTTGCAGGAATTGGATCTGTCAAATAACCCCGGGCTGGAATATCTCTTTTGCTACAATAACGATTTGACCGAGCTGGATATATCAGGCAACCCGGCTTTGAGAGAGTTTTACTGTTCTCAAAACCGGCTGAAAGAACTGGATGTGTCAGATCATTCCGAGCTGCTAATGTTCTATTGTTCCGATAACCAACTGACAGATCTGGACATATCAAATAATCTTCAGTTGATATATCTTGATTGCAGCAATAATATGTTGACCGAACTGGATCTGTCAAACAATCCCGCGCTGCTATCGCTTTGGTGTCACGCAACCCAGCTGACCGAGTTAAGCCTGGAAAAAAATACCATGTTGGAAAGTATGTGTTGCAGCTATACCCAACTGGCCGAATTAGACATATCAAAGAATCCCGGGCTGAGGTATCTTGATTGTGATGGCAACCGGTTGGGAGCGCTGAATTTGTTTAGTAACCCGCTGCTGGAGTGGCTTTATTGCAGGAATAACCAGCTGACAGACTTGGATCTGTCGAAAAACCCCGAGCTGAGATGGCTGGATTGCGGCGATAATATCCTGACCGGTTTGGACGTGGCAAATAATACCGAATTGATCGGGATCAACTGCACTTATAATTATTTGGTTTCCGAGAGCATAATTATCGGGCTGGCGGCAATAAGAGATCAACTTGAGTATTTTGAGTTCTACCCTCAACATATATCGGCCGGTGTCAGTGTAAGCGGAAGGATCAAGAGCCATAACCCAGGCTACACTACCAACATCCAGCTTATACAGGGAAAGGAAGTTGTTTATCAAACAAGGATCAACGATGATAAAGGTAATGGACAGGTGGAGCAGAGTTTTGCTTTTAAATATGTAGAACCTGGGACATACGATCTGGTTATCATTAAGCCGCTTCATACAAAATTTACCGTAAAGGATGTGGTCGTTGGTAGGGAGGATCTGGATTTAATCAATGATGATCGCCCCGAGGTCCAGTTGATGACTCTGCGCTGCGGTGATATTAACGGTGACGGCTTGATCAATGACGCTGATTTGACTATTTTATGGCGGGCAGGCAATTACAACAAAAAGGCCGATGATGCGGAAAACCGCTTATGCGATCTAAACGGTGACGGCTTGATCAATGATGCTGATTTGACCATACTCTGGCTGGCCTATAATTATAACCGGGGGCCGATTGTAATTGAACCGGCAGTTGTGACAGGAACACTGCGCGGTGCAGTGAACGGAATTACAGGATATGGAGGCATAAACAGCTGGTTGACTGGTATTTATATTGAGGGAGCAAAAGTGGTTTTGCGTTCTGAAATTGATGGGCCTGTCCTGGCTACAGCCTCAGGCGGATTTAATATAGAAAACCTCCAGGTAGGTGCCTATTACCTGGAAGTTTCAGCTAATGGTTATATTTCCGAAACCGTACAGGTTCAGGTTTTAGAAGAAGGGGGAAACTATTATAGCATCTTTCTCGTTCCTGTTGCTACAGAACTTTGCCTGGTTAATGGGAGGATTATAGATGTCTATACGGGGCTTCCTGTTACCGAGGAGGTAGAACTTACTTTTTATAGAGCAGCAGATTATGATACATTGGCCGAAGCCTTGATTACTGCCAAAATTACTGCCAAAAGCGGGGTATTTAGCATAAATCTGCCTGCAGGTAGCTATGTAGTGGAGTTCGGTGGAAAAGACTATTATACTCTGAATACACTTTTTTATGCCTTGGGTGGGCAAACCGTAGGAGGAGATTTGTGGCTTTATCCCAAGTACGATTTCTAAATAAAAAGCATAAATAAGGCTTGTCTATTGCAGAAAAGCCCCGTCACTATAATTATTGGTGGCGGGTCTTTTTGTATTTCTTGAAAGCCAATTAAAAATTATCCGAAATTTTTTAACAAGTCACTATGACATCAGTCATATAAAGTCATAAAAAAACATGACTGAAGTCATAGTAAATTATGACTTCAGTCACTTTACAACTGGGCAGAAATGATGGATAATATTTCCATAGCCCCATTTTGGTTAAGCATGAGTAAAATATCTCGGAATAAAAATCATTTTATTAATAGGAGGATTACTATGTCCAATTTAAAAAACATCTTCAAATGCTTCTTGCCCCTGACTCTTATCATTACATTTCTATTTTTTATTCTGCCAGGTATTATCGCGATCGCCACCGATGGCGGATCGCCAATTTCAACAGATACTGTTTTTTCCGGATTTAATGGTGAAGAGGGCGATGATTTTGTCGTGGGAGAGGTGTTGGCGCCTGCCGATTCCTGGCAAAATGCTCAGGAAATCGCAACAGCCTATGGCTTGGAGCTCAAATCCTATGCCTGGGGCATTGCGGTTTTGGCGGCAGAAAGTCCAATGGAGACAGTATCCCAAAGCAGCTTGGTAAGGGATCTATTGGGCAGTACGCCTGGTGGAGCTGCAATTCCCATGCTAGGCCTGAACATGCTTTACAGTACATACAGTAATGACCAGGATAGCTCGGCGTATCCGTATATTGATTATGCCGGGCTAGATGACTATTCCGGCAGGCGCGGCAGGGAAGAGTATGAAAAAACCTATCTTAATAAGGACGAGGAGAAGAGAGAGGCAAATCGTGTTCTTGAAGAGGCTGAGCGGGAAAGGTACAAAAAGGCTTTTTCCCCTGAATTAGGCAAAGAAGAATTTGCAAAGTATTCTTCTGCTCAGATGGAGTGGGAAAGAAATAGAAGATCTTCTTCCGGCATGACTGCCTGGGAAAAATACACGAAGGCCTCCATGTCCGGCCGGGATATAGAGGCAAGCGGGGGGAAAGGAGCTTTTCCTCTGCCTGCCGGCGATGCCCAGTGGCATCATGAAGTTATGGACAGCGAAAGGGCTTGGGCCTTGTCCACAGGCCAGGGAGTTGTCGTGGCAGTTATTGATACGGGTATAGATCTCAAACATCCCAAGTTTTCCGGGAGGATTTTTGAAAACTCCTACGATTCCCATGCTGATAGAGTAGGCATAACCTATGTGCAGGACGACGAAGGCCACGGTACCCATGTCAGCGGCATTATTGCAGCCTCAATGGATGGCGACGAGGACGTGTGCGGTATTGCGCCAAAGGCCGGGATCCTGACGATAAAAGCAAATATCCCTTCAGCGCCCAACTTTTTTGAGTCCGTTTCCCTCTACCGCGCCATCAACTATGCGGCGATAAACGGAGCGGATATAATTAATATGAGCCTCGGCCGGCATTATTCGGATGGTTGGGGCGCGGATGACTTGGAACATGAAATTATTATCAACGCCGTGAAAAACGGCGTGACCGTGATCTGCGCTGCGGGTAATGACAGTAATGACCATGCAGGTTTTCCGGCAGCCTATCCGGAAGCAATCGCTGTTTCCTCTTTAAGATGGGGCCCGGTTTTTGAGAATTTCCACTCCAATTACGGGCTGGAGATAGACATATCCGCTCCCGGAAGCGATATCTATTCCACTGCCAATGGCGGCGGCTATATGTATTTGTCCGGAACCTCTATGGCCTCTCCTAATGTAGCAGGGGTAGCCGCCTTGATTAAATCCCTCAACCTGGATTATACCCCGGAGCAGGTGCGGGATCTTCTTTGCCAATCAGCACGGCAAGCAGGCCGCTTGAGCAATGACAAAGACATTTATTATGGCTGGGGTATAATCAATGCTTATGGAGCGGCCTTAGGGATCGATAAGCTGTATAAGGTCAGATATGATTTCAACGATGGAGAGCGGGAAGCGGTGACCGTGATAGCAGTACCCGGCAGTAAGTTGATTGAACCAACTTGGCCCGAACGGGATGGCTATGCCTTTAGCGGGTGGTTTTTAAGTGGCGCCGAAGATGAATTTGACTTTTCTATTGCGGTGGAGAAGGATCTCAAACTTGATGCGAAATGGATCAAAATTGAAGACGGTATGTACATACTGGAATTCCCTGATACCATTTTCCGCCGGGAAGTGCTGCGGCAGTTGAATCAAGAGGATGGCGGGCAAAGAAGAGATAGCAGCTTTATTATGGATGATTTAGACTTGCTCGCTGCTTGGGAGTTTCTGTATGTATCAAATATGTCCATTTTTGATATGACAGGACTAAAGTATCTTTCCGGATTAAAATGGCTATATTGTTCTGACAATTATTTAACTG
This sequence comes from Clostridiales bacterium, assembly GCA_009783415.1. GTDB lineage: Bacteria > Bacillota > Dehalobacteriia > UBA4068 > UBA4068 > WRHF01. The sequence goes on from WRHF01000063.1 coordinate 13,789, forward strand.
CATTGGATGTCTCGGATAACACCGCACTTGAGAGTTTATTTTGCTCTGATAATCAGATAAATGAGTTGGATTTGTCAAACAACAACAAGCTTTTATACTTAAATTGCTCCCGAAATGAGTTTACGGAATTAGATTTATCAGAGTGTACAGCTCTTGAAGTCTTGTATTCCATCCAGAATTACCGGCTTAGCAATTTGGATGTCTCAAAAAATATTAATCTAAGGGAGCTGTTTTGTCTTGTTTGCCAACTAACTGAGTTAGACGTATCAAATAACATCAATCTTGAGGTTCTCAATTGCTCTGACAATCTGCTGACTGAATTAGATATAACGAAAAACACCAAATTAGGCGGATATAATTCCGGATATTTCGTTTATCCCGGACTTGATTGCAGCGGCAATCAACTTAAAACCCTTGATGTGTCTAAAAACTTTGAGCTAAATATTATCATATGTGGCCGTAACCAGTTGACAGATCTGGATGTGTCGAAAAACATTGCTCTGGAGGAATTGTTCTGCGGTTACAACTTACTGACCGAGCTAGACTTGACGAAGAATACCGGGTTGATGCATTTGGGGTGTAGTGACAACAGGTTAACTACGTTGGATGTGTCGCAAAACACTAAACTGACACACATAGGATGTAGAAATAACAATCTGACCGCCTTGGATGTTTCGAAAAATATTGATCTTTCATTCATAAATTGTTACAATAACCAACTAACTAAACTGGATGTGAGTAATAGTACCGTTCTTGAAGGTTTGAATTGCGCTGGAAATCTATTGACTGAGTTGTATGTAGCTTATGCTGATTTGTCCGGTACGATGGGGTGGTGGTATATTTCCGGAAATGAGATCTATGATTCGGGGCTGCAATGCTATGACAACCGCTTGACTGCTTTGGATATTTCTCAAAACCCGGCGCTTAAAATTATGGATTGCGGTTTCAACTTTTTAACTGAGCTGGATGTATCCGTTAATGCTGGGTTGGAATGGCTCAATTGCACTTATAATTACATGGAGACTATCGATAATGTTACCGGCTGGGAGACAGTTTTGGGACTGATTCCGAATAATACATTCTACTTTAATCCGCAATGTTCCGGCGATCTGCCGACCGGAAAGGATATCACCGCTTCCTTTAAAGATCCCGGTTTCCTTACAACTGTGCGCGAAATCATAGGCAAACCCGAGGGGCCAATCCTCGACTACGATGTAGCGAGGATCAGGGAATTATTTGTTGATGCCTGGAATACAGAGCATGTTATTTACGATTTGTCTGGTATAGAGCACTTTGGATCTTTGACATATCTTAGTTGCTCTAGTCAGCAATTAGAGGAGCTGGACCTATCAAATAATTTGGCACTTACGCGGTTGTTTTGCAATTATAACCAGCTGGCGAAATTAATTCTATCTAATAATAAAATATTGGAATATATTTCCTGTAGCGAAAATCGGTTGACTGAACTGGATTTGTCAAATAGTCCTTTGCTTGAATATCTTTACTGCCACGACAACCAGCTGACTGAACTGGATCTGGCAGGTAATTCCAAATTGATCGGATTTAGCTGTGGTAGGAACCTGTTGACAAAATTGGATGTGTCGAATAACCCGGGGCTGTATTGGATTTTGTGTTACAACAACGAGTTGAAAGAGCTGGATCTATCTAATAATTCGGCGCTAATTGAGCTTAGTTGTAGCTATAATCAGCTGGCTGAACTGGATTTGTCGAATAACCCTGTGTTAGAATGGCTTTATTGCTATGGCAATCGCCTTATAGCCTTGGATTTAAGCCATTACAAAAATGATCTTTGGTTTTATGGTTCTTGGCAACAACCAACCCTTACCCTGGAATGGGACATAGAAAATGGCTATTATTCAACTGCTATTGAATTAAACAACCCCATTTTTGATGATGATGCCATTGCTTATGAGGATGGTATTCTTAAAAGCTCCAGCCGCCGCTTTAACGGCACCTATTTTGTGGTTGAAACCGGTAAGGATGGCTATATCATTTCCGGTAACCTGAATCTGACCTATAAACGGGATTATGATCCGGATGATTATATAGAAATCAACGAAGATAATTTTCCCGACCCTGTTTTCCGGGAATGGCTACTGAACCCTTGGAATATCTACGGGTTTGGAGCTGATGGAGTACTAGATCCAGGCGAAATTGAAGAGATTACTTCGATTA
>WRHF01000064.1 GCA_009783415.1 Clostridiales bacterium
TCATCTCTGTTTTGACCTTCAAGGATTTAGTAGCTTACGGGCCAGAAGCATCAATAAAAAACAACAATTAAAGAAAAGCGTCTTTTGCCTAGCTGGCCTTTGCTGCGCAAAGTCACAGCTAATGCACAATGTCGCGCTTTTCTACACACTCTGTCCTCTGGCTTCTGGCCTCTTGCGGGCAAAGTCCGCTTTAGATATATGCATGAAATAATTAGACACGGATTTCCGCTGTTGTCTGAGGATATGAGGAAAATAGGTACTTTTATTTGATGAGCAAAAAAAATTTAATGCTTTTTATAAATTATTGTTACCACGCAATAAGAGAAGGTTACTGTTCACAGGTTATAAAATTTTAACTGTGCTTGCCTGCTACATCTACCCCCCCAGTCGGCAAAGCCGACTTGCCCCCCTCTTTGCTGGCAAGAAAATGGCGCTACTCGGCCCCATAAAAAAGGGCAAGATGAATGAAACTGCTCGCCCCCCCTTTCAAGGGGGGGAAGGGGGGGTTATAACTCGCAACCTACAGCCATCTTTTCTGCTTCCTACTAAAGATTTTGGGATCCAAGCTACATCCACCCCCCACTCTTCACACTCCACTCTCCACACTCCACACTCCACTCTCCACACTCCACTCTGAACAAACTAAAAAGCAGGTGATGACTATGCGAACAAAACCCCATAAACGGCAAGTACTAAAGTTCAGCCTTGGCAGATTAGCGTCTCAAGCCACCCTTATTATCAGCCTTTTGGCCTTGATTTCTGTTATCGTATTTATTCTTGTCCGTGGTCTTCCCTATATTAATTTGCAGCTTTTATTTGGGGATTATGGCGCTTATCCTTCGATAAAGCCTGCGCTTGCCGGCACTTTTTATTTGATTCTGATTGCTATTATCATTGCCGCGCCTATCGGGATCGGCAGCGCCATTTTCTTATCGGAATATATGAATTCCACAAGCCGCCTGATCCGGGTGATCCGGATCGCCACGGAAACCCTGGCGGGAATACCCTCGATCGTCTATGGGATTTTTGGTTATCTGGTTTTTGTCGTTGCCCTCGGTTTTAAATATTCCCTGATCGGCGGCGGCATTACTTTGGCAATCATGATATTGCCTGTTCTGGTCCGCTCCAGCGAGGAGAGCCTGATTGCCGTACCTCACTCCCTAAGGGAGGGCAGCTTTGCCCTCGGTTCGTCAAAGGTGCGCACTATTTTTTCGGTTGTTTTGCCCTGCGCTGCCAGCGGCATTGTGACCGCCTTGATTTTAGCGATCGGGCGCGTCATCTCCGAGAGCGCTGTTTTGATTTTGACCATTGGGATGGTAGTCAATATAATGCCGGCAAATCTGGCTTCGCCCGGAACAAGCCTGGCTCTGGATGTCTATTATTTCGGCTCCCACGGCTACCCCGAACAAGCAGCAGCCACCGGTGTGGTTTTACTTATCCTGGTAATATCTATCAACATTATAGCAACTGCATTAGGAAAGATATTCGGCAAAGGGGAGCTTGTTAACGGCTGAGAGTTAAAATCTATCCAAACTCTTACCAGACAACAGAAAATGTTGAAGCATTTAATTATGAATTATGAATTAATTAAAGGGGAGTTTGTTAATGGCTGAGAGTTACAATATATCCGTCCGCGATTGCGATCTTTATTACGGGGATTTTCATGCCTTGAAAAATGTCAATATTGAAATTGAAGAACATGAGGTCACGGCCTTTATCGGTCCCTCCGGTTGCGGTAAATCGACATTTATCAGAATATTCAATCGAATGAACGATTTAGTGGAAGGCTGCAGGATCACAGGTACTATCAAAATCGGCCTGGAAGATATTTATGCCAAAACCACAGATATCCCTTTATTGCGAAAAAATGTGGGTATGGTTTTTCAAAAGCCCAATCCTTTTCCCATGAGCATTTATGATAATATCGCTTTTGCCCCCCGCACTTTTGGCATCAAGAAAAAAGGCGATCTGGACGGTATTATCGAGCATTCTCTGAAACAGGCCGGCCTATGGGAAGAAGCAAAAGACCGCCTGAAAAAAAGCGCCATGGGCTTATCCGGGGGCCAGCAACAGCGGCTTTGCATAGCCAGGGCTCTGGCGGCCGATCCCCAAATACTGCTGATGGATGAACCCACCAGCGCTCTCGACCCTATTTCCACCGGAAAAATCGAGGAATTGATGAGTGAGCTGAAATCCGACTATACCATTGTGATAGTCACCCACAACATGCAGCAGGCAACCCGCATCTCCGACAAAACGGCTTTTTTCCTTCTGGGAGAAATAATTGAATATGATAGCACAGAGGTAATTTTTTCTAAACCCAAGGATAAACGAACTGAAAACTATATAACAGGAAGATTTGGTTAAGATGGCGAAAGGAGTATAGCAATGTCTATCAGAGTGCGTTATGAAAGAGAATTGAAAGGCGTTTTTGATAATCTGGTACTGATGTGCCGCCATAATGAGGTAGCTATTGAAAAATGCGTCAAATCGCTGATAGAAAGGGATTTTGAGCTGGCAAAAGAAGTCTATGCCGAAGATAAGCTGATCGATAAAATAGAGCGCGAGATCGAACAGTCCTGTCTGAGGATACTGCTTATGGAGCACCCCGTAGCGGGAGATTTTTTGGAGGTAGCGGCAGCTTTGAAAATGATTACCGATCTGGAGCGGATCGGCGACCAGGCGCGGGACATTGCCGAAATCACCCTCCAGTTCGGGGATGATACCTATCTGAAAAAGGATGATACCTATATCAAAAAACTGGTGCATATCCCCCAAATGGCGGTAATTGTGATTCAAATGGTCAAAGACGGGGTGCAAGCCTATATCAACCGCGACCTTACGCTTGCCCGTTCCCTAGGCAAAACCGATGATAAGGTAGATGAGTTGTTTAATACCGTAATGAACGAATTGACCGCCTTGATCAGAAAAAACCCGGAAAATGCCGAGCAAGCCATCCTCTTTATGATGATCACCAAATATTTAGAACGGATCGGCGATCATGCCGTAAATATAGGCGAATGGGTAGAGTACGCCATTACGGGCCATCATCCTAAGGATTAGTTAGGAGTTAGGAATTAGGAGTTTGGAGTTGTTGTAAAAACGCTTCGCGTTTTATTGATTATAGTAAAAAGATTTATACCTGTGCGGTTGGGTTACGATAACCTATAAATCAATGCAAATGCAGAGATAAGCAAGATGCTCAGGTTTACGTACGCCCTGTAGGGGCGGCCATTGGCCGTCCGCGGACGCGCAATGCGCGCCCCTACAGGGGACATTTGAATATCCAACCGCACAGCTTGAAAGATTTTCGTTCAAAAAAAAGAAAAAGCAGGGCTTTTTCTTTCCAAAACTCCTAACTCCTAACTCCTAACTCCTCACTTTTCAGTAATGAACATTTCCACCATATGAGTATATAATTTGGAGTGATGTATGTGAAACAGACAATCTACGTCATAGAAGATGATCTTGCTTTGCAGGAGCTTTATGCTTATACTTTGGAAAATGATTTTATTTGTCATTGTTTTGCCGATGGGGAATCGTTTTTTGAGGCGTTGCCTGATAATGTTCCTGACCTTGTTTTGCTGGATATTATGTTGCCCGGTGAGGATGGGTTTGCGATTTTATCCCGCTTGAAAACTGCTAAATCAACTTTCCATATTCCGGTTATTATGATATCGGCCAAGGGTGAGGAAATCAACAAGGTCAAGGGACTTAATCTGGGGGCTGATGATTATATTGCCAAACCCTTCGGCGTTTTGGAGCTGGTGGCCCGGATCAAAGCTAATCTGCGCAAGAATAAAAAAACAGCGGGGGAAAATATTACCTATAAGGATATTTTTATTGATTTCGCCAAACATCAGATCATTATCAATGACAAACAAATTTCCACAACACTCAAAGAATATAATCTGCTCTCGCTGCTTTGTGCCAATGCGGAAAAGGTCCAGGACCGGGAAACTATATTTCGCGAGGTCTGGGGAGACAATTTTATAGGAGAAACCCGCACCCTGGACATTCACATCAAAGAGCTCCGCAGAAAGCTTGCGGAAGCCGCAAGTGAAGTTATGATCCAAACTGTCCGAGGGGTGGGATATATGCTGATATGAAAAAGCGCTTGTTTATTTATGCCACTACCATTATCATTTTCGGGCTATTATGTTTCTTTGCTGCTACTGTCTATATAACGCATGCCAATAACCTGAGCCTTGCCAAAGACACGGTTATGGAAACGACCCGGATCTACGCGGATCTTTTCAGCGGCGATACCGATATTTCCTCATTAGTCCAAGCCGGCAGCGATACCCGGATCACAGTCGTCGCCCCGGATGGAACGGTTTTGGCCGATAGCCGTCCTCTTGATGTCAGCCTGCTGGAAAACCATTTGACCCGGCCGGAAATAGCAGCTGCGGCAAGCGGCTCTCCCGCAGCCTTTGTCCGCCGCTCCGATACTCTAGGGGTGGATTTGATTTATTATGCCCTGAAAGCGGCAAGCGGCGACAGCTATGTTTTTATCCGCGCGGCCATTCCCGTAGCCAATATCAACGCCTATCTCTCCCGCTCTCTGCCTCTGTTGGTATTTTCCCTGCTGATCGTTACCCTAATCTGTTTCTTTTTGATCCGCAGGGCAGTAGAGCGGATCATCAAGCCCTTTAGCTCCGTGGAACGGAAATTAAGATTATTGTCAAGGGGTGAATATAAACCGGAACCTATATTCAAAAACTATGAAGAGATAGATATGATCACCAGGGAAATCGATGATATCGCTTTGATTTTGCAGGAAAATTTTACCAATTTGCGCGATGAGAAAGGCAAATTGGCTTTTATTCTTAATAATATCGGCGACGGGCTTTTTGTGGCAGACGAAAACAAAGACATTGCCCTGATAAACTCCGCCGCCCTGGATATCTTTGATGTTACGCCTGATATATCCGGCAAGAACGTCAATTATTTGTCTTATGATAAAAACCTGACCGAGGCGATAGAAGATTGCGCGGGTCTTGCCAAAAATGCCTTATTTGAGCTAAACCTGAACGGCGGAATATTTTTGGTCACGGTCAAGCGGCTCCAGGACACCCAGCTGACAATGGTTGTATTGTCCGATGTCACGGAAAACCGGGAAAACACTAAAAGGCGGGAAGAATTTTTTGCCAATGCTTCCCATGAGCTTAAAACCCCGCTAACTGCTATTAAAGGGTTCAATGATTTGGCGGCAATCAACAATAAAGCTGAAAATATCGGCAAATACATCGATAGCATCAGCCGCGAAACAGACCGGATGCTATTGCTGATCGAAGATATGCTGAAGCTATCCGAGCTGGAAAATACGCAAAGCAAAAGCCCCGTATCCGTATCGCTGGCCAAAATAGTGACGGAGGTTGAAGAAGCTCTTTCCACCCCCATCAGGGAAAAATCAATCAGCTTTGAAACTTCCGGCGATGCTCAGGTAACAGCCGAAGCGGAGCATGTTTACGAACTGGTCAAAAACATTGCGGAAAACGCCGTGCGCTACAACAATCAAGGCGGCTGGGTTTCCCTAACAATCAATATCGATAAAGAAGAGATCCGGATGACTGTGGCCGATAATGGGATCGGTATTTCTTTCGAGGAGCAAGCAAGGATCTTCGAGCGTTTTTACCGGGTAGAAAAAAGCCGCTCCCTCAGAAACGGCGGCACAGGCTTGGGGCTTTCCATCGTCAAGCATATTTGCGCCTTATATGGCTGGAAGTTGTCTTTAAAAAGCAAACTGGGAGTAGGCACAGAGATAACCGTGATATTTGATCTTGCTATCTAGAAAAATCTTTTTCTTCACTCTACTCCGGCTGCATATATAGTCAATAATAGTTCAGAATCATTCAACAGGCGGTATTCGGGATGTTTGCCGGATAGTTTTTCGCTTTCAATAAAAATGATAGGAACTCCCTCACCGCGCCTTTCCATCAGATAATGACGCCGGGTTTCATCTTTAAATGATTCTACCGGACAGCGTGAAAGCATGCTGGTCAATAATTCATTGCGTGTCACCTGGCGCAGGGGCAGCGTGTCTATAGTCATAGTATTGGGGATCGAGCCCGGAGAAAATATTTCCAGCCGCTGGGAAAAAAGATGCAAGCGGATTTTTGAGCCTGCCAGGGAATAATCCCGATGGGCAACGGCATTCACTACGGATTCAAAAACCGCTTGTAATGAATATTGGGGAATGTCGCGGCGGGCAGGTTCTTTAACGGCATAAACACGCATATTCTTTTTGACAAAGGCACAAGCATCTCTTATTTGCCTATCCAAAGGCCCGGTAATATCTTGAGCGTCCAGCTGGTAGGCAGCATTACGTTCATCGCCGCGATAGGCGACCGCTTGGATAAAAGCGCCGGGTAAGTATTGCTGAGGCTGGTCACTGGCCATCAGGATGCCGCTGACCGTCGGATAAACATTGCCGTCTTCGTCTTTTGTAAGAAATCTGAGCTTAAATAAGAACTCCTCATTATTTGCCGGGGAGCTAAAAGTAGTAAATTTATCCCAGAGTTTCTTTTCCAAAACATTTGGAGGGGCATTTGTCACCGCCTGTTCATCAAAATAAATCATCCTAGCCTGGCTTCGCTGTTGAAAAAGACGCGCTAATCTATCCGGCGCCATTTGGCGCTTTGAAGCCCCTATGCGCTCAAAATATCCGCCCGGACTTTGATGGACAAATAGGCTTTTGGGGATATCGACACGGATCAAGTTCCGCTCAGTCCCATCATCGGCAGTGACAGAGATTTTGCGGATCCTGCAAAACAATTGCGGCTTGATCAAGCCAATGCAAATATCCCGAAGCCACATTTCAACGCTGTCCAGTTTATCAGAAGGAATACCGGCTACCAAACGGGTTTTATCGTCAACACCAAGCACAAAGACCCCGCTAGCAGTGTTTGCCATAGCTGCCAGCGCATCGGCCATGCTGCTCCTATGGGGCTCGCTTATCTGGTTCCCCTTATATCGCAGATCCTTTAACTCCAGGGAAGAATCCTCACCCAAACGAATCTGCCTCAACAATTCTTCAGCAGTATCAAACATAACCCACCTCCAAATGTTTGCACAGGCTTTTGCCCATAATATGTATAAGTCAATTATAGCACAACCTGCTTTGGAATGCAAAAAGATATTATTAGCAATCGAACTATACCCGGGAACGAAAACATTTTCTATTAATCCGCCGAGGATTTTTGCCGTCAGGTGGTGCGGGAAAACCGCAGGAATGCTTGTTGCCTTTCAAGGTTTTCCCGCGCCGCCTGGCGGCAAAAAGACCGGCGCAGTGATGGAAAATGTTTTCGTTCTTGGGTATATACTATGAAGACAACATGCTAGCATAACTCTCGATGAGTTTTTACAGAAATAGAGGCACAAAAATAATCCTAGTAAAAAAACAGGCGGCAAGCTGCAAAATATGGCTTGCTGCCTGTTTTTTGTATTACAACTATATATTTTTCCTGAGTAATTCAAAAAAAATATACCTTGACAGCCGAAGTATATTGTGGTATATTAATAACAATGAGGGCTTTGCAAAAGCGATTAAAATAAAAACAAGCCTTTATTTAAATAAAAAGTTTCGCGGAGCGAAACAACCACAACTATTCATTATTCACTATTCACTATTCACTCGCAAGCGTTGGCTTAGTACCACAGTCCAAATTCTTACTATTTAGTATCACTTAGCAGCAATAAGTTACAAGAAAGGGGGTGAGCCGGGTGTCTATTGCATCTGATCTGATTCGGGGTAGTACTGATATGATCATCTTGGCCCAGCTGATGCGCAATGAAAGCTATGGCTATGAGATCAACAAAAAGATCCAGCAAAAGTCCGGCAAGCAGTTTGAGCTTAAAGAAGCGACCCTGTACGGCGCGTTCAGAAGGCTGGAGGAGGCGGGTTATGTTTCATTTTATTGGGGCGACGAACAAACGGGAGCCAGGCGGCGCTATTATAGTATAACGGAAAAGGGCCGCGAAAGCTTTCAAATTATGACAGAGGACTGGCACAAGGCCTGCAGGCTCATAGAGTCGATGATTTCTTTAGATGAGGAGGAAAATAGAGATGAATGAGAGGATAAAACTGCACCTGGACAGTTTATTTGAGGGCGCTCCCAAAACCCGTCAGGTGGAAGATTTGCGTCAGGAACTGCTGGCAGGCTGCCGGGATAAATACGCTGATTTGACTGGCGGCGGCATGGATAGCGAAGAAGCATACCAAAAAGTCATAGACGGGATAGGCGATGTTAAAGAACTTTTGGGTTATATCGAAAAGAGCGAGGCTTTTGACCCGGCAGATGCTGCGGAAAAGCGGAGAAAGAGGGCATTTTTTATCTCGGCGGGCATCCTCGGCTATTTTGTCGCCGTATCAATGTTCTTCCTCTTTAGCTTCAGCGGGCGGGAGGAATTCGGCCTTGCCCTGATGGTCGCCTTTGCAGGGGTATCGACCATGCTTTTAGTATATGGGAGGATGACGACTGTGGTAAAATATGAAAAAACAGACGACACTCTGGTAGAGGAGATGAAAGTACAAATGACAACCGGAAAGAAAGATAATAAAATGGCCTCTATGGCTTCTTCCAGCCTTTGGCTGCTGATAGTTACGATCTACCTTGTAGTGAGCTTTTGGGGCGGCAGATGGGATATTACCTGGATCATCTTCCCTTTCGCAGCCGGCCTGCAGAATCTGATCTCGGCTTATTTCAAACCGGAAGCAAAGAAAAAGCACCTGGGCGGCCTATTTTGGTGCTTTGTCGTCACTGCCTATTTTATTATTTCCTTTGGATCATATGCCTGGCATATCACCTGGATCATCTTCCCCGCCGCAGCCGCAGTGCAGCAGGCAGTCAAGCTGTTCACTTTCTGGAAGGAGCAAGAGTAAATGCCTGCTCTTTTGCTAATTTATTTGCCGCTCTGCGGCGGAATGGAGGTTATCATGAAAAAACCTGTTTTTCTTATAGGAGCAATAGTTTGGGCTGTAATAAGCATTATAGCGCTAACAGCCCTTGTCATCGGTCTTTCCGGCAAAAGTCTTTCCAATAGTATGCCGGCTTGGCTGAAATTCGATTCATTCTCCGGCATATTCAGCGCTAATACCCCGCTTGTCAAGGAGGAGAGCTTTTCTCTTGCCGAAATAGGCGAGCTTGATATCTCTACCCAGTATCAGAGTATCAGGATAACCCTAAATAGCGGCAATGAACTGACTGTCCGGCAATATGATCTGGAATCAGCCAGGCTCTTTAGCTCAGAGACTTCCGGTAATAAACTAAATATCAACATACCATCCAGATACCTGGCATCCATCTCTATGGCAAATCCCCGCCTGGAAATCGATCTACCCCGCGGCTATGCCAAGGCCCTGAAGCTGGCTAGTTCATCGGGCTCTATCAACCTGGATGGCTATATAGAACTAGGTTCAACCTCAATCAGCAGCAGCTCGGGCACTGTCCGCTTGAATAGCGGCCTGAAATGCGGTGACTTGAGCATCAGCACGAGCTCCGGCTCGATCCATCTGGGCAATACGGAAGCAAGTTCTATCAATATCAACAGTTCTTCAGGCACATTGCGGCTTGATGAGCTTAGGGCAGATGAGGGTTTGATCCTCAAATCCAACTCCGGTTCGATCCATTTGGGCAGCACACAAGCAAGCTCCATAAATATCAGGAGCGCATCAGGCAGCCTGCACCTTGATAAGCTGCAGGCTGCCGCTGATATCTTGCTCAAATCAACTTCCGGCTCCATCAGCAGCGAGGATATCACCGCCAAAAGCTTTACGGCAGACAGCAATTCCGGTACCCTGCGTCTGGGAAATATAGGCGTAACCGATCAGGTAAATATTTCCACATCGTCCGCATCCCAAAACCTGGGGCATCTCCAATGTGAAACCTTCACCATCTCCAGCAATTCCGGCAGCCTGCGTTATGACGGGATCAGCGGCACAGGCAACATCGACAGTTCCTCCGGTTCCATCAGCTGTAATGCTCTGGATGTCAGGGGCGATGTATCTATCAAAAGCACCTCCGGGACCCAAAGAATAACCCTTGCCCCTGAGCAAAACTTCGAGATCAATATATCTGTATCATCAGGTTCAATAAGAGCTTCCAGCCTTAGCCTCTATTATTCAGACAGCAATGGTAAAAAAGCCTTCGGCACTGTGGGGAACGGGGGCGACCGGACGCTTGATCTGCGCAGTTCTTCCGGAAGTATTAATATTCATTGAGTGCTGCGCATGTTGATAGTTAGGAGTTAGGAATTAGGAGTTAGGAGTTTTGGAAAGAAAAGGCGGTGCTTTTCTTTTTATTGAATTAAGGGCTTTTGTAATATCTTTAAAATGCGGAGCATTTTTTCAATAACTCCTCACTCCTCACTCCTAACTAATAAGTACGCGTGTAAATCGCGGGGGGAGAAGATGCCTTTGTTTGTTACTACGCCGTCACAGAGGCTGGGCGGGGTTATGTCGAAGGCCGGATAATAGCCTTTGACGCCGGGAAGGGTATGCTTTTGGCCCATTGATTCCAGCACCAGTTTTGGATCCCGTTCTTCGATGGTTACGGTATCAATGGTGGCATGGCCGCGGTTGGGCGAACCGGTGACATAATAGGGGATCCCGAAATGATTTGCGGCCAGGGCAATTTGAAAAGTGCCGACCTTATTGACTATATGTCCATCCAGGGAAATCACGTCGGCAGCGGAGGTAAAGACATCGACATTTTTTTCTTTTAAGACAAACCCAGGCATGTTATCGGTAATAACAGTGACTTCAAATCCCATATCTGCGATCACACTGGCTGTCAGCCGGGCGCCCTGATAATAGGGGCGTGTTTCCGGGCAGAAGAATTTGAGGTTGCTGTTTTGCTTTTTGGCCGCCCGCAATAACATCCCGACAATCGTCTCGGCAAAGCATTGGGTCATCACCGTCCCGTCCTTTGGTATCAGACGCAGCAGGTTTTCCCCTTCTTTTTCGATCCGGTCATATTTGTGATTGAGCTGGACTATAGCATCCGTAAAAAGCGCCTCAACAATAGCAAGCCCACTCTTACCGGAAGCCAGCTGTTCATGCACTATATCCATAGCATGGCTGGTCACAGCAACCATATTATCTACTGTCGTCGGGCGGGCATGGGAAAGAGTATGGGCTGCTTTTTGCATATATTCCCTAAAGGCAGCCTCCGGCAGATCTTTGGCCTCATAGGCTGCCAGTGCCATTCCCATTGCCGCAGCCGTATACGGCCCGGCGCTTTGGGTAACCATATCCGCAATTGCCCGGGCGACTTCCCGGTGGTTTTGGCACACCACATAATCCGTCTTAAGCGGGTAAATCCGGCGGTCAAGTATTTTGACCTTGCCGTCCTCATACCAGGCCACATTTTCATAACGCAATAAAAAAGCCAAATCATTATCAGAACGTTTCATTATTATCCTCCTCCAATCAAATATAACTGAAAAACTGGGGAAATACTGGTTATGGAATGTTAAAGAAATACGGATATATAAAACCCTCTTAATCTTAAGGGCGCCTCTATAAACTCCTCGTCACCATCTTCGCTGCCCTTTTTCCGCCTGGACTGCGTTGTCGTCGCCTTGCGTAGCTGGGCTACGCTGCGGCTCCTCCGCCTTGCCAGTCGAAAAAACTGCTAGCGAATCTGGCAACGCTGAGTTTATAGAGGCACCCTTAAGAGATGCTGATCCAAAGAGAATTAACGGAATTGCTGGAATATAAAAATTTATTAAAAAGAACTTGATTTTTTCTCTACTTGGGCATATTATATAAGTGTAACTTTACTACACGTTAATCCGCCCTTGGCAGTAAGCCTCCCCACGATCCGGGGAAGTGCCGACCCCAAGGGCTTCTTTTTTCTTTCAGTGGATATAAAAATAGGAGTAGATATTGCTTCATTAGCTTTCAAAAAGAATGCAGAAAAGATTGTTTTAATATCTGGAGATAGTGATTTTGTTCCGGCATCTAAACTGGCTCGCAGAGAAGGCATTGACTTTGTTCTTGATTCTATGTATTCCCCTATTAAGCCGGATTTATTTGAACACATTGATGGATTGAGAACATTTGTGTCAAAAAAATAGTTGGTATACTTTTCCCGCTGTTATACAGTGGGGTGCTATTCACAAATCCAACTAATTAACAATTTCCTTATGTTTTGCTACATAACCTTCCGCATCAATAAGCATCTGACCTTCGGCGCTTTGCAGCCAATAGAAAAGTAAGCGTTCGGGGCTATTTGGGGGTGCGTTTTTACGGATAACCGCATAAAAATCATTCAAAAAAAGGTAAGTATAAATAGCTTGTTTTTCATAAGCATCACACTCCCTCCGATAGGATTATTTTACCATAAGATTAATCCCGAGTAAAGAGGGATATAGTTTGATTAAAATACCACTTGATAATGTTGCGCATCTTGTGTATAATTGAAATATGCGGAGGCAAAAACACATGTCACTTACTGGAAAACAAATGAAGTAATCTCCGTATTTTGGCTGTTTGAGAGGAGTTTTTGAAATGCTCTTGACCTATCCTGCAATCTTTCATGAAGCCGAAGAGGGTGGCTTTTGGATTGAATTTCCGGAGTTTTTAGGCGCTACCCAAGGCGACTCACTTGACGAAGCAATGGCGATGTCAAAAGAATTTCTGGCAGCCATTCTCGCTTCTTATATTGATGATGAGAAAGAGCTCCCCAAGCCGAGCGATATTAAAAACCTAAAGATTGACGATGGTTTCACCTCATTGATTCAGGCTGACCCTGCGCCTTTTATTCGCGGAAATAAGACCATCCGAAAAAATGTCTCTGTTCCTGAATGGTTAGTCAAGAGAGCCAAAAAAGAAAAAGTCAACTTCTCACAAGTGTTGACAGACGCATTGATGAAAAGATTTCAATAATAAGGGTCGTACCGGACAGGATATTAGATTATCCTGTCCGGCTTATTTATCGGTAACTATTACAACTTTATATTGATTTACGGCACGATATAACATGTTATATATTGCGGTGTGACCGCAGTTAGCGTTTGAATCTCTACGCCTTGTCCGCCATCGTTAGGCTCCGGCAGTTCCTCGATATACGCTATCGAATTGCTATCCTGATAGACGCCGATCCGCAGGCTCTCAGCTAAAGCCAGCCAATTTACAAAAAGCTCATCCTCATAGATCTGGAATACTGGCTTTTCCGGCGTAAGAAGGTTATACAGCATCGTTTCCCCATCCTTTTTGTAGGTGTATGCGGGTTCATTTATCTCAACTTCCGAGCCGCGATATTTTATGGTCATAGTGTTGCCGTCCCAAGCCATATCCGCGCCCAATTTATCGCATACTTCTTCTGCCGGGAGCCATGAATTGACTCCTCTTGTGACCTTATCAGGAAGAATAATGCTTTTAACCTCAACCGGGTACATACTTGCCTCAAGCGTTACAGCGCTCATCTTTGCGGGATTATTTATCTCATATTCAATGTTACCCACAATGATACTCTTGAAATCGGACAGAGGCATCGTGTCATAAAACCGCGCTCCGTATTTGCAGCGCGTTTCTTCACCTGAAGCTCCCGTAAAAGCTCCCGTTCCTCCCATAAACCCCCCGGCTCCCTTGTACACAAGCTGATTATAGGTTTTAATTTCGCCGTTTTTCATTCTGAAAAATACTTCGGTAAATGACATGTCTTTTATCTCGCTTGTTTTTACGCCTTTTTCCAAAGTGATACCGATAGGACTAAGGCGAACCGACACATCGCCGTACGGTTGCCCTCTCAGCAATAATTCCTTTGCCTCAACATTGCAATCGGCGGGAACGGTAATATATTGATCATCTCTCATCGTATCCAGCCGTAAGGTCAACGGCTCTTCGCTTACATTTTCCATTTCGTCATAATATGCCCAATAGCGGGCAGTCGCGGTGCGCCTTTCCACAATCTCATATGAGTGCGCGGGGTAAAATGTGCCTGTAAACTTGCCGCCCGGGTCTCCAAGGCTTATTCCGGGACTGGGCGAAACAGTCAATTTATACTTAAAATCGTAGTCATACCGCAAATCATCTGCGCTCATCAGCTCCGCGATAGCTTCATCGGTCAGCCCCTCAACCGAATAAACCATAAATAGATAGTGATTGTCCGTGAGGATCTCCTCCAACGTCAGTTTAAAATGTTCATCGCTGACGCTTTCGAGCGGAGTTTTAACAAATTGCCGGATAAACGAAGAATCACCGGCAAAAAACTCTCTGATAATCCCAAAATTGAATACGGCGAATGTGCTTGTTATGCTGATTAGCACGACCAATGCCGCCACAGCCGCCGTCTTCAATGGTTTTCTTCTGATCTGAAACTTCTCCCTATGCTTAGTTTCCGAACCGCTTAACCGCACTTTGGCCTTCTCTTCAAATATGTTTTTTATGCTCTGCAAGCGTTCATTATTAAAGTCGTAGTTTTTGTTTTTCATTCAAATCAACCTCCGTTTCAGCGTGTTATCATTTCCCGCAGTTTTAGTTTTGACAGGTACAGACGGTTTTCTACTTGTTTCACCGGCATGTCGAGGACAAACCCGATTTCCTTTGGTTTTTGCTGGTAATAATACCGCCGCACTACGATTTCACGGTCTATCTCGGCTAAAGCATTAACAGAAGCGATCAACTCCCGTTTTGTTTCAGCTGCCATTATGTTGTCAATGAGCGGGATGCTCTTAATCATCATTTCATCGTTTAAAGATAGCTCACTCTTTTTTGACAACTGACGGTATCGATCGATAGCTTTGCTTTTTGCCACAGAGGAAAGCCATATTTTCAGATGTCCGCGCTGTTCGCTCCACTTATCGTAATTTTGCCATAGGTACACAAACACATCGGCAACGCATTCCTCAACGTCTTCTGTTATTGCCACATTTTTCAACACAGTAGCCGCAATACGCCACATCAGTTTCGAATATTTATTAATAGCATAACGGATAGCTGCTTCATTCCCGTTCTTGATCCCATTGATGATTTGCGCGTCATTCAAGTATTTCACCTCAGCTTTTCCATTTGATTGACCGGTCACTTAATATTACGAATAAAAATCTAAAAACACTTAAAATAAAAAGGATTTCTGCTATTTATTCTATCGGCAAAACTGCTCTGCGCCTATAAACGTAAGGAGCAGAGCAGTTTTTGCGGTAGTTTATTATGATTTTGATTATAGCGGAGGATTAGTCATTCATATCCAGCCTTCAAACCTATCAATCGTATACTTATATCCCTGCTCTGTCAAAAACATTTGACGCTTGGCGGAAAAGTCTATTTCATTGGTATCCTCGCTGACAAGGGTATAGAAAAAGGCCCGGTTGTCGCCGGATTTTGGCCGAAGTATCCGGCCCAGACGCTGGGCCTCTTCCTGGCGCGAGCCGAAGGTTCCGGAGACTTCAATGGCGACATTGGCATCAGGTAAGTCAATGGCAAAGTTGGCGACTTTTGAGACGACAATAACTTTCACCTCACCGCTCTTAAAGGCAGCATACAGCTGTTCCCGCTCCAAGCTTTTTGTTGCACCGGTGATAAGTGGCGATCCGAGCTCTTTGCTAATGCACTTGAGCTGGTCAATATAGATACCAATAATGATAATATTATCACCCTGATGCTTTTTCAGCAATTCTGAAAGAGCAGCCTGTTTATTTTTATTTTCTGCTGCGATCCGGAATTTATTGCGCTTTTGAGCTATGGCATATGGGTGCATCACAAAACTTGGGGTAGACAAAGCTCAGAAAGAAGTTCATACTAAAATGGAATCATGTGGATTAATTATTTGGTAGAATCACTCCTAAAATAGTTGTAAAATCTAAAA
>WRHF01000065.1 GCA_009783415.1 Clostridiales bacterium
TAATCATTTGAGGCTGGTCTTTTCCCTGCTTGGCCTTGGCTATTGCTTCTTGAATAGCTTCAAAATCGTGGCCGTCAATCGTTTGCACACCCCAGCCAAAACTCCGCCATTTGGCATCTATGGGCTCCGGGGAAAGCACTTCAGTAATTAGCCCGTCAATTTGCAGACCGTTATGATCCACAAAAGCTATCAAATTGCCCAGTTTATAGTGAGAAGCAAACATAGCCGCTTCCCAAACCTGACCTTCCTGCAGCTCCCCGTCGCCCAGCAAGGCATATGTATAATAATCTTTTTGGTTAAGTTTTCCGGACAAGGCAATCCCGCAAGCAGCGGAAAGCCCCTGGCCCAAAGACCCGGTAGACATATCCACCCCCGGCAGGCGCATCATATCGGGATGACCCTGCAAGGGGCTGGCCAGCCGCCGCAAATTGGATAAATCTTCCAAAGGAAAATAACCCCGCATAGCCAAGGCTGCATAGAGAGCCGGAGCGGCGTGTCCCTTGCAAAGGACAAAACGATCCCGCTCCTCCATCCGGGGCCGGGCCGGGTCAATGTTCATGGTTTCAAAATAGAGTGTAGTGATAATGTCGGCGGCGGAAAGCGAGCCTCCGGGATGGCCGGATCCGGCCTTATCCAACATCAAAATAATTTCCCGCCGCAATCGCCGGGCGGTTTCTTGTAGAGGTGGTGGTTGCATAGTGATTTTCCCCCTTGTTGCAGTTTTGGTGCTTAATTGAATTAGGAGTTAGGAATTAGGAGTTAGGAATTAGGAGTTAGGAATTGTGGTGGTTTTGCTTCGCAAAACTTTTTATTGAAAGGATTGTCTATGGCTGCTCATTTTATTAGCTTTATTTTGGAGGTAATTCGTCCATTGCCAATGGACGAATTGAATATTATTGCAAAAAAACGTATTTATTCTGACCTCTAACTCTCGGCTTCTGGCCTCTGATATCATATTGGGGCAGCAAACTTGCGCAAATAAGCTGCGATAAAGGGTTCCAGTTCCCCGTCCATGACTGCGTCTACATTGCCCATTTCTACTCCGGTGCGGTGGTCTTTTACCAGGCGGTAGGGTTGGAAGACGTAGGAGCGGATTTGGCTGCCCCAGCCGATTTCCTGTTGTTCGCCCCGCTCCTTGCGCAGCTCTTCCTCCCGCTCGCGGGCTTTGATATCCAGAAGCCGCGCGGCTAGCATACGCATCGCCCGGTCTTTGTTGGCATGCTGAGAACGCTCGTCCTGGCATTGGGTCACGATCCCGGTGGGCAGGTGGGTGATCCGTACTGCCGAATCGGTTTTGTTGAGGTGCTGGCCACCCTTGCCGCTTGATCTATAGGTGTCGATACGTAACTCTTCATTGTCAATTTTTAGTTCTGTGTCGTCTTCTACCTGGGGTAATACATCCATAGAGGCAAAAGAGGTATGGCGGCGGCCGGCGGCGTCGAAGGGGGAAATGCGCACCAGGCGGTGGACCCCCCGCTCGGATTTGAGATAACCGTAGGCGCTGGGGCCGCTGACGGAAAAAGTAACGCTTTTGACCCCGGCCTCATCTCCGGGCAAAAAGTCCAGCATCTCGATCTTATAACCCTCCCGCTCACAATAGCGGGTATACATACGTAAAAGCATTTCCACCCAATCCTGGGCTTCCACACCCCCCGCCCCGGCATGAAGGGACATAATGGCGTCATGGTCATCATAGGGGCCGGAAAGCAAAACCGCCAATTCCAAGGCTTCCAAAGCCTTTTGGAAAGGGGATAAGCCGGCCTTAGCTTCAGCAGCCAGCTGCTCGTCGTCAGACTCCACCGCCAAATCCCAAAGGACACAACTGTCCTCCAGCTGGTTTTGCAGAGCCATATAGCGGGCCACACTGCTTTTCAGAGTGCTGATTTTCCCGGTCACCCTTTGAGCATTTTCCACATCATTCCAAAAATCCGGAGCCGAAGTGGCAGCTTCCAGCTCAATAATCTGCCCCTCTTTGCCATCAATGTCAAAGAGACCTCCGCAGTTCCGACATCCGACCCTGATAATCAGCCAACAGGCCACGCAAATCTTCTAACATAATTATATCCTCCAAAAGGTTAGTTATTATGCAGAACATATCTCTTTTAGCAACGATTTTAAGCAATTCATTTCGCTGCAATCAAACGAGAAAGCTCCAGCCTCAGCAGCTTCAGCAAGTTTTAAAGCAGTAAACTTATCAGTAACCGCAAAGTAAGTGTATAACCGGGATTTATGCTTGCGAGGGATATACCGTCCCTTTGATTGCAGCCCATTTATAAAAATATCAATATCACTCAACAAGTCGTCTGCTGATTCAACAAGATTTTTTAGATAAAGATCCTCTAAAGTACCATTCTCTGTTTGTCCAGAAAGTGTGGGGAATAGCGAAAAGGCCACCTTTTTTTTATCATCTCGGGCTATCTCATTTGGATGTATGGGGGCTGAGAAACCATTGTTTTTAAGAGTAGTACGTATAGATTGCACTGCCGCAATGTGATCCTTTTCCGCGTCTCTAATTATTGTAATAGATTTAATAATTTCTTTGTTTCTTGAAATCGTCAATAGTTGTAAATAGTTAGAAAGCTCTTCATTGCCACCAAAATTCATAGCCTGAAATTCTTTAAGCCCGATTTCATTAATATCCTCCAAATAATCAATATATTTTATCATAAAATAGGTAGCATCTGCACCTTCACATAATATTAAGTGTGGGCACAGGATTCCTTTGTTTTCTGACATGATTACCTAACCTCCCAATTCGTGGATAGGGCAAATTCAAGTATTTTGCTGGAAAATTCCTTAGATATAATACAATCATCCTCTCTTGCCAAGCGTGTATAAGCAAAAATTTCATTCAATCCCTCTTTTTTGATGCCCTCAAGAGCGCCATTTATACATTCATAACTATGGGTAGTTGCTATTATCTGGCATTTTTCTTGTACAGCGAGAGAAGTGATTAGTGCCCAGAACTTAGCATGCAAAGAGTAATGCAAGCCATTTTCTATTTCATCAAGTAGAAGAATGCTTGACGGGTTGGCAAGCATAGTCAAGGCAACATTCATTATTTTACGGATACCATCGCCCATAACGTATAAAGGCATTTTTATATTCTGCGTATTTGTAATATATAGCTGGGCAAACTTGTCTATCATAATGGTTGTAATATCCGTTATGCTTTCATCCAATATTTTGAGGGATTCAATAATCTTCTGCTTTTTCCCCATCAATTCTATTTTTCCAAACAATTCAACTGAATTCACAGCATCAAGAGGAAGGTTTGATCCCATATATTGAATAAACGGGGTAATAAGCTGCTGGTTTACCTTTTTGTCACCGAATAAAATTACATTATCACCCAATACATAATCCCCTTTATAAGTGCTATCATCTTGTTTGACCATACACGATAGGGTATAATTAACTAAATTATTACCAAGGATGGTACTAAGTCCATTGGGAATATCGTTTGGTAAAGTGTAGTTATTGTTTCTCTTAATACACAATGAAAATCTGTTCCCCATTGTTATTTTTAATATTTTTTTTGTATCCATTCCGTAAAAAAGCGGTTCCCATATCTTCTGTGGAGACATATCTCTCATGATTACGCCACGAAAGCCCAGAAGTTTTAAAAACACATCTGGGTTTTTATAATTATGCAGCAAAAAAACACTTTCGAGAATTGATGTCTTTCCAGTATTATTCTCACCAGCAATAAGAGTAATAGGTTTCAAGTCCATTGAAAATTCCCGAAACCCTCTAAAATTACTAATTTTCAAAACATCATACATTTAAACTTTCCCCCAGTATATGGCGCTTAAATGCTTTTGCGCAGCAAAAGCATCAACAACTCCACCCTCCACTCTCCACACTCCACACTTATCAAGAATCATTATCCATCCCGCAACACTTCTTAAACTTCTTCCCGCTGCCGCAAGGACAGGGATCATTCCGCCCGACTTGCTCTTCTTTCTTCTTGCGTATCGGTTTTTTGGTTACAGTGCCATCGCCCCGGTTTTCCACTGTTTGTTTTTTCTCTACCGGCGCCTCCACAAAAACCGCCCGCATGCACAGGCGCACGACCTCTACCTGAATATCCTCGCTCATTTGCTGGAACATATTGAAAGCTTCTTTTTTATAGGCGATCAGGGGGTCGGTTTGACCATAAGCTCTGAGGCCGATGCCTTGACGCAGCTGATCCATGGCATCCAAATGATCCATCCATTTTTCATCCACGACCCTCAGGATCACCAGACGCTCCAGCTGGCGTAATTTTTCTTCGCCCATATCCTTTTCTTTGGCGGCATAATAGGCAAAGGCCCGTTCCTTGAACAATTCAGGGATTTCCGCGGCAGCCATATTCGCCAGATCCCCTGCTTTTGGCTTGTTTTCGTCCACCAAAAAGGCCTCGGCATCATTAAGCAAGACGGCCAGATCCCATTCTTCCGGGTATTTGCTGACAGTGCTATAATAGGCCACGGTCCGCTCGATCACTTTGTGGATCATGTCCTCGATGCTTTCCTTGAGATTATCGCCGGAAAGAGCCCTTCTGCGCTGGCCATAAATAATTTCCCGCTGCTTATTCATCACATCGTCATAATCCAGCACACTCTTGCGGGAATCGAAATGGCGGGACTCCACCCGCTTTTGGGCGCTTTCAATTTGCTTGGAAAGAATGGCGGCATCTATCGGGGTGCTGTCATCCATTCCCAGCCTGTCCATGACCCCCGCCAGATTGTCGCCGCCGAAGAGGCGCATCAAATCATCCTCCATGGAGATAAAGAAGCGGCTGGAGCCCGGATCCCCTTGGCGGCCGGCCCGGCCCCGCAGCTGATTATCGATCCGGCGGCTTTCATGGCGCTCCGTACCTATAATATGAAGTCCTCCTGCTTCCACCACCTGATCATGTTCGGCCGTGGTTTGGACCTTATATTTCTCGATCAGAGCCAAACGTTCGCTATCGGTATATTCCCGGTCGGGATCGGCTTCCTTTTCCTGGGCCATTTCCCGGTTGGCCATGGCTTCGGCGCTGCCTCCCAAAACAATGTCCGTACCCCGGCCGGCCATATTGGTGGCTATTGTTACAGAGCTCAGACGGCCTGCCTGGGCTATGATTTCCGCCTCTCTTTCGTGATGCTTGGCATTCAAAACCTGGTGATCGATGCCTTTTTTCCGGAGCATATCGGATAGTCTTTCCGATTTTTCGATAGAAACAGTACCCACCAAAATGGGACGGCCCTTTTGATGCTCCTCCTCGATTTCTCCAACTATGGCCTGGAATTTACCCAGTTCTGTGCGGTATACTACATCCGGAGAGTCTTCCCGGACCATGGGCAAATGGGTCGGAATTTCCACCACGTCGAATTTATAGATTTTGCGGAATTCTTCTTCTTCCGTGCGGGCGGTACCGGTCATCCCGGCCAGTTTCTTATACATGCGGAAATAATTCTGGAAAGTAATAGAAGCCAGGGTTTGGCTTTCCCGTTCGATTTGCACTCCTTCCTTGGCTTCGATGGCCTGGTGCAGCCCATCGCTGTAACGGCGGCCGAACATCAAACGCCCGGTAAATTCATCGACGATGATTACTTCCCCTTCTTTTACCACATAATCCCGGTCCCGGCGGAAAAGGGCAAAGGCCCGCAAGGCCTGGTTGACATGATGGCTTAATTCCACATGTTTATCGTCATAGAGGTTTTCTACTCCCAGGGCTTTTTCCATCTTGGCCACCCCGTCCTCGGTAAGGGCAGCGGTACGCAGCTTTTCATCCACTGTATAATCGTCTTCTTTGCGCAGACGGGGAATAATTTTGGCCACGGTATAATAAACTTCCGTGGGCTTATCGGCCGCTCCGGAAATGATCAGGGGGGTGCGGGCTTCATCGATCAGGATGCTGTCCACCTCGTCGACGATGCAATAGTTAAGCGGGCGCTGAACCATCTGAGCGGGGCTGGCCGCCATATTGTCCCGCAGGTAATCAAAGCCGAATTCATTATTGGTGCCATAGGTGATATCGGCGGCATAAGCCACCCGGCGCTCAGGCGGCTCTACCCCATGAATGATCAAGCCCACTTTCATTCCCAAAAAACGGTAAACCCGGCCCATCCATTCGCTGTCGCGTTTGGCCAGGTAATCGTTGACGGTGATGACATGGACTCCTTGACCATCCAAAGCGTTCAAATAGGCGGGGGCTGTGGCAACCAGGGTTTTCCCTTCCCCGGTCTTCATCTCGGAGATCCGCCCGTCGGAAAGAGCCATACCGCCGATCAGCTGTTCATCAAAATGGCGCATGGAAAGGGTGCGCCAAGCGGCTTCCCGTACCACGGCAAAAGCCTCCGGCAGCAGATAAGGGAGCTCCTCCCCATTATCCAGCCGCTGCCGGAACAAAGCAGTTTTAGCAGTTAGTTCCTCATCAGCCAAGGCCTTGGTTTCCCGCTCCAAATCATTGATGCTTTGCAAGATCCGGGTATATTTCTTAATATCCTTAGCATTATCATCAAAAAGATTACCAAATAGTTTAAACAAGGGCTCATCTCCATTCTTGCTACCCATTATTGGGTAGGGGATTAAGCATAACTATCATCAACTCAACACTCAACATTTATGACCGTAGGCTAAGTTATATCTTCCAATTTCTGACATTTTCTATTTTGCTGACGGTTTGGCGGTTGCCGAAAATCAAAGCCAGTATCAGCCAGATCATACCCAGCAAGAGCAGGATATCTCCCCAGCTGAAGAGCATGCTCTCCAGTCCGGGGATGCGAAAGCGGTCGGCTAAGTAGCTCAAGTAGGTTTGGCCGGTGGCAGTGGCATGATGAATCAATTCACCGCTTGAGAGTTTTGGGGCTAAGGCGGGAGAGGCAACTCCCGGTAATACCGGCATGACCCCGCCATTTGTGCAAATTACCAGGCCATTGGCTAGTGTCCCCAAAGCACAGACAACCATTCCCGGCAAACGCCAATTACTGATGAAAAAGAAAAGACCTGCCCCAAATATCAGTAGTTGAAAATAGAAGCGGTAGGTAGAAGCGAAAGGCGGGCTGAGGCGGCAAAGGAAAAGAAATACCGCCGTCAGGAGAGATAAAGGGATAAAAAGCCAAAGTGATTTCAGGTTTCTGGGCAAAAGGCGGAACAAGGAAAGCACAGCTAAAACCGCCATAATAATGATTAAAACAAGTCCTTCATAAAACAAAGCAAAAATCCTCCTCTTGTTTACTCCCTTTTGATATTATATATTTTCCGGCCAAAAAAAGCAAATAAATCCTTTTTCTATATTCTCCCCCTCATGGCCCATTTCCTGCCACAAATGCATTTATACCCAAGAACGAAAACATTTTCCATCACTGCGCCGGTCTTTTTGCCGCCAGGCGGCGCGGGAAAACCTTGAAAGGCAACAAGCATTCCTGCGGTTTTCCCACACCACCTGACGACAAAAATCCTCGGCGGATTAATAGAAAATGTTTTCGTTCTCGGGTATAGAATCCTGAATACTTACGCTCAAAGAGCGCCGGCTTTGCTGTCATATTTTTCCTCTCCAGCGCATAACTAATAGAAGATTATTTTTGCGCAACTGGCGTAACCAAGCAAAGGAGAGGGAGGTTTAATATGGGAGAAGTGATTTTGCAGCTTTTGCGAACCGTTTTTCTGCCCAGCGATTCCCCGCCGATTTATGCTGTAAATAATATAAAAGTAGATATTCGGGAGCAGCAGATCAGATCAGATGGCGGGAAAACTTTTTGCCAAGGTGAGGCCGACATTCTGATCGATTATCTTTCCCTTGATCAAGGGGGAGAAGCCGGCTCCTTTTTCCGGGAATCTCACGGCCTTTATCCTACCCCAAGCGGCAGTCCCTGGCAGGCGATGATCTTTTTGCCGTTTGATTTATTAATAGAGGGGGAGTTGGATTGTCCGCCCATGTGGAAGCTCTCCGTGACAGATTTTCAGTGGCTGGTTGTAGCCCCCCGGGCCCTGGAAATGGATCTGCAGCTATCTCTTATAGGTCCGGGTAGCCAGTCTCAGTCTTGCCCGGCTCCTGCTGCCCAACCTTGGATGCAACCACCGAATACCCCGTTGGAGGAGGAGATCAATCTGCCCGGACAGTCTTGGGCAGTAGCAGATGAATCCGGACAGGAGCAGCCAAAGGAACCCCTTCCTCCCCCATCAACCGGTTGGCAAACCCAGCCGTTTTTGGCCCAAAAGGAGGATGCCGCCAAGGTGAGCTGGCGATATTCTTTGTCAGATGCTGCGGCGGTTCCGGAGCCACCTCGGGCTGTCTCCCGGCTTCCTGAAGAAGAGCAGCCTCTTTTCCCGGAGAAAACCCCGGGCAGAAGATCGGTGGGTAATCAAAATCCCCAGGGTGAAGGGAGTCAGGAATATTTTGATCTGACAGATCCTTCCTGGAAGTCGTGGGGTCACCGCCGGGCCGATCCGCCGGGAGTCCGGGATAATCCTCAATCTGCGGAAACAATTGACCCGGCTCTGGACGGAGCTATTGACAACCGGGAAAAAGCTAAAACAGACAGGGTTATCTTGGAGGGCAGAGAGAATATGCCAAACGGCGAAGCCCCTGATTGGCAAAAAGAAAAGGCTGATGAAAAGCAGCCGTCAAAGGAGGAAAGCATGAATAGAAATCAAGATCTAAATGATACGTTGACGGAAAAATTGCTCCAAGGGGATTTTGAGGAGACTGAAACCCCGCTGAAGAATGATGATAGGGATTTTCTGGAGGAAGCTGTGCCTGTCAGTGAAAGGCATCTGTCTTTCAAACCTATAGAGCCTCTGCCCCAGCCGCCGCTTTTTACCCCGCCCCCGGCCTTCCGGGAACAGGCAGAAGTCCCGATCCGGCCGCCTTTGGCTGGTATGCCGCCAACCCAGGCAGAACCGGAACCAATAGTGACCGAGCCCATAGTACCAAAACCCATAGTGCCAAAACCAATAGTACCTGAGCCCATAATGCCTGAGCCTATAGTACCTGAACCAATAGTGCCTGAGCCCATAATGCCTGAGCCCATAATGCCTGAGCCTATAGTACCTGAACCAATAGTGCCTGAGCCCATAATGCCTGAGCCTATAGTGCCTGAACCAATAGTGCCTGAGCCCATAGCGCCTGAACCAATAGTGCCTGAAATAGTACCTGAGCCTATAGTACTTGAGCCTATAGTACTTGAGCCTATAGTGCTTGAGTCCATAGTATCTGAACCAATAGTATCTGAGCCCATAGCGCCTGAACCCATAATACCTGAGTCTACAATGTCTGGGCCAATAGTATCTGAGCCAATAGTATCTGAGCCGCAACCTATCCAAAAAACCAAAGCAGAGGCAGAGCCTCAAACTATTATTGAGCCTGCCCAAGAGTGTCCGATGGCAAGAAGGCAAGAAGAAATTGAAAGAGAGTTCAATCAGGAAGCGCTGGAAAGAGATATACAGCAAGAGCTGAGGGCAGACAGCCAAAGGCGGCCGGTGAGGGAGAGTATGCAGCCCGGGCCGATAAAACCTTGCGAAGAAAACAATCCTTTAGAACCTCAGATAGCTGCGGATATTGCCCGCCGCAAGAGACATAGTATGAGTTTTTGCCGGGTAATGCCCGGAGAAACCGCCATCTCCTTAGCCTTGCGCCTGGGAGTACCGGTAGATTTGCTCCTGGCCAAAAACAAGCTGGAAGGGCAGGAAATAGTACCGGGAATGGTCCTGAGGGTGCCCAGAGTTTAGAGGTGCTCTTATAGAAAAATTGATAAAAAAGTAAAAGGATCCGCAAGTCTGAAAAAAACAGCTTGCGGATCCTTTTTCGAAAGCGGTCTTAGCAAACTTCAGGGCACATCACCCCAAAGAATAACAGAAAAACATCTACTTCCTTACTGCACGGCCGTTAAAAAGTGTATTTGGGGCGGACTGCTACTTTCACAAGCAAGTTGCCCCGGGGGCCGCCCTTTTCCCCGGGTTCACCCAGGTCCTTGAAAGTAAGAGTACGCCCGTTTTCCGTGTTCTTGGGAATATTTACGGTTATTCTTTTATTGATCTTCATAAATCCGATACCTGAGCATTTCGGGCAGACATCTTTCAAATCCTTCCCTGTGCCCTGGCAGACGGGACATTGCCGTATCTGGGAAATTTTACCAAATCCACTTGAGGTAACTACCCGTTCTTTCCCCTTTCCGCCGCAATTCTGGCAAATATCAGCAGTTGCTCCTGATAAAGAGCCTGTTCCATTACAGGCCGAGCAGTCTTGGGAATAAGAAAATGAGACCTCTTTTTTGGCGCCGGCAATAGATTCATCATAGCTGATCTGCACCTTAAGGGTAATATCGCGTCCTTGGTTCGGCGCCCTTTTCCTGCTGCCAAATATATTGTCAAAAAATTCACTGCCGCTCATATAGTCGGCAAAATTGATATTGCCGGGATCAAATCCTCCGGATCCGGGCCCGCTTTGCCAAGCCTGGCCTTGGTCAGGCGACACCGAACCCTGATTGTCATAATCAGCTTTTCTTTGGGGATCGGAAAGAACAGCAAAAGCCTCATTGACCTCTTTGATCTTGGTTTCCGCATCAGGATCATCCGGATTGGCATCCGGATGATATTTTTTTACCAATTTACGATAGGCAGATTTTATTTCTGCCTCCTTGGCGCTTTTCGATACGCCAAGGACGGCATAGTAGTCAGGATTTTTTCCCATTTTAATTTTTCTCCAAATAATTTCAATTAATTCTCTTTGATAGAGGTTCCCTTTATATCTATACCGGCGGGTTTAGTCTTGAGGGAGCTGCCGCCGCTGGACACTTCTACTGCGGCCTTACCCGACTGGATCCGCTTTTTGCCTGCGGAAGTTTTAATGTCCTTGACAGCTGACAGATTCAGCCCCTTGGTACTGATTATTGTCGCATCGCCCCTGCTTACCATGTTTAAATTTTTGTCCGATGCTATGCTGATGCCCTTAAGCGGTTCCATAGATATGGAATTATTCTTGTTATTCAGGATAAAAGCTTTTTTCCCGGATCCCAAAAGTTTTTTGTGGGTGGAAAGTATCGTATTACCGTTTGAAGTAAGAGCCATCTTGGAGTTGGTCTTAATATTTGTGTCGAGAGTGCTTAACATGTTTATTTCTTGATCCGTATTAGCGGTTATACCGCTTGCCGGTTCGATTTTTATAATATTATCCTGGCAAGTGACCTCGATGGAAGCATCGGCGTTTATTTTCAGGTTTTTTCTGACATCGATAGACATGTTGGCCTCGGTGGTAATGTTCATGTCGTCTGTGCTGGTAATTTCCAAGGTCTCATCGCTAAAGACCTTTATGGGTTTTAAGGTGGAAATCTCAATACCGCTGTCTTCGTTTATTTTTATGTAGGTTTCATCGTCCTTGCCGGTCAGCAGAACCTCTTTTTCTTCCAGTTTGACTTCCTTGCCAAATGGAGTACGCAGATATTTTATTAAGGGGTCGCCGGTTCTGCCTGTTGAGCTTTGTCTCATCGAAGAGGCGGCATGGGCGTCCTTTTCATCCTCGGTAGGGAAGATCAAAAACACGGTATCTCCTACTTCCGGCATAACATACCAGCCGGTATGGCTTTCCGGGCTATAGTCCGTGGCATATTTGAAGAATTGAACCGTACCCGGCTCATAGTCAATATGTAAATCCAGCTTCAGATCGTCATTTTCCACGACTTGAACAATTCCGGCCAGGGCCAGGCCGGTAATGCCCGTATTGTAGATTTTAGCTGCGGTAATAGCGTTTTTGGGAGCCAATGTATATAAGCAGGAAACAACAGCCTGTTCCAAGGTCAGAACAGCCTGGCGTACATATAACTCCTTTTGGTTAAGCAAGACCTTTTCCCCGGCATCATACATGCCATAGGAAAAGTCATCTGTTTTTACTTTGTACAAAATGATGCTGTCTTCATCAAGGGGCCGGTCATCATTAGACCTGGAACGTAATAAATTAAAGTCCTTGAAAACAGCAAAATTGGCTGTTTCGATCCCTCCGGCGCAGCTTTCGTCTTCCACCCCGAAATGAAATCCGGGTTCGTCGCTTACAGATATTGGCGTCAGTACATCCTGGGTGTGGGAAGCCAGCCTTAAAGCAAACTGCCAATCGGTTTCGTCATACTGCACCAGTATTTTTTCTACAGATTGCGGATCCGCATGATATTTAACGGAGCCCCCGCCCTCGCCGATTATCGCTTCAACAATGTCCCGGTAGGTGCTGCCGCTGTCTTGAAAAGCCCTTTTATGCCTCTTTGTGTCCAATTTAATAGTATGTGATACGGCATATGCTTCCAGGTAGTACACATCATCTATCCTGGTAGTTGCAACATTCCGCAATACCCCGCTGAAGAAGACATTGCCGTCTGCTTCGCATTTGATATTAGTATATTCTGTGGCATCCGTAACTGGTAAAATTTTCCAATCTTTTTTGGCAACGCCTTTCACATATAATGTAGCATGTTCGTTTAAGTTCTTCTCGATCCTTAATTCTTCTATACTATCAAACTCAAAGGGAGCAACCGTAAAATTGCCGTCATTAATAGGTTTCATGTTTTACTCACCTCATTATTCATTTATTGCCTTTGTCCTCAGATAGAACTCGAATCCAATACTTTGGTAAATTTTACTCCAAGTATACTGCGCCGCAGAATACTTTCGGCCACTGCCATCCTGACAACGATAGAGCGGACTGCTTTTGGCGAACGCACTGTGAACACGATCGGGGCATCATTAATAGGGAAAGAAATGCTTTTAACAATGCCGTCGCTTCTATATGTAGTATGAAAATCCTCATAAAGCGGCGGCTGGAACCTCCAGTAAATCGTTTGCTTGTCTTTTTCCTTGTCATAAAAGACAACGGGCTCAAAATCATATTCCGGCAGGTACTGCTCCATGAGGAGCTTTAGCCTTTCGCTGATCAATTCGCTGCGGGCGTCATAGTCAATATCATTGAAGTGTTTAAAATCAGACACTAGAACAAGTTCCGTATTTTCACCCCCGGCTGCAGCAGGTAATAATAAAGCGCCGGCAGGTTCCATGGTGTAGTAATGCATGTATTCAGCCCTTGAGCCAATAATGCCGATAGAAACAGCTGCATTACCCAAGTGCGGGCCGGCAAAAGCCGCGCCCTTTTTCGTTATTACAGCTGGATCCGCACCTTCGAACACTGTGCCGGTAAAGTCTGTCCCGTCCAGTAGCGCGCCGGTAAAAACAGCATCATCCAGGATCGCGCAGGTAAATTTGGTACCGGTCAGGTTCGCTCCGGAAAAATCCGCGCCGGTAAGATTAGCCCATTTAAAATCGGCGCCTGAGAGATCTGCGCCCTTGAAACTAACAGGTAAAAATCCCACATGCTTCCACTCATTTTCATTAGGCAACCCGGCCCGTCCCCGCACATAGATCAGGCTTGCGTTTTTCATATTTGCATAGGAAAAATCAGCTTCGTATATAGTTGAATTGTCTAATAGGCAATTTTCCATTTGGGCTTTGTAAAAACTGGCCCCGATCAAGGAGCAGCTTTGGAGGATGGCATCGTTTAATATGGTTCTGCGAAATTGAACATAACGAAATGCCGTATTAAAAAAATCCCGCGCTGAAAAATCCAAACCGGCGCAATCCTCAAAAACATAGTCATATTTCAGTTTTTCAGAAAACCAATTCGCCAGCTTATCCGCGTTTTTGTTTTTCTTTTGAGTAAAAACAGGCTCCGTTTGAGCCATATAATCCCCGATGCGTACCTTGAATATATCATTTTTTACGATATCTGTAAAGGGTTTTTCGTCAATACAATCAGTTATGGCAAAACGGGCGATGTTGATGAGGTAGGAATAAAACTTGGGGAGAGCTTCAATCATGAATGAGGTAACTTCTTGAGCAGACACCTTGCCGACATAGCGTTTGCGCTGGGTAAGCAGTTTATCCCAAAGCTCATCAAAATGAACGAAGAGAAAAGAAATATCATATTCCCAAACCATCCGCTGGTCTTTATCCAAATACCAGTCATCACCATACACCCAAACCTCTGCTATGTAACGGCGGTTGAGAAAATTGGTATATTTCATGGTGTATTCCAAATGGGATATGGCAGGAATGATCGATTCATCTTGTATTTTTACAATGTTAGCACATACTGCTAGAAAGTGCTTCTCAAATTCAGTAAACCAACTTTGTTTATGCACAGCGAAAGATGCCTCCGTTTTTAGGAGGCATTCGGTGCATTTGCTGGTGGATAATTCGATAAAGTCGGTGCTCAAATGAATCAGTCCTTTTGATGAAAAGAAGAAAAAGTGTTTGTTCTGCAATTGCCTATCAGATTACTGGATCGCTGTACTTACTTACAAACTTTCAAAAGCGACACTCGCACCACCATATTTTAGAATATTAAAGTTCTCTCCATTTATCATCATACCTCTTCCATGTTCTCTATCAAAATCCAGATTGAATAATAACCCATATAAGCTATTATCTTGGTCTTGTTCAAACAAAACATAGATAGTCATTAATTTCAGCCCATCAGCATTTCCAACCTCACTTATAATTCTGTCACAAGCAATTTGAAACCACTCCACCGACGAATTCACAAAACAGGCAATCCGTTCTTTATAATCATCCAATAATAATTCATCTGCAGCCTCTAGCCCATCGGATATTTCAAGAGTTATCGGGTCTGTTTGCCCGTCAATAGCTATATCATATATGCAATAATTTTCATCAAACACAATCTCACTCGGTTTCATAGCGTATCCTCTCCTAATAGTCAACTTGGTTTATTAAGTTTCTTAGCCTTCATTTTTGCAGCCTGAGATTCATACTCCACCCCATGAGCTGACTCGAAATCTGCTACAGAACCTTTATGCGGTAGGGCTTTGGTGTGATCATCAACGCTTACTAATTGCATTCGCATTTCATTAGTTTTCGGATCATACGTAGCGTGATGCCACACGGTTTCTCCTTGTCCATAAACGTTGTGATGAGCGTCAATAGTGGGCTTTCCTCTAATACCATTTAAACCTGCTTCTGTATTAGCGGCGCGAAAGTCCCAGTCACGTGATCCTTGCCCTTTAATTTGGTTCAGACTCACCCTTTTGCTGTATCTCAACTTTCTCTCCACAACACTTTAAAAGGAGAATCCTTGATAAAATTTCGATTCAGGTACTCCTCAATGTTGTTTCCTATCAAGCGAAACTCCCTCCAACTCCCGCCATATACGTTTTTGCTTTCGCCTACATATATAAACTCAATAGGATTATGACCAATAGGAAATAATTTCTCTCCAGCTATTTGTTCAAAATCCTCCAACCTATCATATTCTCCGCTACCTCCTTCAAGGGCATCAATAACAAATTGTGCTCCCATATACCCATCAACAGAATCCGCATAAATGGAGATTCCATTTAGGGACTCTAACACTTCCTTCGCATATTCAAAGCAACGGTATCCTTCACTTTCAAGCTGTTTAATGACAGGAACGATATCTATTTTTCGATCCACAGTCCAATTATTAGTCATTAATACTTTCACAACATAGGAGTCTATTAAGTCAACATTCATAAATTATTCTCCTCTCGTATTTATATTTTCCAATACTATCAAGCAGAAAACATACATGATAGCACTCAAAGCTATTTTACGCTTGTGAGTAAAGAGTTCTCCGCATAATAGCGGGGCTGTTGCATAAAACTAAAATGTAAAACAAATGAGAAATAAATAGTTTGTAGCATCTGCTGATCAAAAAGCTGGT
>WRHF01000066.1 GCA_009783415.1 Clostridiales bacterium
AAGATCACCCGGGCGGAAGCTGTAGCCATTATCAATAGAATGCTGGGCAGAGTACTTGCTAAGAACAATGTACCCCAAAGCTTGTATCATATATACCCCGACCTAACCACATCCCACTGGGCCTTCGCCGATATGATCGAGGCGTCGGTAAGTCATGAATATGAATGGGAAGACGGAACTGAAATCTGGATTGGTTGGAAATAAGCAAAACCTGATGGAAAGCACAATAAGGAGTCTGGATAAACCCGGCTCCTTATTTTGATAATTTTAGTAAATCTAGGGGTTATTCCCCTTGACGTAGGTTATAATAGAATATTATGCCGCAATAAACAGAAAAGGGATGATTAAATGCAAACTAGAAAATTACACCACTCTGCTAAAAAATTAATAGCGATTTTATTGGCTTTATTTGTAATTTTTTCTCTATTCCCTGCTTTTCCCCTGATAAGCCGGGCCCAAATGTCTGTTCTGCAAAAGACGGAGGCTAATGTTGTCTGGGTAACCCCCGGTTCTTTTCACTATACCGCCCTGGATGATGAGGGGCGGGTCTGGACCTGGGCACAGGCCGGGTATACCGCAGAAATTGGCCGCGCTACCGGAACCGGCTATGCCCCTATCGGGGAAGGCGGGCAGGTAACTGAAACTATTTATGGCACGGCCTTGCCCTTTATAGTCCAGATCAGCTCTTCTTTCCGCAATTCCTATTGCCTGGACCGCGACGGTAATATTTGGTCCTGGGGCAACAGCTCTGCCGGTTCCTTATGCCGCAGCGGAGCCGCCAACCGTCCCGGCAAAGTCGATATGCCGGGGGAAGTGCGGGCAAAATGGATCGGGGCCGGATATTATGGCTGTAAATTTATTGATACTGAAGGTAATCTCTGGGTTTTTGGCTCCGGGTCACAAAACAGTTTGGGGACAGGCAATACCACCAATGTAACTACAATGCCGGTCATGCTGACAACAGACCAGGACAGCAACCCTCTGCCGACCAACTTTGTAATGGTAGAATCATCCGATTATATTGATACTGCTATTGCCCTGGCAATTACAGAGGATGGCAGGTTATATACTTGGGGCGGAACTTCCGGTGTCAACGGAACCGGATATACCGGTACGGTACGGCCCAAATATATCGGAACTTATAATACGGGAACTATCGGCAGTGAAGTTAGGAGCCTGACCTGCGGCAACGGCTCCATGGGCTTTTTGACCTATGGAGGAGATGCCTACAGCTGGGGCGTAAATAATAATGTTGAAGGCTACGGGCGTTTAGGGCAGGGTTCCAGTACCAGTGTGCAGATGCCTACCAGAATAGCAAATGTTACCATTGGCAGTCCCGCCGGTAATACCCCATCCCCCCGATTCGTCAGTTTCAGCATATATGCCTGGTCTTCCAGCGCCGTTGACGAAAACGGTGTCATTTATGGCGCGGGCTTTAACAGGAGCAGCAAACATGCCGGTCTGAGCAGTACGCTTAACTACTTGACAGCATTTACGCCAACCTTTATCACCGCAGCATGGAAACCAAGAATTTTTATTGTCTCGGAAGGGTATCAGGGGACGCAATGGATTGATGTCTATGGTAACTGCTATGCCCGGGGGACAGGCAATGCCCCCGGAGGAGGAACCACTAGCGAGCCCTGGGCGCACTTTTATGGAACAGGGGTATCTTTATTTACCAAACTTGACAGCATTCCCCCCAATGATGAAAAACGCTATACCGAAACGCCGAGAACTACCCTGACAATGGAAGTCAACCGGCCGGCGGATGAGATCAGATATGTAATTCTTTATCCGGATGATTCGGAAACCTATACGGATGGCGAACGTTTTTACGATAAATCCTTCTTTGAATTCGAGGAGCCCTATCATAATAAAAATACGGATCCCCAACTGCTGCTTTCTCCCAACTATGATAAATGGGAAAGCCGCTATTATGCCAACCCTAAAATTTCCGAGGCTATTTTTGAGGCTATTTTCGCCCTCAAGTCCAGCGATAACAGGGGTTATATGAATCCTGTCGGCGGCAGCTCCCAGATATTTGAAAAACAGAACCTGCTGGATGGCAATTGCATTGTTTGGGTTCAATCCAGAAACTCTGCCGGAACCACCCGGATGATTTATCAGGTCAATAATTTTTACACCCCGGCCAGGGTCTGGGTAAGGGGCGTTATGGCCGATAATCCCGCCAAAGTGCTTTATAGTCCCCAGCTTGTACCGGGACTTTATGGAATACCGCTTAACCGGGACAAGACGGAGCTAGCTTTTCCTGCCGGTATTGAAGCAGCTTTGGGCTGGGATGTGGTTCAGCCTAATTCCCTCACCGACCCGATGCTTTGGCCCGCCTGGAACTACTATATGCTTGACCCGGCCGGACAAACCGACTTGGAAGCCGTCCCTGATTCTTTTGGCGTTCACCACCGCGAAGATCCTGCCAAAGAGGTAATTATGGACAGCTTTGATAAGCTGGTCACCAGTCCCACTGGTGCGACAACGGTTACCTTTAGCTATAAAAAGGATCCTGATATGTGGGCAAACGCAAACCTTATCTATGTCTATGAAGACGGTACCCCGGTTCCGGAACTTGTCGAAGAAATTCTGGAGTTTATGGTACCCATAGCTCCGGCACGTTTGAGCGATCTTGATCCCTTTATCCCACCGGAATCAGCGGATGAGAGCGACTCGGCGATCGGTTATTTTGTCGGGCCTGTCTATACCCCGTTTGTCTATACACTTTCCACCTTCCCCGATGATTTTAACCCGGCCCTTGTGACCAATGATACCATAACCGTATATATCATTTATAAGCAGGGATTAAAGGCTGTTACCGAAAGCTACTACGAGGTAATAGAAGGTGTTCAATATCCTATCCCCAATAATGAGAGTCTATTTTCTCTTAAAAATGCTTTCGAGACAGGTTCCGATGTTCTGCGCAACGGACCGCGTATCTCCCATCAAATCCTTTTTGGTTATGAGCTTTGGCAGGAAGATGCCATAGGTGATCCGCAATATGTAGAGACAGTCCTCTTCGACTGGGTATCGCCCGATCCTCTTCTCAGCGGCAGCTATGAGCGGGTTCCCGCCGAGATAGAGGATATCGAAGACAATTGGGAGATCCACTGGCTCTATTATCCGGGGGAGGTTGTGCCCGATGAATTTGCGGCTACAGTCAGCATAAATTGGCTGGGCCGGCGGGCCGACGGTACCACCAGCTATCTAAAAACTACAACGGTTTTGGATTTGGCCGGAACAATAAAGATCTTTACGGAAGATAAAGCAAGCCATCTGGCAGAACCGCTAAAATGGTTACTCTCGCCACTGGTAAAATATTCCACCTATTCGCCTCCCGGTAACAGCTCACCGACGGCCTCTATTACCTTCGAAGTCGGAACATCGAAAAATGTCTATTTTTGGTATAATGCTGATTTTAATGAAAACGAGATCGCCGATGAGGACGAATATATTACGATCAAATACCGTCTCTACGGCGACGACCTAACCGAGCTGCAGGCAGACAGCCTGGTTCAGCCCTTCCTTTTGGGCGAAACCTATTATGCGCCCGCTGCGTTGATTGCAGGCTATCATGCCGTCGGCTGGACCGCAGGTGAATATGATGAGCTGATGAGTGATAGTGAGCTGAATTTAATAAATTTCCTGGACGAGTATCTGAGTGTTAACTTCGAAACCGATGCCCTGGGTGGTAACGGTCAGGTGATGACTTTTATTTATAAAAAAGTAGCGGCGCCGATCACGGTTCGGTTCAGGGCGGTCACCTATGCGGGAACAACTATAGATATGCCGCCCCAGCTTTTGACCGGTTTGGTCGGTCAGGATGTTACCATCTTTGTAGTAGATCCCCTAATTGATAATCCTCTCTGGCTTTTTGACCCGGTACGCTCAAATTTACCTGTCGGTGATCTCTATCTTCTTGCTGAAGAACCCCAGGAATATCTGGTATATTATAGAGAAAACCTGGACTACAGCATCACCAGGGTAATTGCCCTCTCGACAGATGATAAACTAAATTTCGAGCATAGTATCAGCAAGCTGCCCTCGGAAGTCCCTTACTCCATTACGGCAGATATAATCCCCAATTATATTGTTACTGGATATGCCCTTTATGATGAATATGACGCCTTGCTCGCCGCAGGTGAAGAGGATACGGTGACGGTCGATCCTGCTTTGGGTAATCATACCCTGGTTTTCACCTATGTCAGCCTGGATACCACAGTCTATATCAAATGTATGGGCCCGGACGATGAAGTGCTTGCTACCTTTGTCAGGGAAAATGCCCGGATCGGGGAAAAATATGCGGTGATCGCACCTTATCTGGATTATTATGCCCTGGACGACGATTTGGTAAAAACTATCGACCCGGTTCTTTCAGGAACCAATGTTATTACTTTCCTCTACGACCATCCTGCCAGTGTTACTTTCGAGCTCTTTGAAACGGGCGGGATCATACCCTTAAAACGGATCAATATCAGCGAAGCCGGGACCTATAGCGTAGGTGATCTTGAAGACGAGCTCAGCATAGTTTACTATACCTTCAATCAAGATGAAACAACCCTCAATGGTGGCCCGACCCTACCCTTAGATATTACCGGCACTATCATCACAGAGGGAGAGGTTTATCAGTTCTATTTCGACAAAATCCTGGTACCCGTGGTAATTACCCGGGTAGACACACTCAGCGCCTCGATTGCACCTGATCTTTTGACCTATTTTGATGATGCTGCCAACTGGCAGCGGGCCGGGGAAATGGCCGAGCTGACAACCATGGATGTTCTGGGCTGGACCTTGGCGGAAGCCGCTACCAAGTCCGTTTATATCGACCCGGCCAGCACGGAAGAAGAACCGCAGGTGGTAGAATTCCGTTATAGCCAAAATCTGCTCGGGAACGTAGATGTCCAATATAAATATATGGATGAATCCGAAACGGAGCAAACTCTCTATGAATATACTGTTTCCGCCCAGGTGGGAAGCACCTTCGAGGTAACAGTGGATCCTGATGCCTTCCCCGGTTTCGAATTGGCTGAGGATGAGCCGGAATCCCAAATCATTGTGGTCTTGGATACGACTGTATACGGCAATAAAAACGAGATTGTCTTTTGGTTTACCGACTTGCGAAAAACCGTAACGGTCAAAAGCGATATCTCCGCCCTGGTAGCTATAGAATCCAAAGAAAAGGTACCAAGCGGGACAAGCCTTACCATACTTCCTCCCAGCAAAACCGGTTATGTACCGGTAGCCTACAGCATCAACGGAGCTGCGTCAATTGATATCGGCCCCGGCTTCAGCGGCTATTCGGTGACAGTTACCGGCGATTTGGAAGTAAAATTTTTCTACAAAACCATCCATGAAGTAGAAGAGGAAAATTATTCCTATGCCACGATCAGGGGCGAAGATTCCGGCGGGGTGCAGCTTTACAGTTATGTTAAACGGATCGCCAATACCGATCTGCCTTATACCCTGACCGACGGCCGGGATGTCTTTGCGGTGCCGGGTTACACCCTGGATCCCGGGCAGGATCATCTGGTGACAGGCGCCGGAACCTATACCTTCACCTATACCAGTACCGAGGGTACGGTTATGATCACTCTGCTGGAAGAGGGCAGCGGCAATCTGGTGGGGGCAGGCAGCTTTTATGCGGCAGCCACCATCGGCCAGCCTTTCAGCTATCATGCTCCTCATGTGGCCGGCTACAAGCTGCTTACACCAAGCAGTATCGGGATCATCAGCACTGTTTTGCCCGGCGGGGCCAGTGAAATCGTCTTTGAATATGTGAGAATAAGCAGCAAGGTTACTATTGTCTATAAAGAAGACGATACTTCCGGCCGGATCATCCGGGTGATGGAGGTAGAAAGCCCCGTCACCGGGACGGGCAATATTGTCCTCACCCCGGATTTGGACGATCCCGAATTCTATACAGCTAACCAGGATTCCGTTAGCTATGACTTTGACGGTATGGACGCTGTGGAAGTGGAAGCCTATTACACCAAAGATCTGGTAGATATTCCCATTACAGCCATAGACGATTTGACTTTAGCCACCGATCCGCCCTTGGGAGTTCAGTCTCCCCTTCCCGATCAGCGTAAGGGCGAGGTTACGACAGTGACGGCCCCGGCCATAGCCACCTATTCCGTGATCGGCGGCAGCAGCCGCCTGGTGATCGCCCTGGGCGCCGCCGAGATTTTCCGCTATCGCAGCACTACCGAAGGCGGGGTCATGGTCAATGTCTATGCGGGCAGCAAAATCGGGCCGATTATCCAGAGTTATGTGATCCCGGCTGCCATAGGAGAAACGGTAACGGTCGATCCGGCAACCGTCAGCATCGCCGGTTACACCTATAATGGCGTTCATGCCGATAACCGTCTCAGCTGGCGCCTCGGAGATCCGGATCTGGGTGACGGCGCCGATATCCGGGTCATTATGACCGATATCCGGGTCACCCTCAGGATCAATACCAAGCTGGGCGCGGCGGCGGCGACTTTAAACAGCAGCGAATTGCTGGCTGCTCCCTACAACAGAACAGTATCTGCCCCCTATGTCAGCGGCTGGGTCGTTGTTGGCTATCAGATCAACAGCGATGCCCCGGTGATGAGCGGTACTGTGACCACGGTAACTCTGACCGGGATCGCGGCAAGCACGACAAATATTACCTTCTTTTATATCACCGAGGAAGAATATATCAGCGGTAAATTTATCACCCTGACAGTGGAGGGAAGATCCGGGGCTACGGTATTGTACAGCTATAATAAGCTTGTGCTCAAGGGCGCCACCCCGGTCACCCTGACCGTACCCGAGGATGTCTTTGCAGTACCCGGTTATGTTCTGGAAGCGGGCCAAACCTATAGCCTGACCCCCGACGCCAACCAAACCGTCCGTTTTGAATATGTGACCCTGGCCACCACGGTCCGGATCCGGCTGGCGGATGCTATGGATGCGGATATAACCCCCGGCTTTGAGGTAGCAGCCGAAACCGGGAGCACCTTCAGCTACAATGCTCCCAACCTGCCCGGCTATTATCTGACCGACCTCAGCAGCATCGGCACAGTCGATCCGGTTCTGGCCGGCGGGGCCAGTGAAATCATCTTCCACTATGCCCCGATAGTTTCCCTGGTTACTATCATAGCCAAAGAAAATGATACCAACGGAAGAATTATCAAAGTGGTGGAAGTCCCGGCTCCCAGTACCGGGACCAACAACTATCCGGCCCCCGATCTTTCCGCCGATTTCTATACCCCCCTGGCCAGCCCCAATCAAGTGAGCATTACCTGGGACGGGATCAATGCGGCCGGCGGCGAAGCCTATTACAGCAAGGATTTGATCAGCGTAACCGTCAACAAGCTCAATTATAGCACCAGCCTACCCATCGAGGCGGCAGGAACAGTGAGCGGCTTGCGCCGGGGCGAAGCGGCGACGATAACAGCTCCCGGGCTGGCGGATTGGGTACTGGTCAGTTCCCTCAGTCAAACGGTAATAGCCGACAGCGGCGCGGCGGTGGATTTCTCCTATCGCACCCTGGCCACCAATGAGGTACAGGTGAAGACCGTGGAGGAAGGCACGGGCATTATCCTCCAA
This sequence comes from Clostridiales bacterium, assembly GCA_009783415.1. GTDB lineage: Bacteria > Bacillota > Dehalobacteriia > UBA4068 > UBA4068 > WRHF01. Next base: position 7,585 of record WRHF01000066.1, read on the forward strand.
AGCTATGTCTTAAGCGGTACGGTAGGCGAACCCCTCACGGTCAAAGCCCCGGCCATTTTAGGCTGGCTCCTGACCGGCGCCGACACTGCTGAACCCCTGATCGGTACTGACCGGGAAGTGATCTTTGAATACGAAAAGAATGTGGCAACTATCACGGTGCACAAGTTCCATTTGGCCAGTTCAACTGAAATTGAAGCGCCGGCAACGGTGGAAGTAGCCAAGGGCGGCGATATCACGATTTATGCCCCTCATCTTGAGGGCTATGTGATCACCGATCTCGGCAGCAGTATAACTATGAGCAAAGTCGTGACCGATGTTGAAGTCAGCTTCTTCTATCAGACTATAGCGGAAGTGGCACCGGAACACCTGGTGACCGTCACCGTGATCGGCCAAAGCGGTACCACCAAGTTGTATAGCTATGAAATGCTCTATCCCAAAAACAGCGGAACTGTAAATATCCCGGCCTTTGAACTCAGCGCCTATCTTTTGACAGATCCCACCCCACAGCCGGTCGATATCCTGGAAGTTAATAAATCGGTATTCTTTAACTATGAATCGCTGGCAACTACGGTAAAAATCCGGATGCTGGATGAGGAGGATCATAATGTAGCTCCGGCTTTTGATGTAGGGGCTGAGGTTGGATCGGCTTTCACCTACAATGCACCGGATGTTGCCGGCTATTATCTGTTGCCGGACAAAAGCAGCATCGGAACAGTAGAACCTGTGGTTGCAGACGGCGTCAGTGAAATCATCTTCCGCTATGCCAGGATCACCAGCAAACTGACTGTAGTCGCCAGAGAAAATGATACTTTTGGCCGTGTCATCAGGATAGTTGAAATAGCAGATCCCATAGAAGGCCCCCATGATTACGATGCCCCGGATCTGAGTGAAGACTTTTATACACCGCTGGCCCACCCCAATATAGTAAGTATAGACTGGGATGGCATCAACACTATGTTTGGTGAAGCCTATTATAGTAAAGATCTGGTGGATATCGAAATAAACAAAGAGCACTTCATAACTTCAGATCCGATCGGAAGCCCTGATTATCTGCGTGATCAGCGTAAAGGGGAAGCGGTGAGAGTAGGTGCGCCGGATGTTGCAGATATGGCTTTGGTTGGCAATACCACTTTGACTGTTATTGCCGATGGCTTAAGCTCCGCAACCTTCCGCTATCGCGATATTGCCGATGACGAAGTGGTAATAAAAGCCATAGATAAGCCCAACAATCTGACCCTGCTAAACTATAGTATGAGCGGCACAGTTGGGGATACCTTCTTTGTAAACGCCCCGGTTCTGCTGGGTTGGCTATTGGCTGATGACGAAAGAAAAAGCGCTGCTTTAGGCACGAACAAAGAACTCCGCTTTGAATATCTGAAGAACGTGGTAGAGGTAACGGTCAATATCCTTCACATCAGCGGCTACCCCCTGATGCCGGCGACAGTTGTGGAAGTACCCAGGGGCGGCAATTATACGGCCTATGCTCCTCATATCACCGGCTATATGATTGAAGGCAAGAGTAAGGAAATATTTGCCAATATAATTAGTAACGTTGAAGTTACTTTTGAGTACAAGATACCACTTGAGGATTTTGCCACAGTTATCATCCACTATTTAAATACTGCGACAAATGCTCTTATTATGAGTACAGACCCCATTGAAGAAGTATTTTTTGTGGGTCAGCACTTCGACTCTGTGAAGGTAGCGCCGGTTACCTTTGATGCCAACGACCGCAGATGGGAGCTGGATACCACCAAGACGACCCGGATCACCCTGGCGGCAGGCAATAATGAGGCGAATGCCTATTATACGGACAAAGGTCCCGTTGGCGGCGGCGGTGGCGGCGGTAAAACCCCGGCTTCCCTTATTGTGCGGGCTAAAGATGTCAAAACCGGCGATTATATCTACGAGCAGATACTCCCCGTTTATATCGGAGACAGGCACACCATAAACGCACCGGTAATCGAAAGCTACACCCTGGATGCCAGTTCCTCTCCCAGTCAAACTATCACTATCACTTTAAAAGAACATGTTGTAATATTTAACTACAACTATACCGGTGATAAGAGCGGGGCGCCATTTGTCAGCGACAATATCAGGGATATATTAGAAGTAGATAATCATGTCCCCTATCTCAGCGGTTACCCTGATAAAACAGTACGTCCGGATATCGGCATTACCCGGGCCGAGGTAGCCATGATCTTCTGGCGGCTCGTAAAAAGCCCTGCCAAAAACGATGCTTTAAACGGCAGCTTCAGCGATCTCAAGAATGATGTCTGGTACACTCAGGCAATCAATTATTTGGCCAAGATAAATATCTTAAAGGGCTATCCCGATGGCGCCTTTAAACCTTCTCAAATTATTACCCGGGCAGAGCTTACGGCAATTGTATCCCGTTTTGACGATCTGGTGAGTGGTACCGAAAATCCATTCTCTGATCTAAAAACAAGTCATTGGGCTCATGACTATATCATGTCGGCCTATTACAAAGGTTGGGTCAATGGCTATCCGAGCGGAATATTTTTACCGGATCAGCAAATCACAAGAGCAGAAGCAGTAACTGTCATCAACCGGATGCTTGGCCGGATACTTGATAAAAGCAATGTACCGGGAATCTTAAATAACACCTATCCTGATTTGTCTACCGTTTATTGGGCCTTTGCTGCCATAATTGAGGCTTCGATAGCCCACGAGTATGAATGGGAAGAGGAAACTGAGATCTGGACAAGCTGGTAAAGCGGCTTTGCCCCAAAGAGGTAGGGATTAGGAGTTAGGGGTTAGGAGTTAGGAGTTAGGAACTAAGCTCTCAAATTCGAACAAAAAAAGTCACAATATACACTTTATCTTTGGTTTTACCTGCAAGGATGTAGACTTAGAATGATGCATAAAATAATTAGACACGGATTTTAAGGATTTTAACGGATTTTCGCTGTTGACTGAGGATATGATGAACTTAGGTGCTGTTGTTTGAGGAAAAACAAAAAATAATTCAATGCCTTTTATAATAAAAAAAATCCGTGCTAATCCGTTTAAATCTGCGTAAATCCGTGTCCAATTTGTTTTTATTGCTTTTCCAGTTTATCTGGGGTAGGAGTTAGGAGTTAGGAGTTAGGAGTTAGGAGTTACTCCCGAAATTCTGTGCAAAATGGCAAAGTTTTCGTACTGCTGTGTTTCTGTTCCCACTCAACACTCCGGCTTGTCCGGGTTTGGGAGAAGAGGCTAGAAAAAACAACTTGCTTTATATTAACGCTTTTTTCGCAAAAGGTACTAAGGAGGGCGCTAAATGCGCCCTCTATAAATATGTTCTACTCCCTACCCCAGATTAACCGGAAAAGTATCCTTACAGGTCCGGTCCACCCGTCATCCCGGGCTTGACCCGGGATCCCCTGTTGGTTTCTGAAAATGACATGTATATTGTGACTTTTTTTGTTCTAATTTGAGAGTTTAGTGCCTAAACCCTTGCGGCAAAGTCGTTTTGTTGAGAATTGTGTAGAAATATAAAATTTTTCATCGAATATTGACATATGATGCGAAAAATAGTATAATAAGGGAGAACTGGTTTTAAAGGAGGCGAGAGACACTTTACCTGAACAATATTTTGCAATAGCTGTTTAAAACTTTTTTAACAATTATAGACGAAAATGTCAAAAAAACGCTTTTATTAATTTGAAAGGATTATTAAAATATTAAGGAGGTATTTACAATGCTAAAACCAAATGGGAAAAAACTAACTTCGAGCTTACTAATTCTGTTTATGTTGCTAAGTTTGTTTCCCGCAAGCATTCTTGCTGATCCTGCAGCAGAATACTTTGACACCGTGATTGTTCTTGATGACCCGGTTGAGGAAGATCTTGACACCGCAATGATTCCTGATGACCTCATAGTAGAAGAAGATCTTGGCACCGCAATGATTCCTGATGACCTCATAGTAGAAGAAGATCTTGACACCGCAATGATTCCTGACGACCTCATAGTAGAAGAAGATAGTGACATCGTAATGATTCCTGGCGACCTCATAGCAGAAGAAGACAGTAACCCCATCGAAACCATAGCCAGCGCCCCCAGCAGCTCCGATATCTGGACTGTTACTTTTGACTCTGCCGGCGGAACCACCAAAAAAGCCATCAAGGTCAACGATGGCAATACAGCCGTAAAACCAACCGACCCCACCAAGACCGGATTTGCTTTTGACGGCTGGTTCCTTAAGGACAGTGATGAACTTTTTGATTTCGACACCCCGGTCACCGAGAACATCACCCTTAAGGCCCAATGGTCCACAGCTATACTCACCATTGAATTTGATACCGCAGACGGCACCCCGATAGACCCCGTTTATGTTGAATACGGAGCAAAAGTGGCAAAACCGGCCGACCCGGAAAGAGAAGGTTACACCTTTGCCGGCTGGCTCAAAGGCACTACTACATATAATTTCAACACCGCTGTCAAAACCAGTTTCACCCTAAAGGCCAAATGGACTGCCATCTCCTATACCGTCAAATTCGACTCTGCCGGCGGCACTTCCAAATCCTCCGCCAAGGTCAATCACGGGAATAAAGTCACCAAACCCAGTAATCCGACCAAGGCCGGATTCACTTTTGAAGGCTGGTTCCTGGCAGACAGTGACGATCCTTATGATTTTAATACCCCTGTTACCGAAAGTTTCACCCTCAAGGCTGGGTGGAGCGATACTATCTGCATCATTGAATTCAACACTGCAGACGGTACCCCGATAGATTCCGTTGAAGTAGCATACGGCGCCAAACTGGAAAGACCCGAGGATCCGGAAAGAGACGGTTATACTTTTGCCGGCTGGCTCAAAGGCACCACCACCTATAATTTCAACACAGCTGTCAAAACCAGCTTCACTCTGAAGGCCAAATGGACTGCCATTACCTATACCGTCAAATATGACTCCAACGGCGGAACGGTCAAAGCCTCTGCCAAGGTCAATGAAGGAAGCGCTGCTAAAAAACCGACAAATCCGACCAGAATCGGATATACTTTTGAGGGCTGGTATCTGGATGATACTGACGAGCTTTATGATTTCGATACCCCTGTTTATGAGAATATAATCCTGATGGCTCAGTGGAGCCGGAAGTATTTTGAAATCAAGTTTGACACCGGCGAAGGTACCGAAATAGATCCCGTCACAGTAGAATACGGGCAAAAGATCGAAAGACCTGAAGATCCGGAGAGGGATGGATATACCTTTGGCGGTTGGTATAAAGGCCTTCTGATCTACAACTTCGGCTCCCCTGTTACTTCCGAGTTCACTATAAAGGCTAAATGGAATCCCATTACCTATACCGTCACTTTTGATGCAAACGGCGGTACTGCCAGGGTTCCCGCCAAGGTCAACGAAGGCAATAAGGTTTCCAAACCAACTAATCCGGTCAAGCCCGGATACACTTTTGAGGGCTGGTACCTGGATGGAACCGACGAGCTTTATGATTTCAGCACCCCTGTTTATGAGAATATAATCCTTGAGGCAAAGTGGACACAAAAGTTATATGATATCGCTTTCGATACCGCAGGCGGCAGCCCCACAATAGATACTGTTACCTTGGAATATGGGCAAAAGCTTGTCAGGCCCGAGGATCCCGAAAGAGAAGGCTATACCTTTGTCTGCTGGATGAAAGGCGTTTTGCCCTACAGTTTTACCCTGCCTGTTACAGAAAGCTTCACCCTGAAGGCCAAATGGAACCCCATCGTCTATTTAGTCACCTATGATACTCAAGGCGCCATCCCCAGGCTTCCCGTTGCGGTCAAACATGGTGAGCTGGTTACCAGACCAACCAACCCCACCAGGATCGGTTACACCTTTGATGGCTGGTTCTTAAGCGGCAGTGACACACCTTACGATTTTAGAACACCTCTTACCAGCAGTATTACTCTTTCGGCCCGCTGGACAAAGAAATAATGCGTCTTCGGCCGCAAGAAGTCAGAATGTTGGTATGTTTTCGCTCCGCGAAAACTATTGAAGTAAACAACTTGTTTTTTGTTGATGCTACTTTGGAGTAAGTGGCTATGAGGGAGTCGGGTTTACTCCGGCTCCCTTTTTTATGTTTTGTTTGGACAAAATAAATGGAAATAATTTCCATTTAAAATAATTTTTAACTATTTAGACATAAAATTAAAAAAACCGCTTTATATAACTGAAAGGCTTTTTTTGTTAAACTCTCGTTCATCATAAAGCAACCCGGACCTGCCGCAGAATAAGCAGCAGGCCCGGGTTGTTTAATAAGGTTGTTTAATAAGGTTGTTTAATAAGGTTGTTTAATAAGGTTTAATTGGTTTAATTGCGGTATTGACATGCAGCCGGCCAAATCCTATAATAGTATCAGATAAGCTTATTTGTAAAGAAAGGACTTTCCATGCCAAAAAAAACAAAGAAAAAACTGCTCCCGGGGTTGATGATTATTGTGATGCTTTTAGGACTATTTCCCGTGAATGCTTATGCCGGCTCTAATTCAGAAGAGCTTTATGCCAAATTTATGTCAAATCAAATTCTCCTTGATGAGATAAATGAAGATATAGCTAAATCATTGGATAAAGCGGCTGATATGAAGGCAAAAGGCAACTTGCCAAGTGTTAAGATAGCCTTTGGCATCAAAGTCAATTCTTATTATTTATTGAAAGGCTTAGTAAACGGGATCAATATCCCCTTGGTATTGAAGATAAACGGTATTGAGAAGCTGAACAAGGCTATGTTTGCAGAACATAAATACTCTGCCTTTCCCTTTGGCAGCCTGATTTTTAATAATGGAATAATGAATGGCAGTAATACAGTTAATAAAACCAGTCTACCTTCACAATCCTTGGAAGCACAGATTGCCGCTCAGGAATATATTATTTATTCTGCAAGCGCCATCCAAGGGCTTTTGAGCTTGGTTACCGCAGCAGAAACTGAAGATACTGAAGCACTTGAAGATTCCGATTCGACCCGGCTGCCTCCTATCTTAAAAGGCTTAAAAGGATTTCTGGAATTTGATTTGGATGTAGTGAATGAAAAAAGAAGCAACATGGATGATCTTTTGGGACCGGACATGGTAAATATGGGAAAGCTTATTAAATCCAAACGAAGCGTCAAAGATGTAATAAACAAAATAGACACCGACAGAGCTAATAATTATTTGATTGAAACCAGAAACACTTTATTTGGCGGTCAGACAAATGTCGACAACCTGGCCCGCATCCTGAATTATGCCGAAAGCATAATGTCCGAGGATGCCCTTAAAAAATATCAGGCTTTAAAAGACACACCCGGAAGCAGTCTCAAAACCTTGCTGCAGTATTTTAAAGAGGACATTGACAACTGTATTGAAGCATTGCAGCTGGCAGAACAGTTTGACCAAACCCCCAAACCCTTGCTGGGAGACTTGAAAATCAGCAATATTATCAGAGAAAACATCATAACCACTTTGCCTGTCCTGATCAACGAACAACTGGAATCACAACTTTCAGGCCTGGGGAGTTTGGGCGCCGGGAAAATAATAACTGATATGATAACCCCTTTGATCCAAAGCTCTGATGTTTCCTCGACTATCAGAATCTTACAACACATCTCAGATTCGCTTGCAGGCTTGATTATTACTGTTAATAATATAGGAGGGCTGTTGGGAATTAGGAATTAGGAACTAAGCGCTCAAATTCGAACAAAAAAAGTCACAAAATACACCTCATCTCTTGATTGACCTGCAAGGATATAGATTCAAAATGATGAATGAAATAATTAGACACTGATTTTCGCAGATTTTAACGGATTTTCGCTGTTGTCTTTAGGATATGAGAAACTTAGGTGCTGTTGCTTTGAAGAAAAGATAAAA
>WRHF01000067.1 GCA_009783415.1 Clostridiales bacterium
TGCTGTTGTTTGGGGAAAAACAAAAAATAATTCAATGCTTTTTATAATAAAAAAACCCGTGCTAATCCGTTTTTAATCCGCGTAATCCGTGTCTAATTTGTTTTTATGCTTTTTCAGCTTATCTGAGGTGGGAAGTAGGGGTTAGTACGGGTAGGTTTTCGACTTGTAAAAACGATTCAACTGTATAACTCTACTGTTTTTTAGCCCCTCACTTCTGTTAAATCGGCTATATTTTCTAATAAATTGACAATTCTCTGCAGTAGAGCCAGGCGGTTATGGCGTAGATCTCTGTTTTCGTCCATTACCAGGACCTCATTGAAAAAGCCGTCTATTACCCCGCGCAGGGCAGCCACTGTCTCCAAAGCCGAATCGTAGGCATACTTAGTCAGAGCCTCCCCTACTTTCCCTTCTGTCTCCACAAGCTTCTCATAGAGAGCTTTCTCGCTGGGTTCCTGAAGTAACTCCGGACGCAAGCAGGCTTCATTAGGGTCGAAGTTTTGTTTGGTGATACTGTTACGGCACAGGTTGGAGGCCCTGGTGAAGCCAGTTGCAAGTTCTATAAATCCTTCACTGGAACGATATTTTTCCAACACCTGCGCCCGCTGCCAAACACGGTATATATTAGAAAAATCCACCGCCAAAGCGGCATTAATAGTATCATAGGCAATAGCCTGCTCCGAGAGGATATTGGCCAGGCGCTGGCGCAAAAATACCAGTACCTCCCCTGTTGCTTCTTCCCGGCTTTTGCTAAACTCTATCCCTTGCTCAATATAGAGCTGATAGGCTTTATTCAGTAAGAAAGGCATATTTAGATCCAGCTGATGCTCTAAGATAATTTGGACAATACCGGCGGCTGCCCGCCTCAAGGCATAGGGGTCCTGAGAACCGCTGGGCAGTAAGCCAATGGCAAAAAATCCTACCACGCTGTCTATCTTATCTGCCAAGGCTACAGCCAGGCCGGTCCGGCTTTGCGGCAGGGCATCTCCGGCAAAACGGGGCAAATAATGCTCACGGATACCTATAGCTACCTCCGGATCCTCCTGAGCTTTTTCTGCATAGTATTGGCCCATGATCCCCTGCAATTCCGGGAATTCATAAACAACATGCGAAGATAGATCGGCCTTGGCCAGGGTTGCCGCCCGGGCTATCTGCCGTAAATTATCCCCGGAAAAGGCCATTTCCTGACCGATAGACAGAGCCAGTTCCTTAATTCGCTCCACCCGGGATGCCAGGCTGCCCAGTTTTTGGTGGAAAATAGTCCTGGTCAAGCTTGGCAAAAATGAATCCAAAGGCTGCTTTAAATCTTCCAGCCAAAAAAATTGCGCATCTGCAAGACGGGCATTCAGTACCTTTTCATTACCTGCAGTTACAATCTCTAAATGAGAATTATCTCCATTACGCACGGCAATAAATTTGGGCAGCAAAGAACCGGCTTCATCATAAACGGGGAAATAACGCTGATGCTCACGCATGGGGGTTATCACCAGCTCTTGGGGCATATTTAAATAGGCCGGATCGAAGTTGCCCATTAAGGCTGTGGGGTATTCTAAAAGAAAGGTAATTTCTTCCAACAATTCGGGATCTTCCTTGACTTGGCCCTGAGCCTCTTGAGCCAGGCTGGCGATTTGCTGCCAAATCAGGGCGGAACGTTGCTTTTGATCCACGATGCAATAGTTTTTAGCCAGCTTTTCCAGATAATTTTTAGGATCATTGATCTGGATCTCCTGACTGCCCAAGCTCCTATGTCCCCGGCTGATATTCGCTGATTGAACCCCGGCTATACTTATAGGGATAATTTCCTCGCCAAAAAGACAGAGCAGCCAGCGGATAGGGCGGGCGAAGCGAAAATCCTCATATCCCCAGCGCATGGGCTTGGGAAAAGAAATTTTCTCAATTACGGAATTGATCAACTGAGGTAAAATTGCAGCTGTGGCTTTGCCTGGAATTTTCTTTTTGGCGAAAAGATAGATATTGCCGTTTTGCTCTTTTTCCCTTAAATCCTCAGGCTTCACTCCCTGAGATTGACAAAAGCCCAACAAGGCCCTGGTAGGCTGACCTGATCCATCATAGGCGGACTTGCGGGCCGGACCTTTTTGTTCCTGCTCCGAATCCGGCTGCAAAGCAGCCAGGCCATTGATCAGAAGCACCAGACGGCGGGGGGTAGCCAAAACCTGCAGAGGCCCATGAACCAGTTTTTGCTCAGCCAAAGATTGGCAGGCCAGCTTCTCGAACTGTTCCAAGAGGGGCGAAAGAAAACGGGCCGGAATCTCTTCGGTACCAATTTCCAGCAAAAAGGGATAGTGAGAGGGGGGAGACTTAACTTTCTCCTCTTCATCGCCATCCACGATAAAATCCTGGCGGATAATGTCGTTAGGATAAAGTTCATCGCTGTGCAGGGTTTCCTGCGCAAAAGAATCCCGGATGAAAGACTCGTCCAGCTCCGGCTTTTCCGGATTTTTGTTATTGCCGCTATCATTAGCCGCCTCGTTGATAAAAGCCTGATTAATAGAATCATTATTATTCATAACTACAAAAACCTCATTCCCATGGCGGCTTTCAGCCACCAGTATTCAGAATTCAGAATTCAGAATGTTGGTAAGTTTTCGCTCCACGAAAACTATTGAAGCAAAAAACTTGTATTTCTTGATATTGTGCGGTAGTGAGTGATTAACTAGAAAAACCTAAGGCTGCCCGCATTACTTCATCTTTCAATAAGGGAAAACCTAAGCTTTCCCTCTGTTTGAGATAGGCGGCGGCACAGCCCCGGGCTAAATTACGTACCCGTCCTATATAGCTTTGACGCTCGGTAACACTGACAGCACCTTTGGCATCCAGCAAATTAAAAGTGTGGGAACATTTCAAAGCATAATCATAAGCCGGCTGCACCAAGCCCTCTGCCAATACCCGCAAAGCCTCAGTTTCATAAAGAGTAAATAGTTTCAGCAGCATAGCATCATCTGCTACCCGGAAATTATAATGGGAATAATCCACTTCATTTTGCTGAAAAACATCTCCATATTTGATATTATTTACCCAGTTTATCTCATAGATACTGTCTACTTTTTGAATATACATAGCCAGGCGTTCTATGCCATAGGTGATTTCTGCCGAAACCGGTTTGCAATCCAAACCGCCGCATTGCTGAAAATAAGTAAACTGGGTTATTTCCATGCCGTCCAACCAAACCTCCCAACCCAGGCCCCAGGCGCCCAGGGTAGGACTTTCCCAATTGTCTTCGACAAAGCGGATATCATGCCTGTCCAAGCGGATGCCGATAGCCTCCAGGGAAGCCAGATACAGCTCCTGAACATTTGCGGGTGAGGGTTTGAGAAGAACTTGATACTGGAAATAATGCTGCAAACGGTTGGGGTTTTCCCCATAACGTCCGTCGGTGGGCCGGCGGGAAGGTTCAACATAGGCTACATTCCAAGGCTCCGGTCCCAAAGCCCGCAAAAAAGTAGCGGGGTTCATGGTGCCGGCGCCTTTTTCCACGTCATAGGGCTGCAATATAATGCAGCCTTGCTCACCCCAAAAGCGATTCAAAGTCAAAATTAAATCCTGAAAATTCACAATAATGCCTCCCAAATACAGAGCCTTTCGCCCCAAAGCGAAAGGCTCATCTCTGTCTGCCAGGCTTTTTCTTAAGCTTTTACTGAAAAAATATCAATCCCACTCCAGTATATAATTTTAGCAAAACTTGCCGAATTTGTCAACAATTTAATTATAATTATTTAGCCCGAAATACTGATATTACCCTCATCCGCTATCTGAGTTCCTTGCCCGCTATGCTCATGTTCCACCACTTTCAGAGTCACCCCGTTAGCCATGGCTGTAACCGCGCCCACAGTTGTAGCTGCCGCCGCTACCGGGACGAAACAAACGGCTGCTATCCCGGCTGCTGCTGCCAGTAATGGAATTTCTGCCACGGCCTTCTCATCATGACGGATCTGCAGCCGGGTCCCGGCTTTATGGCAAACCGTACTGGCAAATTCCCCGATTTTTTTACCCATTGATTCCGGGTCGATACCAGGTTTTTTCTCCTCCTGCTCTTCCAGCCAGATCAAAGCGCCCACCACATTCCCGCCTATAATCAAAGCTTCCTCGGCCTGGCGATAACTGACCCCGCTCCGGGCACAGATGGCGTCCAATTGCTGGAGAAACTTTTCATGATCCCTTTCATGATCCCGATCCGAAGACCTCTCTGTCTCGCTGTGTCCAATTAAATCTTCATGCATGTTCATATCTTAACCTCCTTTTGCTGCCAAAAAGCTAGAAGCGGCTATCCGCCTTCACTTGCTTATAAAATTCTTTTTATTATAGAATATGCCGCAAAGAAGGATTTTTTATTCTTATTTTAAATCTTATTTCAAAAACCTCCGGGCCTTGGCTGCATAATCTAAATGATAATCCAAATAGGCAGACAAAGTCCGGCGCATTTCCTCCCGGTTTTGCCTACTGAGGCGCAAATTGGGCAAGCGGGTAAATTCCAGGCTTTGCAGTTTTTGCATGACTTGAACGGTACCAGCACTAATCAAACCATCATCCTCCCTGTGACAGGCGGCGCAGATCAAGGCTCCCCGCACTGGTGAAAGATAAAAACTTGTCCACTCGGCCTTGCGGCCGCAGTGGCTGCAGGATTCTAAATTGGGGGAGAGACCCAGCAAAGCCAAAAAGCGCAGCTCGAAAACATGAATAGCTAAATCATGGTCATTACCAAAAGCCAGCAAATACAAAGCAGCTAATAACAGTAAAAACAAATCCTCTCCGGGCCTGTGCTCCGGAGCAGCCAAATCCGTCAACTCCGCCAAATAGGAGGCATTGACAATTTTATCCAAATCATTACGTAAATCCAAAAAAGGCTCAACTACCTGACCCTGAGTAATAATATCAAAACCGGCCCGGCCTTTAGCCAAAGCCAGCTGCGAATGGGAAAATAGCTGTACCGAACCCCGCAAACTGCTTTTTGCTTTGCGGACACCTTTAGCTATAGCAGTCTTTTTCCCCTGCTCCCGGCTATAAACAGTAATAATTTTATCCGCCTCGCCATAATCCCGGCTGCGGATGATGAGGGATTCCAATAGATAGGTGCGATCTTCCACTATTCCTCCTACAAAATAAGCAGGCCAAGTACGGCCCGCTTATAAGCTATTGTTTCAAATAAACAAAAGAAAAACATCTACCGCACCTAACCCCTACTCCCTACCCCAGATAAACTGGAAAAGCAATAAAAACAAATTGGACACGGATTTACACAGATCAAAACGGATTAGCACAGATTTTTTTATTATAAAAAGCATTGAATTATTTTTTATTTTTTCCTTAAGCAACAGCACCTAAGTTCATCATATCCACAGTCAACAGCGAAAATCCGTTAAAATCCTTAAAATCCGTGTCTAATTATTTCATGCATCATTTTAAGTCTACATCCTTGCAGGTAAAACCAAAGATAAAGTGTATTTTGTGACTTTTTTTGTTCGAATTTGAGAGCTTAGTTCCTACTCCCTAACCCCTAGCTAATCAAAAAGGGTGCTGACGGAGGTGTTTTCATGCACTCTTTCAATGGCGCCTCCCAGCATGGCGGCTACCGAAAGCACTTTTACTTTGGAACAGGTTCCTTGCCGCACACAATCCACCGGAATGGTATTAGTGGTCAGCACCTGGGTGATCACCGACTGCTCCAGCCTTTCCAGGGCCGGCGGGGAAAACACCGGGTGAGTGCAGCAAACATATACTTCCTTGGCTCCCCGCTTCATTATCTCTGCAGCCCCTTGGGTAATAGTGCCAGCCGTATCAATCATATCATCTACCATTATCGCGGTTTTTCCAACTATATCTCCGATTATTTCCATTATTTCCGTCTGATTGACATCAGGGCGCTGCTTGTCAATGATGGCAATATCCGCATTCAGACGATTGGCCAAATTACGGGCCCTGGTCACACCGCCCAGATCCGGAGAAACCACCACCAGCTTTTTACCGGTAAAAATACCGCTGTTTTTGTAATATTCCGCCAACAAGGGCACGCCCGGCAAGTGATCCAGGGGGATATCGAAAAAACCCTGAATAGCGCCGGCATGCAAATCCATGGTTATCACCCGGTCCACCCCGGCCGCGGTCAGCAAGTTAGCCACCAGTTTAGCGGAAATAGGGTCGCGGGCTTTGGTTTTGCGCTCCTGTCTGGCATAACCATAATAGGGGATCAAAGCATTGATGCGGTCGGCAGAAGCCCGGCGCATGGCATCTACCATGATTAAAAGCTCCATCAAATTATCATTGACCGGAAAACAAGTAGGCTGAACAATAAAAACATCCGCTCCGCGCACAGTCTCATCAATTTCCAAACGGATTTCCTGATCCTTGAATTTTCTTACCTTGGCCCGTCCCACAGGAATAGTTAAATAATCAGCAATTTCTTCCGCCAAGCCCAGATTGGCATTACCGGAAAAGAGCATCAAACGACGATCGGCCACTTCTCTAACCCCCTAGAATTTACCAGGCGTTCTAGACCTGTTTTATCTCTTAAGTATTCTATTTTCCGAGGGCTAATCCTGTATTAAGGGGTATTGTCGCTATTTTCGTTATTTTGCAACAAATTGAACCACTACTCCCCACTCTCCACTCTCCACTCTTCACTCTCCACTCTCCACTCTCCACTCTCCACTCTTCACTCTCCACTCTCCACTCTCCACTCTCCACTCTCCACTCTCCACTCTCCACTCTTCACTCTCCACTCTCCACTCTTCACTCTCCACTCTTCACTCTTCACTCTCCACTCTACACTCTTCACTCTTCCTCTTAGCTGCAGCCCAGCCGGGCAAATTCCTCTGCTTCACTCTAGTGATTGCCAAAGCATCGCCGGGAACTTCCTGATCAATGGTAGAGCCGGCTGCCACAAAAGCCCCTCTTTCCACCTTCACCGGGGCTATCAAATTGCTGTTGCTGCCGATAAAAACCCCGTCCTCTATCACTGTACGGTATTTACGAAAACCGTCATAATTACAGGTGATGGTTCCGCAACCCACATTTACCCCGGTGCCGACATCGCTGTCCCCTACATAACTGAGGTGGGGGATCTTACTTCCAGGGCCGACAATTGAATTCTTTATTTCCACAAAATCTCCAACCTTCACCCTTTCGGCCAAAACCGTGCCCGGCCGCAAATAAGCAAAAGGCCCGATATTACAATTATCCCCAACGGTAGATTCACGCAGTACAGAACGGATAATATTACAGTAATTCCCCACCCGGCAATCAATTATGTCAACGCCGTTGTCAAAATAGCAGCCTTCGCCGATCACCGTTTGGCCTCGCAAACAACAGCCGGGCTCTATAATAGTATCGGCGCCGATCTCTACGCCGCTGTCAATATAAGTATGGGCCGGGTCAATGATAGTCACTCCATTATCTAAATGTTTCTGAATATTCCGTCTATTTATTACATTTATCGCTAAAGAAAGCTGGCTCCGGTCATTCACCCCTTGCAGCTCCATAGCATCCTCCAAGGTGACGGTCTGTACCCTGTATCCCCCTTTAACAATACTCTTAACAGCATCTGTCAAATAATATTCCCCCTGGGAATTGTTATCTTCTATCTGTTCTATGGCCTTGGCCAAAACGACTCCGTCAAAGCAATAGACTCCGCCGTTGATTTCCTTGATGGATCTTTCCACCCCGCTGGCATCTCTCTCCTCTACTATTTTAGCCAAGCTGCCGCCCTTTTGGCGGATGATCCTGCCATAACCGCTGGGATTATCCAGATGGGTAGTAAGCACCACACAACCGCAATGGCCGGCATAAAAACGCTCCGTTGCCAAATTTAAAGTAGCGCCGGAAAGCAGCGGGGTATCCCCGCACATCACAAGCAGCGGATTTTTGGGCTTTTTGAGAACCGGCAAAGCTGTTTTTACGGCATCTCCGGTACCTAATTGCTGTTTTTGCACCACATAGTCCAAATCCGATCCCAAGATCGGCGTCAAATCCGGAAAATCGGCTCCCACTACCACCACAATTTGTTCGGCCCCGATCTTCCGGGCTGTTTCCACCACATAGGAAACCATGGGTTTGCCGCTGATATTATGTAAAACTTTCGGGGTTTTGGATTTCATCCGGGCGCCTTTGCCTGCAGCCAAAATAATAGCATTAAATTTCATAAATCATTCACCTTCCCCTTATTTCAATTCATAATTTATAATTCATAATTCATAATTAAAACCCCAGGTAAAACATATAAAAACCCAGTAGCATTATAACCAGTCCTAACAGAACCTTGATAGCATTATTGGCTTTTTTATAATTGGCTGAACGGGACATTTGGCCGAAAAAGCCGATGGAAGAGCCTGCAGCCAGGGTAAGAAGGCTATGTCCCAGGGCATAAATAATCAACAGAAATGCTCCTTTCAGCAAGCTGGCCGTATCTGCAACCATGGCCAAAAGCACTACCAAAACCGGGGTAGCGCAAGGGGCGCAGAAAAAACCGGCCAGGGCCCCGGCTATAGCCGCACCGATATAACCTTTGCGGGTGTTTTTGCCGGAAAGAGTGCTTTGGGGGATAATTGAGATGATTTCCCAGGTTTGCAAGGCCATCAGCAGCATCAGGATCCCCAGCAATATATACCACCAAGAGCCGGCAGAGCGTAAAATTTTTCCCAGCATTGAGGCAGCTATACCCAAAATAGCAAAGGTTGCCGCCTGGCCCAGGCAAAACACCAAAGAATAGCGGAAAGCCTTTTTACTGCTGCCGGCGGCATAGCCTCCGACATAGCCGATTGCCAGAGGTATAGCGGAAAGGCAGCAAGGAGAAAAGGAGGTAACAATCCCTGCCGCAAAGGCAATCAGGGGCGCCAGCCAAATATTATTGCCGATAAGATCGCTAAAAAAACTCAACCAGTGTTCAATCATAGAATCATTTTCACTTTCTCTCTCAATCCGTCCAAATCAATACTGCCGATACTGGAATCTTTGATCTCTCCTTTATCATCGAAAAAATAGATGGTGGGCAAAAGCGTGATAAAAAAACCCTCGCCGGCTGCTCTGTTTTTCAAAGCATCCACATATTGGACAGTCAGCTTGCCTTGATATTCCCGGCGCAATTGACTGATCCGAGGCAACATCTCCTCGCAAACAGGGCAATTATCTTCACCAAACATTAACACAGAAGGGAGACCGCTTGCTTTTAAAGCTGCCAAATCAAAGCTTTCCGTGACATCAAAATCTTTAATGGAGACACTGTTAGCTTGCTTATAAAACCAAATACCTCCTACCGCAATCAGTAATAAGACTACAGCAACAACCAGATTTTTTCCGGAACTTTTCCTATGATGATGCCCGTCTTCTGCCGCGCCGCATTCACAAGTGTTCTCCTCATTATCCATTGAAATCACCCCTTAACAATTCACAATTCACAATTGATGATAACTCTTATTATTATTCATCCGGAAAGGTTTTTATGAGAATAGCAGACTACTCCAGTAAATTGATTCCTCTTTTGGTATTTTGTCCTTTAAAACTCAGCCAAGTTTTGGAACCCGAAGAACAGTAATAATGAGATCGTGTTCCAAGTCGCGTGAGCCAGGATACTTAGCCAAAGATTTTGATATTTATGATAGAGCCAGGCTAAAGCGAAACCTCCGCCCAGGAAAACCGGGAAATAGGTAAAATTGCCATGAGCCAGGGCAAAAACCGCGGAGGAAATTAGTAAAGCCCAGCGATAATTGCAATAGCTTGTCAGGGCCGGATAGAGAAAACCCCGGAAAAACACTTCCTCGCAAAAAGGGGCCAGCACAGCAATAGAGATAATCAAACCCAAGCGCATCCAAGCGTTTTGCGTCAGGGCCAAGGTATTAAGAATTTCCTGGGATTGGGCTCCATCAGGGGCAAACCAGGATATAATGCCCGAAAGCACTGCCTGAAGGATAAAAATAATCACACCGCTCAGCACACCCAAACCCAAAATACGCCAAAAACGGTCCTTGCGCAGGCCCAGCACAGACCAGGGCCGGGGCCAGCTCCGGCGGACTATCAAAAAGGGCACTATCCCGAAACCAAGGAAATTTGTGATACTATTGGCTATCATCAGCCAACCCATATAGCCCATATTAAGCCAACTTAGATCTTCCGGGCCGCCAGTCATAATATCCGGCAAACTGGAAAGCAAAAAGGGTAAAGCAAGCAAAACCGGGACGCCCAGAAAAGTAATCAGAAATATGGTAATAGCAGCGCCCAACCAGGAACGGGGCGGCCAGATAAAAGGCTTTTGGGGAGGCATCTCTTCATGGGCTTTTATTACCGCCGGTTCTGCAGGCACAGCCTCAAAAGAGGATATATTTTCCTCGTCCGGCGCCCATTGCCCACCAATAGTCCACTGCTCGTCCATTATCCTCACCTCGCATAAACTTATGCTACCTTATTATAGCGCAATCTGCTTTTTTTGTACAGTATTTTTTCATAAAATACCAATTCATCCCATAATTCCATAATAAAAACCAAAGAGGACAGAATCTCTTCTATCCTCTTTATAAAAAAGAAGGGTATTTTCTAATATCAGAATTATTATTCTATAGCAGCTTTGCCGGCTTGGAATCCCAGCTGATAAGCTTGCCGGTTAACATCTAAAATTTTCTCGGGAAAACTCCGGGCCAGGGATTCGTAGACCGCCTCATCGGAAAGGATCCCGGCGATACCATTGATAGCTCCCAAAGCCACCACATTGGCAACTACTTCTTTACCCAGCTGATCCCGGGCTATTTCCGTAATAGGTAAGCGATATACCCCGGACCGGTCCAATGCTCCCTTATCCAAATCCCCGTCAAGGACAATGATAGCATCTTCGCTGATATCACCAATATACTTTTGGTAAGCCTCCGGGGAAAGGCAAAGCAGCAGATTAGGGTTTTCCACCTTGGGATATAGAATGCGGGCATCGGATATATTGACTTCCGCCCGGGTGGAACCGCCCCGGGATTCCGGACCATAGACCTGGGATTGGGTAGCATTGCGGCCATCCAGTAATGCCGCCTCGGCCAAAATCATGGCGCCTTTAATAACCCCCTGGCCACCGGTACCGCTTAAACGTATTCTCCATTTTTTACCCATTATTTGCCACCTCCCTGGATCCGGTCCAAAAGATTTTGATACTCCTGGCAATATTCTTTTCCATCCACCTGATGCAAAATACCGTTAACGACTTTACCTTCCAGCTCTTCGGGAGTCATTTTGGCTGCCCGGGCCAGGCTTACCGTATTTTCTTTGATATGATTCATCAATTCAATAGGCTTGGGCATTTTGTTATGGCGGCCATAGGAGACAGGGCAAGTAGCCATAACTTCAATCAGGGAAAATCCCTTGTGCCGGGCTCCGGCTACAATCAAATCCGTCAATTGTTTGGCATGATAAACATTGCCCCTGGCTACAAAATTTGCCCCGGCCCCCTTGGCCAATTCGCAAAGGTCAAAAGCAGGGTCAACGCTGCCATAAGGGGCAGTGGTGGCTTTTTTGCCGAAAGGGGTGAGGGGGGAGAATTGCCCCCCGGTCATGCCATAGATATGGTTGTTGATAACTATGGCAGTCATATCCATATTACGCCGGCAGGCATGGATAAAATGATTGCCGCCAATAGCCGCGCAATCCCCGTCGCCCATAAAGATAAAGACATTCATCTCAGGCTCGCTCATTTTTACCCCGGTGGCAAAAGGCAAAGCCCGGCCATGGGCAGTATGCAGGGTATTTAAATCTAAATAACCGGTGATCCGGGAAGAACAGCCAATCCCGGAAACGGCTGTCGTTTTATTTTTATCATAGCCCAATTGCTCCATAGCGCGGGCAAAGGCGCTCATCACAATACCGTTGCCGCAGCCGGAACACCAAATATGGGGTAAATTCTTCCGAAAATAGTTTTCATAAAGGGCATTCATCTACAGCACCTCCTTAACCATAGCCGTAATTTCCGTAGGGGTGATCATTTCCCCGTCCACCCGGGTCAGAGAATGAACCGGAACATCTTGAACCACTCTTTGCACTTCCCGTACATATTGACCCATATTCATTTCCGGGACAATGATCGCTTTTCTGCCTTGGCAGATTTCGGCAATATATTGATCGTGGAATGGCCAGATGGTAATGGGCCGCAACACCCCGGCTTTGATACCTTCCGCCCGCAAAACTTCCGCAGCTTCTTCGGCGGAACGGGCAGTGCTGCCATAAGCAATAAGCAAAATCTCCGCATCGGCAGTATCAACCTGTTCAAAGCGGCAAATATCATCTACCCTGTCTTCGATTTTGTGCCACAAACGGCGGATCATAGCATCCACTACCGGCAAGGCGCTGGAATAAAAACCCTTTTCCCCGTGAGTCAAACCGGTGATATGATAGCGGTAACCGGAACCGAAAACAGCAAAAGGCGGTATCATATCCTCAGTGTTTTCATAGGGGATATATTCCTTGCCCGGCTCCGGGGCTTTGCGGTTGATGATTTCGGGCTTTTCTTCGTCATTGACTTCAAAGCGCTCTTTTAGGTGGCCGATCTCCTCATCCATAAGCAAAACCACAGGAGTGCGGTATTTTTCCGCTAAATTAAAAGCCTGGATCGTCTCATAATATGCCTCCATCACCGAAGAAGGAGAAAGGGCAATAATGCTGTGATCGCCATGGGTACCCCAGCGGGCTTGCTGAATATCCCCTTGAGAGGACAAAGTGGGCAAACCGGTAGACGGTCCGGGACGCATCACATCAATAACCACGGTAGGAATCTCCGTAATCGCAGCATAGCCGATCAATTCCTGCATCAGGGAAAAACCGGGGCCGCTGGTGGCGGTAAAGGATTTATGTCCAGCGGCAGAAGCGCCAATAATAGCCCCAATGCTGGCAATCTCATCTTCCATTTGGATAAATTTACCACCTATCTTGGGAAAAAGGACGGCGATTTGCTCCGCCACCTCCGTAGAAGGGGTTATGGGATAGCCGGCATAAAAGGTGGCCCCGGCGGCAATAGCCCCCAAAGCGCAGGCCTCATTGCCTTGAACCAAACGAACTTTACTCATTGTCTATCTCCTCCACTTCCACACAAAAATCGGGGCAATGCATCTCACAAATGCGGCAGGCAGTACATTTCTCTTGGTCAGCTACCCGGGCTCTGCCATCAGGTGCAGCCACAAAGACCTGGGCCGGGCACAAAGCGATACAAATGCCGCAAGCTTTGCATAATTTCTCAACAACGGTTACATGACCCTGTTTTTTAGCCAACATTATCACCTCGTATCTTTTTTCTGAACCAAATTAATTATAGCATAGTAGCCGCAGAAAGTAATAAAAGCGGAATATAATCCCGCAAGAATGAATAATATCCTATTTTGTATACTATTTTGATTTGCGTATCTGTTGCCGCCAGCAATTATACAGGACACGCATAACATCCGTCATTAAAAAATCCTCCTCTACCCTTTATCCTTTTCCTTATATCTAAGGCGGTCTGCGACCGCAAGTATTCAGGATTCAGTATTCAGAAATCAGAATGCGGGTAACTTTTCGCTTCGCGAAAACTATTGAACAAAATTCTTGTTTTTTATTTACGAAACGAGTTCGTAAGCTACTAAGGCAGTTCAACAACAAACGAGGTGCCCTCACCCAAAGTGCTCTTCACACTAATCTTCCCCTGATGCTGGATAATTATTTGCTGGGCGATCGAAAGTCCCAGACCAGTGCCCCCCTGGCTGCGGGAGCGGGCTTTGTCTACCCGGTAGAAACGGTCAAAAATCTTGGCTTGATCATCAAGGGCGATACCTAACCCCGTATCGGTTACGGAAATAATCTTTTTACCCCCCTTTAGGCTAACATTCAGACTAACGCTTCCTCCCGCCGGGGTATACTTCAATGCATTGTCAATCAAAATCACCAACACTTGCTTGATTTTCTCCCGGTCAGCCAAGACCAATAAGCCCGGTTGTACCGAGGAAATAAAATCTATTTGCTTTTCTCCAAAGAGGGGATCCATGGCACTTACCAAATCGCCGGCCAGGCCGGAAAGATTGATCTGCTCAAAAATGAAGCGGTCTTCCCCGGCATCGGTTTTGGCTAAAAAGAGCAAATCAGTAAGGAGGCGGCCCATGCGTTTGCATTCGCTGAAAGCATTATCCAGCCAGCTATGTGAAATTTCAGGAATTTCTTCAATTTCTTCCCGCAGCACTTCCAGATTAGCCTGCACTACCGCCAAAGGGGTACGCAATTCATGGGAGGCATCACCAATCAATTCCTGCTGACGCTTCCAGGCATAACTGACAGGTTTTAAGGCCCGGCCCGCCATAAACCAGCCTACAGCAAAAGAGCAAAAAACCGCAGCAAGGGAAATCAAAAGCAAAACCCAAAGCAAGCGGGAAAGAAAAAAGCTTTCATTGGTCGCATCGGCATAGACTTGAATCACCCCGATCACCGGTTCCCCCGGATTGGAAATGGGAAAAGAAAGTACCCGCAAGGGGCTGTCATCCACCCGCACGTTTTTATAGGTAGTATTTCTCTTCTTTTCTCCGGCATTTTTAGCCAAAGCTGCCAAAGGGTCCAAGTCGCCATCTGCCGGGTTCGTGAAGGATACCAGCTTATAATCAGCATTACGTAAATTATATTCCAGACCTCGCAAATAAGGCGGAGTACTCATATATAGAGGGTTTTCGGCATCAAAAGGACCGAAAGAAGAGCGGACAAAAGACAATAAACCCCAATCCACCCCGGCTTTGAGGCTGGCATCCAGTCCCTGATAAACAATTCCCTGCATAAAAATATAAATAGCAACAGCCAGCAGTAAAATCACCACCAGCATCACCAAAGCATTGGATAAAGTTAACTTAAAACGAATGCTTTTAAACATGATATAAATTATGCATTTTTTTTACGCAACGTATACCCTACGCCGCGTACAGTAGCGATTTCCACCTTGCTGCTGGTTATTTTCCGCCGTAAAAGGTGCATATATACTTCTATGCTATTTTCGCTGACATCGGCATCAAAGCCCCAAACCCGGTCCAAAATATACTCCCGGCTAAAAACCTGGCCCGGCCGGCGCATAAACATTTCCAACAGTTGGAATTCCCGGGCCGATAAGCGCTCGGCTTTCTCACCTACATTCAGCTGGACCCCCTGCAAATCCAGGCTTAAATCCTCAAAATCAATGGTCTCCCTTTTCAGGCTGGGCAGACGGCGTCCCAGGGCTTTGACCCGGGCAATCAGCTCATCCATGGCAAAGGGTTTTACCAAATAATGATCCGCCCCGGCATCCAAGCCCGCCACCCGGTCATTGATACTGTCCCGGGCAGTCAAAAGCAGTACAGGGGTGACCA
>WRHF01000068.1 GCA_009783415.1 Clostridiales bacterium
ATCCCTTGCGGCATATCCGCTTTAGTATACGGTAGGCCGAAACGGGCAAGAGGCCAATAGCGGAACAATACTTTTCCTTCAACAGCCTCCTTATGGATAAAAGGGTAATTCCATAAATGGCTGTCTGTGCTTAGATTACGGTTATCACCCAGCATAAAATAGCAATTTTCAGGAATCTCAATAGGCCCGTAGTTATAGCGGGGATTTTCAGCCAGATAAGGTTCAACCAATCCTTTACCATTGATATAGACCCGGCCATCCCTAACTTCCAGGGTTTCCCCCGGCAGGCCGATGACCCTTTTTAAAAGTTCATCTTTTCTGGGCATTTCCGGCGGAGGATCAAAGCAAATAATATCGCCGCGCCCCGGATCGCTGCGAATATAGGACAATTTGCTGATAATAAAGCGATCACCAATCTGTACCGTAGGATACATAGAGCTGGAGGGAACCACCCGGCTGTCAACCACATATGATTTGAGCAAAAAGGCCAGGACAACAGCCATACCTACAATAATAACAAATTCTTTGATAAAATTCAGCACAGGGTTCTTCCTTTTTTTGGTAGGATCTTGCCATTGATTTTGCTCAAAACCCGTCCCGGAGTATTGATCATTACTGGGCCAAAGGGCAGATTCCGGATACTGCTCAAGGGGTTGCTCAGCGTCCGGTTCCGGCATTTGCCCATAGGTCTCTGCAAAACTCTCCTCCAAAGACTGCTCCGGAAACTGACCATAGCTTTGTTCGAAACTATCCTCCGGAAACTGCCCGGAGGCTTGTCCTGAAGTTTCCTCCGGAATTGGATCGGATTCCGGTTCAAAAAACTGTTCCGGGGCTTGGTCGTTTTCTTGCTCAGGTTTGTATTCGTTCATATAATTATTCTCCTTTAATAATCTAATCTAATTTTATGCCTCAGAAGAGATATAGTCAAGTCAAAAAAGAAAATTTTATCATAAAATCCTGACCTTGGCATAAATTTTAGCATGGACACTCAAGCAGCTGGCGGTTAGCGGTTAGCGGTTAGCGGCTGGA
Source organism: Clostridiales bacterium (assembly GCA_009783415.1). Taxonomy (GTDB): domain Bacteria; phylum Bacillota; class Dehalobacteriia; order UBA4068; family UBA4068; genus WRHF01. The sequence continues at coordinate 1,030 of WRHF01000068.1, forward strand.
ATGGGTAGCTTTTACTTAACAAATATCATCAAAACAAAAACTACCTGTTTTAGCCTCTAATTTCTAACCTCTAACTTCTAATTTCTAAAACGGAGGTTATTTTATGACGGAGAAAAAAAAATCTTTTGACTTACCTCACAACAGTTCCGGAACCTTGGCAGGCAATATAAAAACACTTTTATTTGCACTCTTGGCTATCTATTGCCTGATTTTTATTTTTACCCTGATAGCCGGCGCCATCATCTTTTTCAGCAACATAGAAGAAACTTTCTTAGTCCCGATCGGGATTTTGATCAATGTAATTCCCTTACTAGCAGGAGGATACCTGGCGGCCAAAATGGGTCAAAATAAAGGGCTTGTCCGCGGCCTTGCCGTAGGGGCGGTCTTTCTAGTCCTAATGCTGCTGATCAACCTGACCGGCCACAGGGATCTGGGAGCTTTTTGGGGACACTGTATTTATGGTCTCCTGGCTTCTGCTATTGGCGGAGTTTTCGGAGTAAGGTGAATATTAGTTAGGAATTAGGAGTTAGGAGTTAGGAGTTGTAATAGATAAGTTTTACTGAGCAGAACCATTGAAATATAGGGATGTCCATCTCATATTCTTATTATTATAACGTAATGAGCTTATTTCTACCTTAAAAAACTCTAAACCCAACTCCTAACTCCTAACTCCTAACTCTTAACAGGCTTTGGGAAAAGAGCCGGATACACCTTTTCGCTAATGGTTATCACCGGCTCTGATCTTTCCCACCCAATTTTCCTTTTTCGATTTTTCCTTTTTAAAGCTTATTGTCTCATTGCCTTTTTGAGCAGGTTGCGCAAAAAACCCGGTAGCCTAAAATAGTATACACGCATGGCCTCACCTCTTCTCCGGTTGTATCCGCAATGATACATAATATTGACAGGGCCGGGTTTTGGTGTATGTCTTAGCAGAAGTCAGAGGACAGAGGACAGAATTCAGAGGACAGAGGACAGAATTCAGAGGACAGAGGACAGAATTCAGAGGACAGAGGACAGAGGACAGAACGGGTAGGTTTTGCTGCGCAAAACTTTATTGAAGTAAAACCTACAACAAATTTTGAATTTTGAATTGATTTACTCCAGCCATTTGCTTATTGTTTCGGCTATTTTGTTGCTGTTTGCGCATTGGATTTTCATTTGGGGTAGGGAGGTTATGAATTTTCTGCCGTAGTTTTTTTCTATGATACGCCGGTCCAGTACGCAGAATACTCCCCTGTCTTCTCCTGATCTTATTAGGCGGCCAAAGCCTTGTTTGAAACGGATCAGGGCTTGAGGCAGGCTGTATTGGAAAAAGCTGCTGCCACCTTGTGCTTCTATTTTTTCCAAGCGGGCAGACATTGTCGGGCTATTTGGCGGCCAGAAGGGCAGGCGAACTACTATTACCAGGGAAAGAGCCTCCCCTACCACATCAATCCCCTCCCAAAAGCTGTTTGCCCCCAAGAGGCAGCAGTTAGCTTCTTTTTTGAAGCGCTGCAACAAGCCGGCCCTGCTGCCATTGATGCCATGGGCCAAAAGCACCAAACCCCTGGCAGCTAAAGGCGAAAGCAAGGCTTGATAGACGGCTCTCAGTTGATAATGGGATGTAAAAAGGACAACCGCCCTGCCCCGGGATGCTGATAAGAGTTTTTCCAGGGTTTTTGCTACTGCTGCCGTGTATTCGATCTCGCTGGCGCCGGCAGGATTTGGTAAATCATTGCATATGGTCAATAAGGCTTGCTCCTGATAATGAAAGGGGGAAGCCAGGGCCAATTCCCGGAGGATCTCATCATCCTGAAGCAATAAATCCAGTCCCAGCCGCTGTTTAATATAGCTGAAACTGCCTGCTGCCGTCAAAGTGGCGGAAGTGAAAATCAAGCTTTCTTTCTCTGAAAAAAGACAGTTTTTGAGGATAGGGCCAAGTTCAATAGGTACATGATAAAGTCCGGGCATTTTCTCTTCGCTTTCAAATTCCAGCCAAGCCACAAAATTCTCCTCATCCAAAGCCAGACAATCCTCCAAAACCTTTTTATCCCGGCGCAGCTCATCAATGATATAGTGCAATTCCTCCCTGCCGGATAACTCATTTTCGGTTGATAATTCCATAACATGCAAAGAATTATCCAGTTCCAAAAGACAAGCAATCAGATCCTCCAGGGCTTTTTCCAGACGGGAGGCATCATCTGTAGCCGGATCGCTCAGCCAATCCTTACGCAGGCGCAAGCGGGCAGGATAAAACCCATCCCTTGCCGCCTGAGCCAAAAAAAGCTCCCCCAGCAGACGGAAAAAGTTTTCTCCGACCTTTGCCAATACCTCCACAGATTTGGCTATTTTTTTCTCTTTTTCCTGATATAAGCCTTTTTCCTCCGGGGATAAAAATAACTCCTCACATTGTCTGGAAAATTTTACCAATATGCTGCCTCTCTGACTTTTCCGCAAAGCCGGTAATAAGGCCGATAAATCAGTTAAATTAAGAGTCTGGGTCAATTGTTCCTCGGCAGCCCGCTCCAAATGATGAGCTTCATCGATCAATAAATAGGGCATATCAGGTAAAAAGCTTTTATCCAAGGAAGCATTTGCTACCAATAATGAATGATTCAAAATAAAGATATCCGCTTCCTCGGCAGCTCTGCGGCTTTGGCGGACAAAACATTGGCCGCGGGCAAAAGGGCAGTCGGGAGCCTGGCAATTTTCCCTGCTTGCCGCCAAGAGTTGCCATTTCCAATAGTCATACTTATTAATATGCAACTCGCCGCTGTCGCCGCTGTCCGTCCGGCTCAGCCAAACCGCAAGGCGCATCAAAAAGAGTCGGAGATTTTCCTCATTGCGCCTGATCAGGCTTTGATAAAGGCGCAGGCATAGATAATTATTGCGTCCTTTGAGCAAAACAGCTTTAATTTCTTTGCCCAAAATCCGGCTTAATAGAGGGATATCTTTATTGATCAATTGCTCTTGCAATGTAATGGTATGGGTGCTGATAGCCACCTGCCGGCCGGAGTTTTGAGAAAATAGAGCAGCCGGCGCCAGATATGCCAGGGATTTACCGGTGCCGGTACCTGCCTCAACCAGCAAATGTCCCCGCCCGTTAAGGCTTTTGGTTACTTCCTTGGCCATTGCCAATTGCTGGGGACGTTCCTCAAAACCGGGCCAATCCGGGCTGCCGCATAATCTCAAACAGGGCTCCACTTCTTTCCATGCCAACTGATAGCATTCATCCACTTCCCGTTTTCTACGAAAGCCTTCTTCTTTGGCATCGTGTTTGAAAGGCAAAGGCAAATGGTCGCCGTTGCCGCTGCCGGACAATAAGAGGGATTGTGTCAGATTTTGGCGAATCATTTGTGATAGAGGATCATCCCAAGCTGCCAAATGTAACAGATTGCGTTGAACCCGCCAGTTAAGCTCTTTGAGCTCTTTTTGGCAAAACAGGAAAAGCTCTCCTGCTGTTTTGGCATCTCCCAAGGCCCGGTGAAAAGCGGGATTCATCAGACCTAAATGATCCGCCAAGCTGGCCAGGGCATAGGAAGGCCTGTCGGGATAGACGATCTGAGCCAGACTCAAACTATCCAGCCATTCTTTTTCCCGGCGAAAGTGCCGGCTCAGAAATGCTGCATCAAAGGCTGCATTGTGGGCAATTATAATATCCGAGGCAACAAAATCCTCCAGCTGCGGCATAATTTCTTCCAGAAGCGGGGCTTTCTCCAACATTTTTTCATCAATGCCGGTAAGAACCGTGATCTCCGGAGGCAAGGTTCGCTTGGGTTTCACTAAAGTGCTGAATTCCTCCTCCAGACTGCCGGAGCGGATCTTTACAGCCGCCACCTCAATAATTTCATTAGAAGCAGCATCAAGGCCGGTAGTTTCTATATCTAAAACTGTATAGGATTTTGCCATTTTCAGCTCCATTTCTCAAGCAGAAAGTCTTTGATATTCAAGTGAATGATCCCTTTTTGCGACATATCTATTTCATCCATGCTGACCACAAATTTAGGAAAGTTGTCATCTATTTTCAGCAGATTGCCAAATTCTCTTTCCTTTGTTTTCTGATCGTGAAGCAAATAGGCAACTTGAACATAGATATTTTTGCCTTGTTTTTCGCAGGCAAAACCGATCTCCCGTGTTTCAAGCTTGCCGATAAAAACATCATATCCCCGCCGCCTTAATTCCAGATAGACAATGTTTTCCAAGATTTGTGATATGCCGTCTTTCCTATATCCCAAAAGGGCATGCTTGAAGGAGCAATCCGCCAAATAGAACTTTTCTTGTGTTTTCAGGATATCTCTGCTTAGTAGATCCTGGCGGGAGCATCTGTTCAGAATATATGCGCCCTCCAGTTTTGCCAGGTAATTATAAACAGTTTCAATATCTATTTTTCGTCTTTGGCTTTCCAAAAATCCCTTGATGGAATTTGCCGAAAAGGTATTGCCGATATTATCAAAAGAGAATTTAACAACACGCTCCAGCTGATCAACTTTGCGGATTTGATTTCGTTTGACAATATCGGTAAAAATCGTGGTATTATAGATATCTTTAACGATAACATAGGCTTCATCCGGGCTAAGTTGCTTTAAGTGAACAGCGGGAAAGCCGCCATATTCGATATAATTCAAAAATTCCTTATTTAAATCTGATATATCGCCATAGTGTTTTTTAAACAGTAAATACTCGCTAAAAGAAAGAGGATGGATGCGAAAAGAAACATAACGTCCGGTCAAATAGGTTGATATTTCAGAGGACATCATTTTAGAGTTTGAGCCGGTAACGAAAATATCAACATTATATTCAGTTTCTTCCATAAATGTATTGACTAAGCGCTCCCAATTATTAATTTCCTGGATTTCGTCCAGAAATAAATAGGTTCGCTCATTTGGGGCAAGCTTTAATTTAATAAGTTCAAAAACCCGCTTCGCTTCCACATTTTGCCATTCCAAAGTATCAAAATTGATCCGGATCAAGCGGCTCTCACTGATCCCCCTCTTTTTGAGTTCAGCCATAAGCATCAGCATAATAGTCGACTTCCCGCATCTGCGAACGCCGGTTATGATTTTCACCAAGGGCAGATCAACAAATGGCATAATTTGATCAATATAAGTCTGCCGCAAGAACAATTCAAATCACTCCTTCCCGATAGTTAGCATAACCTAAAAAACGAGATATGTCAATAGTTTTTATGGTTATAACCGATAAATTGGAGAAACCATGGCTAAAAGAAAACTTGTCCTTAAAATATCTCTGATAATTATTTTGATTCCCTTACTGTTGACAGGCGGATATACCTTATACAGCTTCGGTTCCAATTATTTTGTTCATGCTGATTTAGAGCCTTTGCCGGTCATAAGAAAAGAAGAAAAGATACTGCTCTTTGCCCCCCATAATGATGATGAGATCCTGGGCGCCGGTGGCCTGCTCCAAGACCATATAGCAGCCGGCGGTCAAGTGAAAGTAGTACTTTTGACCAATGGGGACGGCAATACCTTTTCTGCCCGTAATAATAAAAAAGAACCCCGGCTGGATCCTCAAAAATTTATCAACCTGGGTTATATTCGCCAACAGGAAACAATTGCCGCCATGAAGGCTCTGGGGCTTGCCAAAGATGAGATAATTTTTCTTGGTTATCCGGATCGGGGAATCAACAAATTATGGGAGAATTATTGGCAGTGTGAACTACCTTATCTGGATCCTTATACCCAAAGCAGTCATTCACCATATATTAACTCCTTCCGGCAGGATACCGCTTATTGCGGGGAAAATTTAGCATTGGATATTCAAAATATTATAGCCGGCTATCAGCCGGACTGGATAATTATGCCGCATCCCAACGACTATCATCCGGATCACCGTGCCGCCTTTTGCTTTGTAAAATATGCCCTGGCTGTTCTGGATTACCAACCCCAAAGACAACTGCTCTACCTGGTACATCAAGGTAATTGGCCCTTGGCTCTCCTGGCCAGGGCAGGTCAATACACTACACCTCCCGCTCATTTGCTGGCTTCCGGGACAAAGTGGTATTCTTATGAGCTGGATGAGGAAACCCAGGACGACAAAAAAGCTGCTATCAATCAGTACAAGAGCCAGCTGAAGCTTTTTGCTTTTTATTTACGCAGCTATGCCAGGGATAATGAATTATTGGGAGAGATCCCTGATTTAGAGATCAAATACGGACAAATGAAAGATGACGACATAGTCCCCTGCAAAGATAATTCTCTTGATCTACTGCCTTTTACCAATAAATGGTGGCAGAAACCCCGCTTACCAAGGGGGATATATGGGGAAATCTCCAATCAGGGCAATCTCAATATTTTTCTTTTCCCCCGCACCGAGCTGGCGCTAATGCCGGAGCATCGGATCAATATCATCCTTATCAATGCCGGGGAGCGGGATAGGGTCACCATCCGGATCCGGGGGCGCAGTATTCAAAGCGATAATCCGGCTTTCATCGACTATGGCGGCAGGTCAAATTATCATACTATTCTGGATTTATTTGAGGAAGATGGTTTTCAAAGCAGCCTGGCCAAAAGAGTTTCTCATCTCATAATTCCCGGAGATAGTTTGAAAAAATACCGGTATATGTTCATAAACACCGAAACACGGGCCCCCAATCAGGCCAGGCATCGCAGCGCCTGGCAGATGATCAAACTAAAGCGGTCTTCGACCGCAAGTATTCAGGATTCAGTATTCAGATCATCAGAATTAGCATCAGATTTTGCATCATATTGATATTGACAAATTTGATGAAATCTAATATACTATACCCGAGGAGGGATTAAAATGACAGCAAGAACCGTTCGTTATACGACAACTTTGCCTCTTGAATATATTGACGAGCTCAAGAAACTCGCGAAAGAGAAAATAATACCATCTGTTAACTTTGCTATCAATGAAGCACTAGATGAATATCTGAGATCCCGCAAAGCAGCACAATATGAAGCGTTGCTGAAAGAAGCCGGACAGGACAAAGAATTCCTTTCCCGTACCTTATCATGCGCCGAGGATTTCAAGGCTGTTGACAGTGAGGTGCCCGGGACATGGTAAATAAGTGGGAAATTTATTATTGCAGCCTTGACCCGACTGTTGGCAGCGAACAGAAGGGAACTCGTCCAGTGCTTATTATCTCAACAGATGCGGTAAATCATAACCTGCCTGTTTCTACCATATTGCCCTTGTCTTCTGTTAAGCCGGGCGACAAAATTTATCCCACGGAAATACTACTTGATCAGAATGTAACCGGATTATCAAAGCAGTCAGTTGCCATGGTACAGCAAATCCGCACTATATCTCATAATCGTCTAAGCAATCCGACGGGCAGGATAACGGACGAGGACACAAGAGAAGAGATTTTAGATGTGTGCCGCAATTATTTTGACCTGTAAAAAATAGATAAAGAGAAAATCAATTAGCCGAGGTTGATGTTCAAAATGAACATCAACCTCGGCTAATTGATTTTTTTATTAATATTTTGCGAGGGTAAACGACTAGGGCGGTCTGCAACCGCAAGTATCTATACCCAAGAACGGGTGTGTTTTCGCTTCTCGAAAACTATTGAAGCAAACGACTTGTTTTCTGTTGATGCTCTGCGGGAGTATCTGTCTAAAATCTCTGCTCGGGCAGCTTGGCATTTAGGCTACAGGCTCTCTAAAATATTGATCAGGTAAATGCATGTTCTGTTGAAAGAAGATAGGCTCATTCTCTCTCTGGTACTGTGGACGTTTTCAACCGTCGGGCCCATTGAAATAAAATCACAATCGGGCATTCTTGCAGCAAATAAAGCACATTCAAGTCCGCCATGCGTTCCCTCAACAGTGGGACAATAATCAAATGTATCTTCAAATACGCTGATCATTTTGTCCCGCAGGGGAGAATCTTCTCTATATTCCCATGGCATAAAAATCCAATCCGGGTAATCCAGAGGTGAATCCACCATTACGCCTGGCTTTTCCCCTAATTGTGCTATCTTAGTAAGCAAATCCATAATTTCTTCTTCCACTGAGCTGCGGAGGAGATTAAACATTACCACAACATCAGAAGGGAAAAATTCACTGTTTCTAAGGGTAAAAATAACGCCTGTATTATTTGAAGTTTGAACAAGTCCTTCGAAAGTGGGGCTCATTGATTGGACTCCGTTTGGTGTTTCCAGGATGCAATCAATGATATTTTGCAATGAATCATGACTTATCACACTTTCGCAAGTATCCGTTTTCTCCAGAGTAATGATTAGATCTTCATCATCAGGAAAATCTTCTTTAAACTTACTTTCCATTTCGGCAATAATAGATTTGATTTTATCCAAATCACTTTCGGCAAAAGATATTAACGCCACACATTCTCTTGTTATTTCATTCCAGAATTCGCCCCCTTCTATGTTTGAAAGATATATATCCTCTTTGTCAAGGGCTTTTAAAAGATGAGCCATTAAAATGATTGCATTGGCGCGGCCTTTCTCTATATCAATTCCCGAATGACCACCCAAAAGACCTGTTATCTTTAGTTCATAGCTAGCTATTCCACTTGGAGCAGTTTCGTTTTTAAGAGTTATTATTACATCACTCCAGGCGCTGCCTGCACAGCTGGCGGTTAGAACCCCTTCTTCCTCCGAATCAAGATTGATGAACTGCCGCCCTTGAAGCAGCGAGGTATCAAATCCGAATGCTCCGGGTCCATTCCCGCCTTCTTCGTTCGCCGTTATTACTGCCTCAATCGGCGGATGGGAGAGATTGCTTGCAGCAAGTACCGCCATAATCATGGCAATCCCGCAACCATTGTCAGCGCCCAAGGATGTTCCATTGGCCTTGATCCAACCATCTTCAATAATCGGAACAATAGGATCTTTCAGAAAATCATGATCGACATCAGAGTCCTTTACACAAACCATATCCATATGTCCTTGTAATATGATCGGCGACTCTGTTTCACGCCCTTTGGAGCCAGGCTTTCTTATCAAAACATTACGAAACTCATCCTGGATTGCTTCAAAACCGTATTCTTTGGCAAAAGCCACAAGGAAATCACTTATCTCTTTTTCATTGTCGCTACCACGAGGAATAGCTGATACATCACAGAAGTATTTATAGGCTATTTCCCCAAAGCTCTTTTCGTAATAGACCTCGCTGGAACCGCTATCACTATCATTACTTTTAACTTCGGTGATAATACCGCTGCCGATATAAATTAGGGTTTTTTCGATTGCATGGGCAATAATAGTGAAGCATTCGGCGCGGGTTATATTATTTCTGGCCTTAAATGAGCCGTCCGGATATCCATCTATGAGTTTATTATCCTGCATAGAGATGATACCGGCTAATGCCCATGATGGTATCACCGCATTGTCCGTGAAAGTAGTGGCGGTTTTGTTTGTTTGCATCTTTAAGGCAGCGGCCAAGGCAACTGCTACCTCAGCTCTTGTTATGTAGGCATTGGGGTTGGCATTACCCTTGTCATCGCCTTTTATAATGCCGGCTTGTTTAGCTTTGGCAAACTCGCTGTAATACCATTTTCCCCATGCTACATCAGGGAAATTAGTATTGCTTTCCGTTTTGTAACCGAGCGCCCTGTTGATAATGGTTACAAATTCTGCTCTTGTGATTAAGTCATTGGGGTTGATATTACCGTATTCATCACCAATAATTATCTTTTCAGCCAAAAGCAGATCAATGCTCCTCTCTGCCCAGTGGCCTTTGTAGTTGTCGCCTGCACTTTGCCCCGCTGCAAATACAGGTAAAGTCTGGCAAATCATTAGTACTGCAAGAATAATAGCTACAACTGTTTTAGCACGGTTTTTTTTGAACATTTTAAATCTTCCTCTCTTGATAATTTTTTTGGCTTTGCCATGCAAAGTGAGCAGGGCATAACACCTTCAAGGTATATTTTACCATCTAAGTAATAGCATTGCATATGGGTTCGACAATCATTTTATTGTTATCAGTTTCTTGTTTATTATTCTACAACACCCCCTCCATAGTGGCAAAAGTCCAAAAGTATCAGTAAAAAAGTTATCTCTTCAAATCAAAGAGGAGGGTTGCTATCCCCTGCTTTGGCAGGGGATAGCAATATATGAAGTACTGCTTGCCTTGGCTAGAAAGAATCAAGATTAATTAGACCAAACAGGTAATTATAAATATTTTCATTGGCCAGATGTATTATTCCCCCCGACACATACTCATCAATACTGAAACCCAAATTGCCTAGAAGTTTTCGGGATGTATCCCCGCCCAAACTACAGATGAACCATTTGCCCTCATAACAGACTGTGTCCGGAGTAAATAAAAACAGATCCCCATCCAACTCAAATAGCGCAACACAGCCAAACAAACTACCTGCTCCGATTCTCTCTGCTCTGCTATTCTCTTCTTTTTCTATAGTTTCCAAATCGCTTTTTGACAATAAGCTTTCCTCCAGCGATTTGCGCGGAATAAATCCATGTAATTTTAGCGTATTAAGCGGGAGGGCAGTGAGATATTTACTTATCCATTTTGTGAAAGTGGAGACTTCTCTTTTATTCTTGCCGACCTCCAGTTTTGCATAAAGGACATCTCCGCTTGGCGCCAAATAATTTGGATCAGGCAAACTATCAGGATCACACAAGCACAGATGCCTATATTTGGCAGAAATAGACTCTGCCACCCAATTCCTGCGCCATTCAACATTCATCGCTTGTTCAAAATCACTATCATCCAGAAAGATTGGCCCCCACGGCTGGAAATAGCCAAAATTGTAAAGATAAGATTCTATATCTATGTTCTCAACAAAACTTTCTATGGCAAAGGTACTTATCATACGCTCAAAGTCCGCATCTTTAAAGGCATCAAGGTATGCGGTGACAGCCTCTTCCGAACTATCGAACCCTTCCCCCTCTGCTTTCCCTGATCCGCTTTTTCTTATACCCGGCAGATTCGGCTCAGTTATTATTGGCACAAGCATTGCAAAATAATCCAGGTAAAGCTCGTTAGGAAGCGGCAGTATTCCTTCTGATTTTTTGAGCGCAGTCATATCCATATCCGAAAACAAGGAGCTCACGATAGATCCATTCAGCTGTTCAATATACCATTTTCCTTCATAGTTAACCACATCCGGACAGAATAAATATTTATTCTCACCCAGCTCAAACAGGGCCACACAGCCAGTCAGTTTGCCGGCTCTTATTTGTGCCCCTCTCGTATCAAACTCATTTTCCCAGTATTTCCGGCTTCCTTCCGGAACATAATCGTTCAGGGCTTCAAGGGGGATAAAACCTAGCACCTTTAATGTTGCAAGCGGCAAGGAACTGAGATATTGTTTTACAGAGGCAACAAGGGTAGAAATCTCGGTTTTATCTCTGCTTAGTTTTACTGCTTCACGAATGCCCGGGCCTGATTCCCATAGCAATGACGGAGGTAAACTATCAAGATCTGACATGCGTAAATTTCTATTTTGACGAAAAACCGATATCGCAGCTTTGTTCCTCCGGTTTTCAATATTCATTGCCTTAACAAAACCGTTGACATTTGGCAAAGGCGCGGTCCATGTTGAAAAAGTTCCCGTTTGAGATAGAGCTGCCTTGAAATCATGGCTATAGCTCTCAATCGCAAACACACTCATCATCCGCGCTACATCCGCATTACTGAGCGCATCCAGATATTCCAAAACAGCTCCCTCCGGCGTATCAAACCCTACCCCCTCTATTATCTCTCTTTCTGTCCGGGTTTTTGCCGTTTCCTGTTCTTTTGGGCATGCTGTTAACAAGAATACCATTATAATAGCCAGGATCCCACATATTGCTGCTTTATATGGATTTTTCATTTTCACACCCGCCTTTATTTACCGCTCCTAAATACTTTTGGCAAATTTGTTATTTGGGGCAAGGAGGAGGGTTGCCTTCCCCTGCTTTTGGCGGGGGAAGGCTAAGTATGAAGTATTGCTTGCCTTGGCCGGATGGGTTCAAAACCGTCCGGACCAAAAGACCCACACCAATATTATCCATATTTTGAGCTAATTCCGCAAGTGACTGAAGTCATAACTTTATATGACTTCAGTCATGTTTTTTTTGTGACTTTTGTCATGTTTTACAAGAGAAAAAGCAAATGGCCCAGCTCAGCTGGGCCATTTGCTTGCTTATAATATTATGAAGCATTATGAAAAAGGGGATATGAAAGATTCAATGCTTTGGCTATGAGCCATTTACTAGGCTGCCCAACTTTTCGTTCCTGCTTGCAATTAGCGGGATCTTGTGCTATAGTAACCTTATTGGAATAAATTGATAATGACAGCCCACGCAGGGTTTTGATAACCGGGGAAAAACACGCCCTTAATAATAAAAAGCGACTTTTTTCTAATTTTGTCCAATCAAAAAAGAGAGAACCGGTTGTTTTTGCTGTGAAAAATATTGATAATCAAGTGGTGATAAGATGGTACAAGATATAAAGGGTAATTTGCAAGGGGTACCCAAACACCTTTTGGAGGAAATGGCTGCCTGGTATGACTATAATTTGGAGAAGGATCTGTTGGTGGACGAATTTTTAGGGCAAGCCTTGGCTCGTCTTTCCCTCCGTCTGAACCGGGAAATCGCCCTTTATATCAATCGCCAGGGTAAAATACTCCAGATATCACTGGGCAGCAGAAAAACTGTTTCTTTGGCCGGGACCGCCATTCGCCGCAGTGAACAGCGCCTTTCCGGCATCCGCTGCCTTCACACTCATCCATCCGGCAGCGGCCATCTCAGCGCCCTGGATTTTGCCGCCTTGCGTCAGCTGCGCCTGGATTGTATGGCTGCCCTGGGTATCAATGAAAAAGCAGAGATTACCTCCATTGGCCTGGCCCGGTGGCCCGGTACCGACCAGGAAATGGAAATATTTTCCAGTTTGCCGGCGGCCCAGGCTTTTAATCTGTCAGCCTATATCGCCCTGGCAGAGGAGGCCTTTCATCAATGTGAAGCCCCAAAACAGTTTCAAGCAGCTCTTTTGGTTTCCCTGACCGGAGGCCGTGATGATGAGGAAGTGGAAACCAGTCTGGCTGAATTGGGCCGTTTGGCAGAAACTGCCGGGTTACTGGCTGTGGGTCAGCTTTTGCAGCACAAAGACAAGCCTTCCCCCGCCACCTATATCGGCAAGGGCAAGGTGGAAGAGCTGCGCCACCTGGCTCAGATTTCAGATGCGGATCTGATTGTTTTTGACGAGGCCCTCTCCCCTGCTCAACTTTATAATTTGGAAGAGCAGACCGGCCGTCCTATTGCCGACCGCTCTATTCTGATTCTGGATATTTTTGCCAAAAGGGCCAGGAGCAACGAGGGCAAGCTCCAAGTGGAGCTTGCCCAGCTCAAATATATGCTGCCCCGGATCCGCGGCCAGGGCCTGGCTCTTTCCCGCCTGGGGGGCGGCATTGGCACCAGAGGCCCCGGAGAAACCAAGCTGGAAACCGATCAGCGGAAAATCCGCCGCCGCATTCAAGATTTGGAGGAGCGGCTGGATGAGGTTATGCGCACCCGGGAACTGCATCGCCGCAAAAGAAGGGAAGAAGAATTGCCCTTGGTAGCCCTGGTGGGTTATACCAATGCCGGAAAATCTTCCCTGCTCAATGCCCTCAGTAATAGTCAAACCTATGCCGAGAACTTGCTTTTTGCCACTTTGGATACCCTTACCCGCAAGGTCAGCCTGGCTTCCGGCCAGTCCTTCCTGCTTGGAGATACGGTAGGCTTTATCCGCAGGCTGCCTCACCACCTGATCGCTGCTTTCAGGGCCACTTTGGAAGAGGTACGGGAAGCCGATTTGCTTCTTCATGTGGTGGATGGCTCGGCAGAGGATGCCCAGGTTCAATTTCAGGCAGTGATGGACGTTTTACAGCAGCTGGGAGTAGCAGATAAACCCGTCATAACCGTCGTCAATAAAGCAGATCTGATAGAAAATCCCCAGGTCCTTAAACGTTTGCTGGCCCTTTGGGAAGGGAGCCTGGCTGTTTCCGCCCGGCATAAAGAAGGCTTTGAGCGGCTTTTGGCTGCCATTGAGGAGAACTTAAGTAAAAAATGGCAACAAGTAGAAATTTTGCTGCCTTTTTCCGCCGGCTCCTTACTTTCCCTGCTTCATGACGAAGGGCATATTATCAGTGAAAATTACCGGGAAGACGGGGTGCTGATTTGCGCCCAAGTGCCGGAGAAGGTGTACGGACGGATTTCGCCGCTGATAGTTAGGAGTTAGAAACTAAGCTCTCAAATTCGAACAAAAAAAGTCACAATATACACTATATCTTTGGTTTTACCTGCAAGGGTGTAGACTTAAAATGATGCATGAAAT
>WRHF01000069.1 GCA_009783415.1 Clostridiales bacterium
ATGCGCGCCCCTACAGGCATATATCCATGATACATTAGAGCTGCACATCCCTTTGTCATGTCTATTATTACCATGTCAACCCCAAATTTTGTGATGCACCCACAATAACTCCACTCTCCACTCTTCACACTCCACTCTCCACTCTCCACTCTCCACTCTTCACACTCCACACTCCACACTTTAGTATGAATTGAACAAGAGGTGAACATCTATGCGCCTAGTGACTGCCGAGGAAATGCGGGCTTTGGATAGTGCTGCTGCCCGGGATTATGGCATTTCTACCCTTATCCTTATGGAAAATGCCGGATTAGCCCTTTTGACGGCTTGTTTGGATCTGATGGGCCAAAATCTTGCCGGGAAAAAAGTTGTGATTTTTGCCGGACGGGGCAATAATGGCGGCGATGGCTTGGTTTTGGCCCGCCATTTACTCAACCGGGGCGCTGAAGTGCGTCTATTTTTGCTTTGTCCGCCGGAAAACCTTCAAGGCGACCCCCTTGTTAATTGGAAAATATTGGAAAATATGGAGCAGAGCGCTCAGGTCCTCAGCGAGGAACGCCAGCTGAACCTGGTGCGCCTGGCTCTTTACAATTGTGATTTGGCTGTAGATGCCATTTTAGGCACAGGATTGAAAGGACCGATAGGTGGCTTTGTCTCCCAACTTATCAAAACCATCAATGCCAGCTCCAAGCCGGTTTTGGCTTGTGACATTCCTTCCGGCCTTTGTGCGGAAAGCGGGCGTCCCTTGGGTACAGCGGTACGGGCTACTCAAACTGTCAGCTTTGCCTATGCCAAGCTGGGCCTGGTTTTGCCCCCGGCTGCGGATTATGTGGGGCGGCTCAGTGTCGCCGATATTTCCCTGCCCCGCAGGCTGGAAGAACAAATCCCCAGCCAACGCCAATTGCTTGATGCTGATTTTTGCCGCTGGCTGAATGAACGCCCCCGGGAAAGCCATAAAGGGGATTTTGGCCATCTGCTGCTGGCTGCCGGTTCTGCCCGGATGCCGGGCGCCGCCATTTTGGCAGCCAAAGCCGCCCTCAAGATGGGAAGCGGCCTTTGTACCCTGGCTCTGCCTCAGCCAATTGCCTATTTACCTTTTTCTCAATTGACCGAAGCAATGCTCTTACCGCTGCCGGCCAGCCCCGGCGGCTGCTTTACCCATTTTGCCGCCGAAGGTATTGCCTCTTTTTCAGCCAGCGCTTATCTAATCGGGCCCGGCCTGGGCCGGGAGGATCAACTCAAGCAATTGATCCTAACACTGTTGACGGAAATCGAAAAGCCCCTCCTCCTGGACGCCGATGCTCTTTTCGCCCTGGAAGGAGAAAAAGAAGCGGTGCGAAAGGCTAAAGGAGAAATCATTCTTACCCCTCACCCGGGAGAAGCAGCCCGGCTTTTACAGTGCACCACAGAGCAAATCCAAAAAAACCGCCTGACCGCAGCCCAACAACTGACAGAAGAATGGCAGGCTACCGTAGTGCTAAAAGGCGCAGGCACAATCATTGCCAGCCCCAATGGCCGGATACTGATCAATTCCAGCGGCAATCCCGGAATGGCCAAAGGCGGCAGCGGTGATGTCCTGACTGGGATGATCGGCGCACTGCTAGCCCAGGGCCTGCCAACCCTGGTAGCCTGCGGTTTAGGAGTCTGGCTCCACGGCCGAGCGGGGGACTTAGCGGCGTCTCAGCATGGAGAACAAAGTATGCTGCCTAGCGATATCGTGGATAATATTGGCGCCGCTATTCTAGCCGCTAAGAGTTAGGAGTGACTAATATGAACATATGGGCTGTTCCCAGGCCGGCTTGGGCGGAGATTGATTTGGCTCATATCAGCCATAATATGCGGCAGATCCGGGGCCAAGTGGGCAAGCAAACTAAAATTATGGCCGTGGTCAAGGCTAATGGTTATGGCCTCGGAGCGGAGCAAATCGCCCGCACTGTGCTGAAAAGCGGCGCCGACCGCCTGGGTGTGGCCACATTAGGCGAAGGCGCCTGTTTGCGCATGGCCGGAATCACCGCCCCCGTCATGGTACTGGGCTATGTGCCCCCCAGTCAATGCGAGCTGGCTATCCGGCATAATATAGTTCAAAGTGTCTATTCCTATGATATTGCCGCTCAGATCAGCGCTATCGCTACCCGGCAAAACCGCCAGGCTGTTATCCATATTAAAATCGACAGCGGTATGGGACGGATCGGCTTTTTGCCCGATCCCGATTCTTTAAAACAAATCCGGAACATATGCCGCCTGCCCGGTATTTATGTGGAAGGTATTTATAGCCATTTGGCTACGGCGGACTGTGCCGATAAGAGCTATGCTCTGCATCAGCTGGCGGTTTTTGAACAATTTTTGACTTCTCTGGGCCAGGCAGGTCTGGAATTCCCTCTTAAGCATATAGCTAATAGCGGGGCTATTTTGGATTTGCCCCAAAGCTATTATGATATGGTACGGCCAGGGATCATGGTCTATGGCTATTATCCTTCAGAAGAAGTGAATCATAACCTGAAACTGCTGCCTGCTCTTACCGTAAAAGCGCAAATCTCCTGTCTAAAAGTTTTGCCTGCCAATTCACCCGTGAGTTATGGCTGTCATTGGCAAAGTGAGCAGGAAAGCCTGATCGCTTCCCTGCCTTTAGGCTATGGCGACGGATACAACAGAGCCCTTTCCGGCAGAGGTCAGGTCTTGATCGGCGGAAAGCGGGCTCTTGTAGTAGGAGCCGTTTGCATGGATCAAATGATGGCGGACATAACCGGGATGGAAAATATTTCTATTGGAGATGAGGTAGTTATCATTGGCAAACAGGGAAAAGAAGAGATAATAGTGGAAGAAATTGCCAATAAAATAAACACTATCAATTTTGAAATCCTTTGTAACCTAAGTGAACGCCTGCCGCGAATCTATTTAAACCAATAATCTCCTAAACCACATCACTTTATTACCTCATCAAGAGAATACCGCTTGCCACTGTCGGTTTTTTTGCGACTCTCTACCATTGCAGCGATTTCCCTATGCTCCATATCTTCCAGTACGGATATAAACTGCTCATAACGATCAATATCCATCGGAGTGCAATGTAATTCTAACTAGGTTAAAAAAAGTGGGAAAGAATTTAGGCATACCCCTGGAAAACAAACACGGTATAAATCTAATAAGGATAAATTTACCAATTTTTTAAACGACATTAATACCAAAATAATCTACAAATTAAGCGAACGCCTGCCGCGAATCTATCTAAACTAATAATAAAAATTACCACTTTCACTTCGCCTGCAAGGGCAAATATTTCTACTTGAAATCAAAGCGCTTTTGCTTTATCATAAACAGTGTCGGCGATATAAATCTTCAAAATAAAAAACGCTCCAAGAAATTCCCCAAACAAAGCGGGGAAACCCCTATGAATCAGAGGTCGGAAGTCGGAGGACAGAAGACGGAAGCTAGACTTAAGTTTTTGATTATGAATTATGAATTATAAATTGAAAAGGGGGGCAAGCGCCATGACCGAACGTAAATGGACTGAAGCGGAAATAATTGCCGGCTACAAAGAAATGGCTGCCTTGAACTTGGAATTAAGCGCCGATTTCGAACCCCTGGAAGAAGAAGCAGAAGAGCTGCTTCTTAAAAATATCGAAAAAGAAGAAAATCCTCCTGCCGAAGATTAATTGCAGTAAAACAGATAAAAAACACCGGGCCTCCCGGTGTTTTATTTTACCAATTGTGAATTGTGAATTATGAATTGCATATAATGGCCAGAGGTGATTTTATGCTTTCTCCGGCAGGTTTGGCTGCTTCCGTCACTGCCCTGGCCATTGTCTTGACCGAGGGCCGCTCCAGCACGGAGATGGGCATATTGGGAGCCATCTTCACCCAGCTGGGCGATACGATAACCACTATGTCTCTGCAAAAAGCCTTGCTGGAAAGCAACAGCAGAAGTAACAGCAATAGCGATGACAATAGCAACGGAACAAGTAACGATGATGGCAATGAAAACAGTGATGACAACTGCGACAGCAAAAATAATGATAGCGGCGCTGACAAATAAGAAAATTATGACCCCAAATGAACCTTATTCCAAAATGCCTTTGAAGAATGCCTCACTGCCCTTGCCTCCGGCCCGGTTATAGCGCCTCAGGCTAAAGAGGCTGCTGCCCTCATCAATATAATTGACCTTCTCGTAGCAGGAAAGAGTAGCTTTAAAACCCAGTTTTGCCAAAATCTCCTCGGATTCCTTGCCGAAAGCACCAAAAGGGTAGACATAGGTATTGGGCTCCCAACCCAGTTTTTCTTTGCACATATCTTGAAAACGTATGGTATCCTCAGTCAGAGCTTTCTCATAATCGGCAAAGGATTCATTTTTGCGCTTCCCTGCCCCAAGACGCTTGCCCTTGTTAGAATGCATGTTATAAGAGTGATTCTGTATTTCTACCACTCCGGAATCCATCATTTCCTTCATCTGTTCCCAGGTCAGATAGGAGTAATTGGGATTGGGTTTTTCCTTGGGGTTATTCGCATCGGAAAAACTCCCCACAACCGAAATGATCGCCTTCATCCCCAACTCCTGCAAAAGGGGATAAAGGTAAACATAGCCATTATAATAACCATCATCAAAAGTGATAATAATAGGTTTCTCCGGCAGCCCGTTATTGCCTTCTGCATATGCGATCAGCTGGCTCATGGTAATGGTTGTATAACCCCGTTCCTTAATATAGCGCAAATCATTTTCCAGCTGCCGGAGGCTGATAATATACTTATCACTATATTTATAGTCCTTAATAATACTATGATACATGATAATAGGAACCGGCATCCCGCTTTGAGGCTGGGAATTGGCCCGGACAGAGTGAACAAAGATCCCCCCAAAAGTAAAAACCAATAATCCAGCCAAAACCGCAAGACTAAGCAATAAATTTCTCCAGGAAATTTTGATAACCATATAAAATCTCCTAATACAAGAGCTGTATGTTGAAAGATATGCATAAACAAGTAAAAATAGAAGCCGCCCCTTTGAGGCGGCTCCTAAAGTTAAGCAATCATTAATAACTATCTTTTTCAATCAACACTCAACACTCAGAACTCAACACTGGGCTGCAAAGCAGCCCGCTAAAATCCTTCATACTCAGTCCGCTCAATAATCTCGTCTTTCAAAGCTTCGCTCAAATTGCCAAAATAATCAGAATACCCCGCCACCCTGACAATCAAATCCTTATATTGATCCGGATATTCTTTGGCTGCCCGCAGGGTATCCGCATTGACCACATTAAACTGAATATGATGACCGTCCAGGCGGAAATAAGAACGCACTACCCGGCCCAAATTAACCAAACCTTCATCATCTTTTAGCAGACCGGGAGAGAATTTTTGATTAAGCAAAGTACCGCCGGTGCGTAAATGGTCCATCTTGGCTACAGATTTGATCACCGCCGTGGGGCCCTGACGGTCTGCGCCCTGTACCGGCGAAACTCCCTCGGAAAGAGGTTTATAAGCCAAACGGCCATCCGGGGTAGCCATAGTTACGGAGCCGAAATAGACATGGCAGGTGGTGGGCAGCAAATTGACCCGGTAATAACCGCCCCGGCTATTGGGCTTGCCGTTGACCAGAGCGTAATAAACCTCAAAAATATCTTTCATGATATCATCGGCATAATCATTATCGTTGCCGTATTTTGGTGTTTGATCCAGCAATTGACGATGGAGGACCGGATCAGCGGCAAAATTATCAGCCAAAGCTGCCAGAAGCTCCAGCATAGTGCAGGTCTTTTCCTCGAAAACATGAAATTTGATAGCGCTGAAGCAGTCCGTAATGGTTCCCAAACCAACTCCCTGGACATAGCTGGTATTGTAGCGGGCGCCCCCGGCATTATAATCCCGGCCCCTTTCTATGCAATCATCAATAATGGTGGAAAGAAAGGGACAGGGCATCGTCGTGGCAAAAAGCCGTTCAATGATGGCATTACCGCGCATTTTGATTTCCATGAAGTGCTCCATCTGTTTTTGCCAGGCTATGAACAGATCCTCAAAGCTGGTAAAGCCGGAAGCTTCGCCGGTCTTGGGGCCCAGTTGTTTGCCGGTGCGGGGATCCAGGCCATTATGCAGAGTCAGCTCCAACAGTTTAGTCATATTGAAATACCCTGTCAGCCAATAAGCCTCCCGGCCAAAAGCGCCAACTTCGACACAACCGCTGGTACCGCCATCCCGGGCATCCTGAATATCTTTACCTTGGCGCACCATTTCCTCCACCACCGCATCGGCATTGAAAAAGGAGGGAAAGCCCCAGCCCCGGCTCACTACTTTACAGACCCGCTTCAGGAAACGGTCCGGATTCTTTTTGGAAAGCTGGATATTGGTGGATGGTTGAAGCAAATGCATATCTTCGATAATATCCATCACCATATAACTGATATCATTGACCCCGTCGCTGCCGTCCCGTTTGAGTCCGGCGCTGTTGATATTACAAAAATCCGTATAGGTGCCGCTTTCCGCCGCGGTTACACCCACTTTGGGCGGAGCGGGCTGATTATTGAATTTCACCCAAAAACATTGCATTAATTCCCGGGCTTTTTCATAATCCAAGGCGCCGGCTTCCACCTCTTTTTGATAGAAAGGATAGAGATGCTGATCAAGCCGGCCCGGACTGAAGCTGTCCCAGGTATTGAGTTCACTGATAACCCCCAGGTGGACAAACCAGTACATTTGCAGGGCCTCATGAAAAGTACGGGGCGCTTCTCCCGGGACATGACGGCAGATAGCAGCCATATTTTCCAGTTCCAGGCGGCGTTTTTCATCTTGTTCCTTCCCGGCCAGGCAGTCCAATTCCTCGGCATGGCGCCGGGCAAAGGTAATAATGGCCTCGCAGCAAATATCCATGGCCTTTAATTCTTCCCGCTTGTCATAGGCCCGGGGATCGTTGATAAAGTCCAGCTTATTAATGGCAGCTTTGATTTCAGTCTGAAAATCCCGGAAGCCTTTTTGGTAAATATTTCCACCACACACAGTATGGCCTGGCGCCCGCTGCTCCATAAACTCCGTAAAAATACCTGCTTCATAAGCCTCTACCCATTCCGGATCCACCTCTCTCAAGAGAATATCCCGGATGGAGCGGCCCCGCCAATAGGGGATAACTGTTTTTTCGTAATAGTCAATATCCTCCGGACAAACCCGGAAGCTGATAGTTTCCCGCTTATCCAAAATCCGCAAATCCTCCACAGTATGGCAGCACAATTCGGGATAAGTAGGAGAAGCCTGAGGCGCAGGGCCCCTCTCCCCCACAATCAGCTCGCCTTCATTGATAACAATATCTTTGTGAGCCAAATAATGCTGAAAAAAGAGAGCCCGCTGCACCGGCACGGAATAGGCAGCCAACGAGGGATGAATTTCCGTCAGCAGCTTAGCCCGCTGTACAGATAAAGTAGGCTGAGTCTGGACACTTTGCTCGCGCAACTTCTGAACCCGAGAATTTAACATAGCTTTTAACCTCCTTAATAAAGTGTGGAGTGTGGAGTGTGAAGTTGTTGACATTTTGCTTCGTAAAATACCGTAATAAACTAAACAATAAATTTTTGCGTAGCAAAAACACCAAAAACTCCACACTCCACTCTCCACACTCCACTCTAAAAAAAACCTCTAACCACCAATCTTAACTTCAAATCCTGCTTCTTTAAAAACAGCAGCGATCCGCCTTACATCTCCCTCCCCGGGAGGCTCAACTCCATCCATTCGCCAAATTCGCCCGCAGCGTTTATATTTATCGCCGCCAATTTTATGAAAAGGCAGTAAATTGAGCGGCGGTTGATAGGCAAGTGTTTTGAGAAAATCCCGGGTAGCTATTATATTCTGCCCGTCATTGACTCCGGGAATGAGAGGGATCCGGATATTGACCGGATAGTTATTTTGGCAGAGCCAGCGCAAATTGGCTAATATTTGCCGGTTACCGACCCCGGAATAAAATTGATGCGCTTCATTATCTATATGCTTCAGGTCGAAAAGCCAAAGATCAACCAAATTAGCAATTTTTTCCAATTCCTCTTGAGGGGCATAGCCGGAGGTATCAACGACCCGGTGAATATCCCTTCTTTGGGCCTCTCTCAAAAGCTCAGAGAGAAAATCCGCCTGCAAAAGAGGTTCCCCGCCGGAGAAAGTGACCCCTCCCCCGCTTTCAGCAAAAAAAACAGAATCCTTTTCCACCTCATCCAAAACATCCTTGGCGCTCATTTCCCGTCCGGCCATTGCCAAAGCCCCGCCGGGGCAGGTTTTGATATAGGCGGGATCGGGGATCAATTCAAGAGCAGGAGACTTGCGGCAACGGCCGCAGTCCAGGCAGCGCTCCTGATAAAAAAGCAATTCTATCTGAGGCGAAATGCCTTCCGGATTATGGCACCAAAAGCAGGAAAGCGGACAACCCTTAAGAAAAACAGTCACCCGGATACCGGGCCCGTCATGGACAGCAAACTTCATGATATTAAGTACAGTCCCCATCAGTAACCTCTTAAGAAATACGTCATTAATTCCAATATCATTATAATACAAATTGAAATAGAAGTCAACACTTTTTCAAGATATTTTATCCAAAGGCAAAAAAATGAACTCCCACTGCAAAGGAAAGAAATTATATTTGCGGAAATAAAAGGATTTTCAACCACAATGAAGAAATACATATAGATTAATCAGAACACCAAAACATAATAAACTGATAATCCTTTTATACAATAAAAAAGCTTCGCAAAGCGAAGCCACAACAACTATTCACTATTCACTATTCACTATTCACTATCATAAGGGGGTGTAGGGTCAATGGAAGAACTTATGGGCAAAAAAATCAAGGAATTACGTATTGCCCGCAATATGACTTTAAAGGATTTGAGCAATGCCACCGAATTATCCATCAGTTTTCTTTCCCAAATTGAACGGGGAATCACTTCTGTTGCCATTCAATCATTAGGCAACATCGCCAAAGCCCTGGGAGTGGAGCTTTCCTATTTCTTCCGTTCTTTGGAACGGCCTCGCAATGTTATTACCCGCAGTTGGGAGCAGCAGATTTTTCATGATGACAAATCCCGCTTTGTCTATTACAGCATGAGCAATAACCGGGAAGACGCTCTGGTCGAACCTATGATTGCTTCCATATTGCCCACGGAGCGCCAAGCGGACATCCCTATCTATTCCCATGAGGGTGAGGAATTTATTTATGTTCTGGAAGGCAATCTGACGGTGATCGTAGAGGATGAGGAACAGGTATTACAGCCGGGAGACAGCGCCCATATCCCCTCGGTCCTTCCCCACGAATTACTGAATTTCACCGCCAGGCCGGTACGGATCATTTTTGTTACTACTTCCGGTATTAACAAACACCTGCCATCCAGCTATAGCGGCCTTGCCGCAGGGGATTAGAAATTAGGATATAATCTGGTGTATTGCACCCCAAAGTTACTATATTTACTGGTTTTTTGGCGCAACAAAAGTAGAAACTTATCCGTCTTAATAGGCGAGATCGTTCAGAGTTTTAAAAAACTTGTCAATTTTGTCCTGCTAAATATATAATAAATCAGCAGCTGCGCTCATAGCTTTATTATATGAACACTGCAAAGCCGAGGTTATTACTCATGAACATAGGTATTCCTCAAGCCCTGCTCTATTATTACTATTATCCCTTATGGCAGCCTTTTTTGGAGCAGTTAGGCGCAAAGACAATAGTTTCCAAACCTACGGATCAGGATATTATCCATCAAGGCTCCCGGGTCAGCGTCCCGGAGATTTGTGTACCCATCAAGGTTTTTAACGGCCATGTCAATGAGCTTTTGAACAAAGGCGTAGATTATATTTTTGCTCCCCGGATGGTACAGGTGGAAAAAGGACTTACTTTTTGTCCTAAGTTTTTGGGCTTGCCGGACATGCTGGATTATACTTTTCCTGCCCACAAAAATCAAATGCTGGCTCCCCAAATCAAAGGAACAAATGAATGGAGCGTCAGCAGCCAGGATTTACAGAAAGAGCCCTTTTTTGCCGCCTTTGACAAATCCCGGCTGGAAGCAGCTTGGCAAATAGGGGTAAAGGCTTGGAACCGCTTCCGGGAAATCTGCCGCCGGGGCTATTTGATTCCCGAGGCCCTTGATCTCTATCAAAAACCGGATTTACCAAAAGTTAAAAACCAGCAAGGGGAGATCAAAATCGGCCTGATCGGCTATGTTTATGATATCTATGATAAGCTGGTAGGCATGGAAATCTGCCAGCGCCTGCAAGAAATGGGGGCAGATCTCTCTACTTTTGAGATGCTCCAGGATAAGGATATCGACCGTCAAATCGACCCCATGAAGAAATCCCTCTTCTGGACCTTTTCCAACAAAGTATTCGGGGCCGGTCTCCACTTTTACCAACAACCGGAAATTGACGGCATCATCCATGTCACAGCTTTCGGCTGCGGCCCGGATTCCCTGAGCGGAAAAATGATGGAGCTGGATGCAGAAAAATACGGCAAACCCTTCATGACAGTACGGGTAGATGAACACAGCGGGGAAAGCCATCTTCAAACCAGGATAGAGGCTTTTACGGATATGCTGAAGCGGCGAAAACGACTACGCCTTATTGAGTTAGGAGTTAGGAGTTAGGAGTTAGGAGTTGATGAAAAAACACTTCGTGTTTTATCTATTTAATTAAAAGATTCTGTATTCTTTAATAACTTGTATCTTATAGATAGCTATTCAAGAAAGCATTACTAAAATCGTTTTTGCTGTGCAAAAACTACACTCACTCCTCATTCCTCACTCCTCACTCCTCACTCCTCATTCCTCATTCCTCATTCCTCATTCCTCATTCCTCACTCCTCACTCCTAACTCCTAACTAACACTCGTGCTATAGAGGTTGCAAAAACAAAAATCAAGATAAATGGTGATATAAATGGCAAAAATCTCATTTCCCTACATGGGTGAATCTGTTGTTGCTTATAAAAAAATTGGTCATATGTTGGGGCATGAGGTTATTGAGCCGCCTAAGCCTACGCAAAAGACTGTGGATTTGGGGGTCAAGCATGCCCCGGAATTTGCCTGTTTTCCTTTGAAAGTGCTTTTGGGTACATACCTGGAGGAAATTGCTCTGGGAGCTGATCTTTTGATGTCTTCCGGGGGGCACGGGCCTTGCCGGGCCGGTTATTATGGGGAAATGCATCGGAAAATCCTTCGCTCTTTGGGGTATGAAGGCCACTTGATTATTTTCGACGCCCCCCGTGATCACCTTCGGGATTTCTATCAGGATTTGAAGCGGATCAAAGCTAATAATTCCTGGATTTACTGCTACCATGTTCTTAAGCTGGTCTACCGGGCCATTAAAATCATGGACGAATTAGAGCAGAAAGTCAGCCGCCTGCGGGCCTATGAAGTCAAAACCGGTTCCGTCAACCGGGCCTGGGAGCAAATCCAGGAACTTGTTAACCAGGCCTTTACCCTACCTCAGCTGGAAGCAGCCCAAAAGGAGGGGCATAATTTACTGGACAGCCTGGAGATGATCCCGGTAAAAGAAGAACGCAAGCTGCGCATCGGTATCATCGGCGAAATCTATGTAGTAATGGAAAATTCTACCAATATGATGATGGAGCAAAAACTGGGCGAGCTGGGCTGCGAAGTACGGCGCTCCCAATATCTTTCCGACTGGATAGATTTCAATCTCCTGCCCCACTGGATCAGTCACCCCCACGAGGCAGAGATCCAAAAAATGGGCACAAAATATTTCGACATCGGCATCGGCGGCCATGCCCGGGAAAACATGGGCTGGATCGATCAATTCAGCAACTGGGGCTATGACGGCATTGTCCACCTATTACCCTTCGGCTGCCTGCCGGAACTGATGTCCCAAAGCATAATCCCCCAGGTATCCAAGGATCTAAACCTCCCCATAATCTCCTTCGCCCTGGATGAACAAAGCGGCCTGGCCAATAACTTAACAAGACTGGAAGCTTTTGTGGATTTAATCAAAGCCCAAAAATTCGGAGTAAAACAACATATCTTACAACAAAAAGCCGCAGGGTAATAAAGCAGGTAATAGGTAATAAGTTACTTATTACCTTCCATACAGGAGGCATAGACAACAAATGAGCAAAATATATCTTGGTGTGGACGTGGGTTCCGTAAGCACCAACCTCGTGGCTTTGGATCCTGATTATAATGTGGTTTTTGCCAGTTATCTCCGTACCAACGGCCAGCCCTTGGAAAGTGTCAAAACCTCTTTGCGGGAATTGCAAGAGACCGGTCCCGGGCAGGTTGCGGCGATCGGGGCTACAGGCAGTGGCCGCCAGTTGGTGGGCGTTTTGGTTGGCGCGGATATTGTCAAAAATGAAATCACTGCCCATGCCGCCGCTACTACTCATTTCTTCCCCCAGGCCCGCACCATCTTTGAAATCGGCGGTCAGGATTCCAAAATCATCATCATCAAAGACGGCATTGTAGTAGATTTTGCCATGAACAGTGTTTGTGCCGCCGGCACCGGCTCCTTTTTGGATCATCAGGCGGAAAGGCTTTCCATACCTATTGAGCAATTCGGCGACATGGCCCTCGCAGCTCAGCGTGATGTCCGGATCGCCGGGCGCTGTACGGTTTTTGCGGAGTCGGATATGATAGCCAAACAGCAATTCGGCTTTTCCAAGGCGGAGATTATTAAAGGCCTTTGCGAGGCCCTGGTGCGTAATTATATCAACAACCTGGGCCGGGGCAAAAGCCTGGAACCGCCCTATGTTTTCCAGGGCGGAGTAGCAGCCAATAAGGGCATCCGCGCTGCTTTTGAAAAAGAAGTGGGCGCAAAAGTACTGATCCCTGAGCATTATGGGATCATGGGGGCCATCGGGGCTGCCATGCTGGCTGCCGAAACGGTGGAACAAACCGGAAAGCCCAGCCGTTTCCGGGGCTTTGATATGCTGAACCTGGACTTCACCCCCGTCAGCATCGATTGCGAAGATTGCTCCAATAACTGCGAGGTGATCCAGGTGCAAGTAGAAGGCAAACCCATCGCCTCCTGGGGGGACCGCTGCGGTAAATGGACACAAAAGTGCAGCTAAAATATCCAAATTTAACTGAAACCTCGCATATAACCGGTTTAGTCGCATAAAAAAGTTTATAATTATTCCTGATCAAGAAGTTGACATATCAGCCTATTAAGGCCTTCCCTTCCCCCATTGCCGGGTAGAGCCGCAAGCTTAAGCCGGGCTTTTTCGGCGTGGTTTTTTATTTCTTGCCAGGCGTAGTCTATCCCGCCGTTTTGCGCTACCAGCTCCTGCATCTCCTCTAAAAGCTCACCATAGTGTGGGCTGCCGCTTTCTATGCCGGCTATTTCCCGGAGACGCTTGGCATAAGCCGGCTGGTCTAGGGCATAAAGTACGGGAAGGGTATAGATGCCGTCTGCGAAATCCTTGTGTACCGTCTTGCCCTCCTTGGCCGGATCCGAGATAAAATCCAATAAATCATCTCTGATTTGAAACATATAGCCCAGATGTTCGCCAATGGCAGCAAGGCGCCTGACAGTAGCTTCATCGCATCCGCTTGCAACAGCCCCCAGCTGCATGGCTTCAATAAAAAGAATTACAGTTTTGTTATAGATATTGCTCAAATAGATTTCAATCGCAGTGTCCGGATCAAAGCGGCAGGCCATCTGCCCCAGTTCTCCCCGGCACATTTTCTCAATGGTTTGCCCTATAGTCAGCGCTTCCCGGCTCATGCCTTCTTTGGCCAGATGATACATAACGCGGCTGATCAAAAAATCGCCGGCGAAAACCGCCATATCCTTACCAAATTTTTGCTGCACGGTCGGACGTCCGCGGCGCAGCGGCGAATCGTCGATGATGTCGTCGTGGATCAAGGATGCCATATGCACTATTTCAATCACTGCCCCCAGTTTGCACAATTGCCGGCGCAGCGGTTCATACTGCGGGCCAAAACGGGCTGCCAGTAACAGCAAGAGAGGACGGATCATTTTGCCGCGGGTATTGGATACCTCACTCAAAACCCGGGCCACGGCGCCGGTCTCTTCTTCTGTACAGAGAAATTCGTTGATATAACTATCAACGAAATCAAGTTCTGGGTTCAACCCTTCTACACTTTGCAATATATTATTCATATTATTAACCTCTATATGCATGGATCAAAATTCCTGCTATATAAGCCGAATTTGCGCACAGGTTTGCCAGAAGGATTGTCCCCATGCACTGTTTGCGCTGCCCCGGAACCAGTAGCAGGCGGAAAAGGCGCAGCCAAATAGGAAAAGCAGCCAAAAGCAGCAGGCATACCGGCAGCAAGCCGCCGCGAAAATGGCTGGCTGTACAGACGATTACCAAAAAAAACCAAAAGATCGCACCGGCAAAATAAACCGGCCTGGCCCTGGTACGGCCCAACAATACCGGGAGGGTTTTGCGGCCCATGGGAATATCACGCTCAATATCACATATATTATTAGTCATCATGATCAAGGCTATGCCAAAAAAGAGCGGCGCGGCCAGATAAAAAACTTCCCACCTAAAAGTAGCGGTAAGAGCAGAAAAAGCCGCTGCCGTAATCAGCACCCCCATTACCGTACCGGAAACAATTTCCCCCAAAGGCAAATAGGAGATTGGCTTTTTCCCGGCAGAATAAGCGATAACCACCAAACAACCGCATAATCCAATAATCAAAGTAACAAGCCCGCCCCGGTAAACCGGATAAATACCCAGCAACACAGCAGCCGCCATATAACAAAAACCCAGCCGCCGCACCTGACGGGGATCCAGATCATTATATACTAGAATAGCATCGCCGGGGTCGTCGGAATTTTCCTTATTGTCATTGCCTTTGATAAAATCATAGTAATCATTAAGGGTATTGACCGAGGATTGCAGCATTACAGAAGCCATCACTAAAAGCACAAATACCAACCAGGAAAATTCAGAGGCCAAAGCCCAAGCCAAAGCCGCCCCCAAAAGCACAGGAAAAACAGAAGCCATCCAGGTATGGGGGGATGCTAGGCCAAAAGCATGACTGATGTTTATTCTAGTGAAACTTTGCATTCATTCAGCCATTCCTCTCTTAGCTGGAAATTAGGAGTTAGAATTTAGGAGTTAGGAATTAGGAACTAAGCTCTCAAATTCGAACAAAAAAAGTCACAAAATATACCTCATCTCTTGATTGACTTGCAAGGATATAGATTCAAAATGATGCACGAAATAATTAGACACTGATTTTCGCAGATTTTAACGGATTTTCGCTGTTGTCTTTAGGATATGAGAAACTTAGGTGCTGTTGCTTTGAAGAAAAGATAAAAATAATTCAATACTTTTTATAAT
>WRHF01000070.1 GCA_009783415.1 Clostridiales bacterium
GGAAAACCGCAGGAATGCTTGTTGCCTTTCAAGGTTTTCCCGCGCCGCCTGGCGGCAAAAAGACCGGCGCAGTGATGGAAAATGTTTTCGTTCTTGGGTATATGTAGCCAAGGAGTGCAACAACAAACATCGCGAAAGCGATAGTAAGCGTTAACGCCTCAAATACTGCCACCTCACCCCCTTCCGGGGTTTGGCAAACCTTCCCGCTGCCCCCAAAGGTATTTCACTCTATCCGGAGTTGTTTGTCAAATAATAATAGCATAAATTAATTCGGAATATATCCCAGCTGCCGGGCAATTTCTTGTATGTCTTCTGATAGCAAATAGTCAACAAATTTTCTGGAAAAACTGTCTTGCTTCTCTTCCTTCCTGTTAACTGCATAGTAGCCAAAATTCCAGGGATAATCCTCATCCCCCGGAGCAAATCCGTCAATTCTTAGGAATTTATAATTTTCTGCATCTTCTAAGGAAAGTACGGAATAGGTTATGGCATCACTATCCCCAAGCATCCCGTCTACATACCCGGAATCGAAGCCGGATCCATATCCCCAGCGAGGGAAAAACGGCTGCTCAAAATCAAAAAGCTGATTATAGAATGCGCTTACCCGCGCCGCTATAGTGTTTAATGCATTATTATAGACACGAATACTCCCGGCAGCTCTACCCAATTCACCCCAATCCGAAATTTCTCCCGAAAATATCTTGGTAACTTGTTCTATTGTTAAGCCGTTAATAGGATTGCTTTTATTCACTATGAACCCATAGGCATCTCCTGCAATTGATATGATATCCAGGTCAACACCCTTGGTTACCGCATATGCCAAATCTGCTGCCGTTGGGTAATCGTCGATAACAAGGTCAATCTTTCCGTCTATTAAATCGGTTACCGTGCCGGATTCCAGGCTGCTCCTGCCTACGAGATCATTGTACAATTCGCTTACAGCCGCTCTTGGCAGGCTAAAGTCAGCGGCATTTTGCTTTATTTTCATGTATATATTCTCAATAGAAAACTCTTTTGTTACATTCATTAGATAGGAGCCAGGTTTTGGCAAGGCAGGAATAGTGCCAAGCGGAGTGTAGCCAACTTCGGCGGCAATTTCCTGTCCTTTTTTGGATAACAACAGTTCCGTCATTGCCCGCGGGAAGCTGTCTAAAGCAGCATCCGCCCGGTAAACCGCATAATATGGCGTAATGATCGGGTATTTTCCGCTCATAATGTTGGCATTCGTAGGCGCTATGCCATCAACGGATATCAACTTTGCCTCCGACATGTACATGGTGTTGGCATAATATAAGTACGAATACCCCAGAGAATTAGGGATCTGGTTTACCCTATCAATCAACGGCCCCATTCCACCAATTACCAGAGCATCATAAAAGGGAACTGATATTAGGGTATCTCCCATAAATGCTACCATACCGCTTTGGCTGCCACTGGTTGCATTACGTTGGAATGGCAAAATGGGCGGCGGCAAAAGTTTGTCTATCAATTGACCATATTCATTGAAATGCCACTCTTTCGTCCATTCATCAACATAATCAGCCCAGCCCGCTATTATTCCGCCAAGTGCTTGCCAATCAGTAGTTTGACCGCTATATATCTGGCGGATTTGGCTTGAACTTAGGTCGTTGAGAGAATTCTTCTCATTGACCATAAAGACAAAAGCATCGTTAACCACCGGAACAATTGCTAAATTAATGCCTTGCTGCTTGGCATAATCCAAATTTGCTTGCGAAGGATAGGTAACCAATGCCAAATCCTTCTGGCCGTCAACAACATTTTTGATAGCCGCATCCGTTTGGTTATGAGTTACAACATCTATTGCCAAACCGGAAAAATCACTAAATAATTCCGCGGAGATAGCCTGCGAGAGCGGTATTGTGACAGTGGAGCCATCCAGCCTGTCATAAATATCATCAAGGGTAATTTGATAGTTGGAAGGCCTAACCGGATCCGGATTAGTCTTGCCGCCGCCTCCCCCTCCGGACGATTTTTCTTCCGCCTCCAGCTTGGGCTCAGGTTCCGGCTCCGGGTCTGTCGAAAGATTTGCCCCGGTTATCTTTGACAGGGAACGTTTAACAATTGCCGCAACTTCCCCGCGGGTTATATTTCCGGCCGGCTTAAAAGTACCGTCGGGATAGCCTTTGATGATCCCATTGGCAATCATAACACTTGCGGCTTTGCGGGCATATTCGGCAATAGCGGCATGATCCGCAAGCGAACTTGACCCGGTCTCTATGTTTGGCAATTTATCCCCCGCATATCTTAACAAAAGAACACAGGCATCCTGGCGGCTGATTGGCAGATTGACGCCGAAGACGCCGCTGCCCGTACCCTTGACCAATTCCAAGTCTGCAGCGCTGATAAGGTCAACACAATACCAATCGCTTTCCTTAACATCGGTAAAGGCATTATTGAAGGCATATTGATATTCCGCAAATAATTCGGGGAAGGCCCGGTTCATAATTGCCACGAATTGAGCCCGGGTCATTTTTTCATCCGGCGCAAACTTATCAGCGCTTATGCCCTTAATGATCCCCTTTTCAGCCAGATCTAAAATCTCCTGCTCCGCCCAATGCCCCGCAATGTCTGAAAAACCGCCTGCTAAAGACGGAACAGGCAACATTAACATTGATAAAATTAAGAGACAAGATAAAAGTCTTTTCATTTGCTTTCCTCCTCTACTATGTTTTTTCATGGCCTATTTGACATAACCTTATTGGTTGAAATCTCCACTTCGTCTCCTCTCATGCTGATTTCATTATGAGTTTATAGAGGTGTTTTATAAACATGCCTAAAAGCAAAGTTCTGCCGAAGCAGCAGAACTTTAACAAGAATTCATCCCGACCACTTACAGACAGCATACCGGGGAGTGGAGAAAAATTTGCAAAATTTTCCATTATCCTACGGCATCCCGGCACAAAAAACCGATTGTTTCAAGGTGTGCTCTTTCTTCCTCTATCTCATTTAAGGAAAAATGTGGCTTGATATTTTGAATGGTTTCTAAGAAATCCGACAAATCCCAATTGTTCATTATATACAAGGTGTAAATAAAGACAATAGTTGCAGCCATTTCCCATTCTTTTGCCGTATATTCAGGAAAGTGTTGTGCCAATTGCTCTATTTTGTTTCCATAGTCAGTACCCACAAGGGATTTAGAAATAGTCTCCGGAACAGAAAATCTATATCCTAAACTGCCGCCCGAGAGCATATACCGCTCCATACCAATATATCCTACCTGTACTGCATAATCAATATCTTCCATAACTTCGGCAGAATATGGCCCATATGTATAAAGTTCAAAATTATAACCTAAGTTTATCTTGTAAACCCTCTGAAGCAAAAAAACACATTTCATTAAAGCAGTTTTCCCTATTTTTGGTATAACGCTAACAACCCCTCTTAGCATTTCAAGACGCTCGTCCAAAGGTAATGCAGATGCTATTAATGCCATAATAGTCCCTCCTCATTCTTTCTAGGCATATAAAATCTTTGTATTTGGGGTTTTATATTCATGGCTTGAATAACTCTAGACTTTTCTGCCAATGAATCCAAACAACCATCCTTTGCCAATATTTTAATATCCTGCGTTAATTGATACCAAAACTTAGCTTCTTTGTTATCCAGGTATCCATCAGGGTATCTTTTCTGTAATGCTATTAAGCATTGTATATCATCTTCGGTTGGAGGATCTTTTGTTTCGTATTCACATTTATAATGCTTTCGTTCCAATATGATTTTCCCATGTTTACCACCAAGTCCTTTTTTCAATGCCCCGTATATTTCCCAGTCATCAAATTTCAAATAATCCCCTATCGACGAGGGTGATGGATAAACTGACAAAAACCCCATGTCATTTAAAATTTCTCGAACGGAACGAGATATATGATAATCATAAATTCGTCTAACTTTATGTAAATATACATCACCAGTTGTGATACGAAAGTTGCCCATTGTTTCAATAATTTCACGGAAGTCGTTCTTTATGGCGGCAATACTATAATCCTCATGCCTATATCGCGAACCATCTTCCTTTTCAGGTAGTAAATCTTCGCCGGAATGAGAGAAAGGAGGGTGGCCAACATCATGTAATAATGCAGCCAAGCGAACTATTTTTTCAAACCGTAAAATACCATCTTTATCTATTTTTAACCTACTTTCTATAAGGTGCTGGTTCCCTTCAACAATATTGGTATACATATCGGAAGCCATCTGCATAACGCCAAGAGAGTGTTCAAAACGGGTATGATTTGCCCCAGGATATACCATTCCAGTCAAAGCCAATTGTTTAATACGCCTAAGGCGCTGAAAAGAAGGATGATTTACAATTGCACATTCTTGCTCATCAAGTCCTATAAAGCCATAAACAACATCCCTAACCCATTTTTTCTTACCCATCTACACATTCTCACCTCTTTTATCGATAAAAATCACGCAACCCAAATTTCTTTTACTATCTTTAGTATAAAGTAAAATCTTATATATTACAAGATGTGTTAATAAAAAAGTAAGTTAGGAAAGGACTGTTGAAATATTTTGGGGTTACAGAAAGGGAGTCATATAGACGGGAAGATAGGTAATGCCGTCCTCTACTTTCAAATCACCAGTATGCAATACATAAGGCGTATGCAGTTGTGCATGGTACTTATCCCGGAATTTTCTGAGAGAAGTCAGGGTGTAATTCTTGCCTGATTTAACTTCTATCGGGGAAATATTATGCCGGTTGCTGATTTTGCTCTTTGCAATCAAAAAGTCGATTTCCATTCTCAAATCACGGTTACTGCGAGAGGAATTTGAATAAAAGTACAGTTTATGGCCGGAGGTAACGAGCATTTGGGCTACAATATTTTCCATAATCATGCCCCTATTGACCTCCAGCTTGTCAAACAGCAATTTCTTATAAATTTCCTCTGTTACAATCCCTTTTTCATCAAAGGCATGGCTGATGAGCAAGCCGGTATCAGCCATATAGCATTTTAAGGTCAAGCGGTCCATATTCAGCCTCAAGCCAATATTGGGCTCGGCGGAATTGTAGCAGGTATTGATGATCATAGCATCATCCAGCCAAAACAGCGCGTCTTCGTAGTCGCGAAAACGGGCCTCTTTCCTTAGGGAAGAGAGCTTGAACCTTTTTTCCTGCTTCGAGAGCTGCGCGGGGATTTCGTCAAAAATACTGACCACTTTCATTTCATAGCCTTCAGCGTGCTTGGAAATATCCGCGCGATAAAGGGCCAAAATGTCCCTTTTCACTTGGTCAACTTTGTCAAAATCACGTGTTTCCGAATATAGGGCTACTGCCTGAGGCATGCCTCCGACAATCAAATACTGCCGGAAAAAGTCCATTGCTTTCCTATGCATCGCTTGCCCAAGCGGCTTCATTTCCTTAAAGTGATTACGGATTACAGGCATCAGTGTTTGATTTCCCATAGCCCAGAGAAACTCATCAAAGTCCATCGGATACATCTTGATATGGCGCTCTTCCGAGGGAATCACAATGTCTTTGACATTCTTTTTTATCGAGACGATGGAGCCGGTTTCGAGATAATCGAACCTGCCATCAGCGACAAGATACTTTATGGCGGCGCGGGCGCGGGGGTATAACTGCACCTCATCAAAAATGATCAAAGATTCGCGCTCAAAGAGTTTTGCATTATAATACCCTGACAGATACATAAATAAGGTATCCAAGTCACCCAGATGATTTTTGAATAGATCCAGGACATCGCCGCCAGTATTATTAAAATCAATAAGGAGATAGGATTTGTATTCAGCCTTGGCAAATTCCTCAGCTATATAGCTCTTGCCAACACGGCGGGCACCATCTATCAGCAATGCGGTTTTTCCGGCGCTATTCTTTTTCCAGTCAAGGAGCTTATCATATATTTTTCTTTTCATGAGTTATGCTCACTTTCTAAGGCGGATTTCATCCGCAAGTATTCAGGATTCAGGATTCAGAAATCAGAATGCGGGTAACTTTTCGCTCCACGAAAAGTATTGAACAAAATTCATGTTTTTTATTTACGACTCTGCGTCAAAAGCTACTGAAAGTTCTTGCACGTTTTCGCGCTTTCTTGCAAGTAAGTTTAACACATATTCAAGAATTTATCAAGTAGATATTTACACACATTCAAGAACTTTTAACTTTTAAAAAGCTCTCCCGGACATAAGGATATTTGCGAGAAATGATGGCAACAATAACCATGCGGGGGCTTTACGTCCACCTCATACGGCAAAACTAACATTTCTCACAAAAGGAGGGCTATAGGAGATGGATCCTGATAACAAACTGACTACCGGGGCCGGGGCGCCGGTTGCCGATAATACCAATGTTACCACAAAAGGTAAATACGGGCCGATGACATTGCAAAATCCCTGGTTTATTGAGAAATTGGCCCACTTTGACCGCGAGGTCATCCCGGAACGCCGGATGCACGCCAAAGGCTCTGGGGCTTTTGGTACTTTTACGGTCACCACAGATATCACGGCTTATACCAAGGCCGATATTTTTTCCCGCATCGGCAAACAAACCGATGTCTTTGCCCGTTTCTCCACTGTAGCCGGAGAGCGCGGGGCTGCTGATGCCGAACGTGATATCCGGGGTTTTGCCCTCAAATTTTATACCGGGGACGGCAACTGGGACTTGGTCGGTAATAATACTCCCGTGTTTTTCCTCCGTGACCCCCTGCAATTCCCCGATTTGAATCATGCTATTAAGCGCGATCCTCATACCAATATGCGTTCACCGCAGAACAACTGGGATTTCTGGTCAATGCTGCCGGAGGCCCTGCATCAAGTCACCATCACCATGTCCGGCCGGGGCATTCCGGCCAGTTACCGCCATATGCATGGTTTTGGCAGCCATACCTTCAGTTTGATCAATGCCAAAAACGAGCGCCATTGGGTCAAATTCCATTTTAAAACCCAGCAGGGGATCAAAAACCTGACCGATGATGAAGCCGCCCAAGTTGTGAGCATGGATAGAGAAAGTCATCAGCGGGACTTGATGGATGCTATCGGGCAGGGCAATTATCCGCGCTGGACCTTGTTTATCCAGATCATGACCGAGGAACAGGCCAAAAACCATTACGAGAACCCTTTCGATGTCACCAAAATTTGGCGGCATAAAGAGTTTCCCTTGCAGGAGGTAGGTGTCCTGGAACTCAACCGAAATCCGGAAAATTATTTCCAGGATGTGGAGCAGGCTGCTTTCAACCCTGCCAATATTGTCCCGGGGATCGGTTTGTCCCCCGATAAAATGCTCCAGGGGCGTCTCTTCTCTTATGGCGATGCCCAACGCTACCGCTTAGGGGTCAACCATCACCTGATCCCGGTCAATGCCGCCAAAAACAAGCGCCATGATTATCATCGCGATGGACAAATGCGGGTGGACGGCAATTACGGGGCGACAACTTCTTACCAGCCCAACAGTTATGGCGAATGGGCTCAACAGCCCGAATACCGGGAGCCGCCGCTGGAAATGCGCGGGGCTATGGATTCCTATGAACCGAAAGCGGATATTTCGGATAACTGCTTCAAATACCCCGGCGATCTCTACCGGCTGATCAGCGACCAAGAGCGGCAGGTTCTAATCAAGAACACCGTTCAAGCCATGAACGGCGTAGCGGAAAACATCCGCCTGCGTCATGCCGCCCACTGCTATCTGGCCGATGCCGAATACGGCACAAACCTGGCCGCAGCTTTGGGCCTTGACATCACCCAGGTAAAACAACTGGCAAGCATGACCCACAATGAACGCATAGCTGCAACAAGCCACTTTAACTGAAAAAAAACCTAAACATCCTTAATCCCATCAGCAGGGGCGCGATATATCGCGCCCCTGGAAAATGAATGAATCATGGCTATATTCTTTAAAATTATCAGCTATTCGTCTTCCAAAATATCCGGATCAAGATAAAAGTAATAACAACCAAAGCGCTTACTAAAATAATGATCAACCAAGGCAGGGATAGTTTTTTAGTGAGAGTTTCTGCTGCGGGATCCCCGGATCGGTGAAAATCCAGCGGCGGTTCCGGATTGAAGGCAGGTATGCTATCGTTTGCCGGGTCGCTGAGGCAGATCCAGACATTTCGAATCCCGAACATATATCCCCAGGACACCCACTCGCGGCCATCCTCATCCCTATAAGCAGGGGAATCCGCATAGTATGCGTCCATATCCTCGGGCAGGTTCGCTGTGAGAAAAGTTCCGCGAATAATACCGGAGCCGGGCCAGGCCCAAATGGTAAACTCAACAACAGCTTGCAATTCTTCATAGTTGCCGGCATAGGAGTATATCTCTGACTGATGCTCCTCGCTGAAAGAAATAGAATCATACTCCGGCAGAAGCTGACTCATAGGAACCCAACCGTTAGGCAATTTATCATAGGGCGTATCAGGTGTATGTATTTGTGTTACACCCCATGTTTCTCCTTGATAATTATAAGTGGCTAAAATATTAATAACTTCACCGTTTTCCACTACACCTGACAACACCCCTCTTACGCCAGGTTCTGTTTTGAGAGAAACAGAGCCGCTTGCTCCATTGGCGTAAAAATACCGATCCAGCCGCTCGCACTCCGTTTTTTGGCGGTTGTAAAAATCATTATTCGGCTCTATAAGAACATCGGCAGAGGCAATAAGCCGGGGAAGCAGCAGAGAGCAAAGCAGTAAAAAAATCCAAAACCGTTTAAACATAGCCATACCTCCTGAAAAAAAGCTGGAGCAGTGCTCCGATTCCATAAGAGAATAGATTAGCGGCGGCGGAGAAAAGATAAGGCCGCTTAAAATTTTGTCCGTACTTGTTGTATAAGTAACCTTCGGTGAATATTGCGAACAGCTCCAAGGGTATCTTGATCAAGCTTGCATTTAGGTCTGTATACAACACCGCCAGCCAATAAAGCAGCACTACCGGAGGATTTGTTAGGATATTGACCAATACCAATAAGAGAAGGTCTTTTTTTTGACGTTTGCCTATAAGCAGGAAAAAGCCGATCTCCAAAAGCAGGGTCATAATCAGAGAGACTGCCAAGGCAGGAAAAAGTTCCCGGTTCATAGTTTGATCCTTCTTATCCCCAAACCAAGTAACAGAAGGGAGGCGATAGTTGCCAGCGTAAAGAAGCAGAAGGCGCCGCCGGGGATATTGAGACCTAGGTAAAGCGGTAGAAAACCCAGGAATAGAGCAAAAGTCAGCAAGCCGAAGGAAAAGCCTTTGGCCCCCGGGAAGATTTTGGCCATCAGCCACAGGGTAATAGGCATCGTCAGATTAAAAAGCAGCACCGCGCCAATACCTGCCGGCGGGATGCCCGGAAAGAGGAATAAAAGTGCGGCAATAGCCAGGGAAAAGAAGACAGTACGCTTGATCCCCCAGCTGTCGGCAGCAAAACCGCCGGCGACTTTGCCAAAAACCACAGCACAAACCAGGATCATGC
The DNA here is from genome assembly GCA_009783415.1 of Clostridiales bacterium. GTDB lineage: Bacteria > Bacillota > Dehalobacteriia > UBA4068 > UBA4068 > WRHF01. Next base: position 9,428 of record WRHF01000070.1, read on the forward strand.
CCCAGTTGCCTATAACCTTCCAGGGAAAATTCAGGGCCAGCCCTACATAGGAACGCAAACAGACCACCAGAAACAGACAAATAGCGGCAATCAGTAATTGGTAATTATTTCCAATTTCTAGAGAGAAAACCGCATTTTGAGGATAACTTTTGCCCTTTTTCCGGCGCATAGCAATTATCAACCCGGCTAGGACAACCAGTCCCAGCAGTATGACAATAGCCGGGAAATTGTCTCCTTTGCCTAACGATGTGCCAAAATAAATCCCCAAAGCGCCGGGGGCGACAAAAATGCCCAGAGCGCCCATTTTTTCTGTGCTGATATTCAAAACATCAATACCGCCGCCGATATGAAAGAGGGCATTGCCAAGCCCCAAAGCCAGAACCGCCGCCAGAGGAACCTGCCCAAGCCCGAAAGCCGCGCCCACCAGAAGGCAGCCAATAACAGCAATAAGGAAATTCCGGTTCCATCTATCCGCCAGTATCCCTAATGGCATTTGCAGGGCAAAAGCGCAAAAATTATAAATCAGCACATACAGATACCAATCCGGCGCTGCCGCAATGCTGCGGAACATTAAAAAGGCACAAGCAAAATCCACCAGAAAGTGGGTAAAAGAATAAACCGATATCATCTGCCAGTGCTTGCGGATTAATGTGGCCATTTTTATCCTCCACCAAGAGAATCTTTATCTTTCTTCTTTAGTATGACAGTATAAATAATCCATTTGTTCCAATACATTATTGAATAATAGATTTTTTTGTCTTACCTCTTGACAATCTAATCATAGTGTGGTAGTGTAATAGTACACATAAGGAGGTAGGTCATTTTGAAAAAGACAATTAAGTATACGGCTATCATTGTTGCGGCAATTGCGGTTATCGGGATAATAGCTTGGGTGGTCCTTCAACCGCCGGCCGTGGAATGTATAGCCCTGGAAAACAATGTTCTGGAAAATACATTTAGCGAGATGGGTGAAGTTATTCCGCTCTCGGAAGCTGACCTTTTTACTAAGGCCGGCGGGAAAATATCCGCGGTAAAAGTAGCCGAGGGGTCACAAGTCAGGCAGGGAGAGTTGCTCTTTGTCTTTGACGGCAGTGAGCAAAAAAATGAAGAAGCAGGGATCCTTGGAGAGATATCTGTGATAGACAGCCAGATCAAAGGTCAGATATCAGAGCTCAAAACTCAGAAGAGTTCGCTGGAATCCGAAAAGGCAAGCCTGGAGAATCAGTCTCTTCAGGTGCTGTTGAAGGAGAAAAAGCAGCGTGAGGATCTTGGATCTATTCAGGCGCTTTATGAGTTCGGCGGAGCCTCCTCTCAGGAAGTAAATGATGTCCGGATGGCTCTTGACCTGGTTGTTATAGATAGAGAATTAATAGCAACCCAACTGGAGTATTTGACAGCGCAGATATCCCTAATCAATAGCCAAATTGCTGATCTGGGCGCGGGGCAAGGTTCGGGAATAGGCAATAACGGAGATCAGCAATTATTGGCACAAAAAGCTGCGCTGCTTGACAAATTGAATTTATTCCGGGAAAATCAGGATGAACTGGAGGTTTTTGCAGCCGCAGACGGTATAGTCCGGGATTTATCTATTAAGGAAGGGCAGGTCATTGCCCCGGGGGCAAAACTTTGTTCTATTTATCAGCCGGACCAATACCGGGTGGATTGTTACATACTGGTGGAAAACAGGGAGGGAATGGAAATTGGGGACGAAGTTGAGATCACTCTTCAGCTGCAAAACGAGGATAAAAAATTTAAGGGAAAAATAGTCCGCCTGGCTCAGGAGGCAGTGGAGAAGGTATCAAAAGTCGGTCTTGCCGAAAAGCGGATCAAAACCGAAATTGCAGGAGAAGCAGGCGAATGGGAAAGCCTTGGCCCTTACTTTCCCGTGGAGATTTGCTTTATAACAGCGCAAGCCAAAAACTGTTTGATTGTGCCTAAAACAGCATTATTTGAGGATGCCGATAATCTCTGGAAAGTGTGGGCAATAAGGGACGGTAAAGCAGTTGCGGTCGGGATAGAGAAAGGAATTCAAACCCCGTCGCAAGTTGAGATCAAAGGAGATCTGGCGCCCGGAGATATCATCATCAGAAATGTCAACACAAGTAAAGTCCAGGAAGGCAAAAGCATTAAGGCGGTTATTTGAAAGAGGACAGAGGAATGGGGAATGAGGAATGAGGAATGGGGAATGGGGAATGAGGAATGAGGAATGGGGAATGGGGAATGGGGAATGAGGAATGGGGAATGAGGAATGGGGAATGGGGAATGAGGAATGGGGTTTTTGCTTTGCTGAAAATATTTTGTCGCGAAGGGGTAAGTGATTTAAGTGCTGAAAAAGGCTATCATATCTACTGGCAAGCTTTGTAAAACTTTTAGTTTGGGGGCGATTGAGCAGCCGGTGCTCAGATCGCTGGATATTGAGATTTTTTCCGGGGATTTTACGGTTATCATGGGCTCATCCGGGGCGGGGAAATCCACCCTTCTTTATGCTTTATCCGGCATGGATAAACCAAGTTCGGGGGAGATTGTATTTGACTCGCACTCTATTGCCAATATGTCCAATGACCAGCTGGCGGTTTTTCGGAGAAAAAATTGCGGTTTTGTCTTCCAGCAGAACTTGCTTTTGGATAATATGAGTATCATGGACAATGTTTTGGCCTGCGGTTTGCTTGTCAGTAAGAATAAAAAGCAGCTTGTTGGCCGGGCCAGGGATTTATTTTGCCAAATTGGTATCGAGGACAATATATGGAATAAATTTCCAACTCAGGTTTCCGGCGGCGAAGCTCAACGGGCAGGTATTGTCCGGGCTTTGATCAACCAGCCCAAGGTGGTTTTCGCTGATGAACCGACCGGCTCCCTCAACTCGGCTGCCGGCCAGGCTGTGCTGGATGTTTTGACCGATGTCAACCGTAGCGGCCAGAGCATTATCATGGTCACCCATGATTTGAATTCGGCCCGGCGGGGGAACAGGATCATTTATCTGAAAGACGGCGTAGTATGCGGGGAATGCGTCCTCGGGCCATATCTGCCCGGAGATTCTAAGCGTCAGGAAAAGCTGGAGCCGTTTCTTAAGGAAATGGGATGGTAGTCGGGCTGCTTTGCAGCCCAGTTTTGAGTGTTGAGTGTTGAGTTTTGAGTGTTTTGTGTTGAGTTATTTTGAGGAATGGTTATTTGTATGTATAAAATGTTTATGCTTGTCCGTTCTTATCTTCATAAGAGCAGGGGGCAAATGGTCTCGATGTTTTTGATTGTTTTTGTGGCGGCCCTTTTGATGAATATCGGGGCTTTGATCCTTTATGATTTCGGGCTTTTTGTCGATAAGAAGATTGAGCAGCTGAATGCCCCCCATGTGGCAATGATTATTGAAAAAGGCGCTTACCGCCCTGCCCATGAGAAATATCTAAAAAGCGACCTTTCTGTGGTGCAAACTAGCGCTGAAGATATCTTATATTTTCCGGGGTGCAGCTTTGCCTTTGGCGATGGCAAAGAGAATCAAAATGTTGTCTTTCAAAATGCCGGCACGGACCGGATTCTGGCGCCCCTCTCGATTGTTATTCGGGAGGAAAACTTGGCAAAAAACTCGGTATATGCACCGTATATCCTGTATTCGGGGGGCGGATATGAGCTTGGCGATGAGTTTACTCTGGAATATTTGAATCAGAAATACATTTTCCGGATAAGCGGCTTTGTTGAAGATATTATGCTCGGCTCTGTTAATACGGGCGTTATCGGTTTTTATCTGCCCGAGCCGCACTATAAAAGAGTTGCCACCGAAATCCCTGCCGCACCTGCGGTCCTGCTTTCAGCCCAATTGAGTGATCTGCGCTTTTGCGAGGAAGTTTCCGATGGATTCAATGCTTTTTTCAGTAAAGATGAGAGCATTTTATGGAGTCTTCCGGTTATCCTTGTCAAATATGCGCGGATGGTAAGCGCCAATCTTGTCTCAATGATCATCGCCGCCTTTGCCCTGATAATTATTGCCGTTGTGCTGATAGTTATCCGCTTCCGCATCAGCGACAGTATCCGGGATGACATCAAAGACATCGGCGCCTTAAAGGCCCTGGGTTATACCAGCCGGCAGGTCAAGGCTTCTATTTTGCTGCAATTTTTTGGCATAACTTTGGGCGCAAGCGTGCTTGGCATTGCCCTTTCCTACCCGCTGGTGCCTTTGATTTCCACAATGCTGGCAGCCCAAACTGGTTTGCCCTGGGATCAGGGATTTGCCCCCAGAACAAGCGCGGTATGCCTTCTTATCATCCTCCTGATGGTGATATTTGATGTTTTGAATAGTTCGCGCTCTGTGAAAAACCTGGAGCCGATCATTGCTATCCGGGGAGATATCAAAGCCCGCAGTTTTAAAAAGAATCATTTCCGTCTGGATCAAGCAAAAATAGGCCTTCAGTTTACCCTGGCCGCTAAGCTTATCAGGCAACGCTTGAGCCAAAATATCATGATTGCCTTTATTATTGCCGCAGTAACCTTTGCCTCGGCCTTTGGATTAGTACTTTTTTATAATATGGCTGTCAACACCGATGCTTTTGTCACCACCATTGCGGGTGAGATTTGCTCTTTAGGGGTAGGGGCGGTATCCAGTTCGAATGCCTTAAGGCTGCAAGAGGAGATCGGTAATATGCAGGCTGTGCGCAAAGCTACTATATTTGATGATACAATGATGTTTGTCAGCGACGAGAGCTGCGTTGTCAGTATTACGGAAGACTTTGATGATCTTGAAGGCCAGATGCTCTACAAAGGGGCTTATCCAAAATCTCCGGATGAAGCAGCTATCGGCGGCTATATTTGCAAAAAGTATAACAAGGATATCGGCGATATTATCAGTATCCGTAATGGGGATAACCAAACCGAATATATTGTTTGCGGGTTTATCCAATCGGCAAACAATATGGGCAGAACACTGGCCTTAACCACTGAAGGCGCTAAAAGGGTCATGCCGGATTATATTCCTTCATTTATTTACATATATTTGCATGAGGGGGAAGATGCGGCTGCTTTTATCCGCTATTTGGAAAACAGATACGGCAGCATAATTGATACGCCTATCAACCTGGATGAGCTGGCTAAAGGAGTTATGGGCTCCTACATAACTATTATTTTGATCGTAGCGATCATTATTCTGATGATAACGGCATTTATTGTTTCCCTGATTTTATATTTCGTAATCAAAACTATGATCAATCAAAGAAAACGTGATTTTGGGGTACAAAAGGCTTGCGGTTTTACCACTTTCCAGCTTGTGCAGCAAATTTCCTTGAGTTTTTTACCCGTCTGTGCTATTGGTTCCATAATTGGGGTCATCGCAGGGTACCTGGGGATCAATCCCATGGTAAGCGCCATGTTTAAAAGTTTAGGCATCATGAAGTTTGATATGGTCATTGCCCATCTTTGGCTTTTCCTGTTATGTCTGGGCATTGTCTTATTATCCTATGTTGTGGCCGTCGTAATTTCCTCCCGGACCCGCAAGATCTCAGCATTTGCTCTTGTTGGGGGTTAGGGATTAGGGATTAGGAACTAAGCTCTCGAATTCGAACAAAAAAAGTCATAATATATACGTCATCTCTTGATTGAACTGCAAGGATGTAGACTTAAAAAGTTGCATGAAATAATTAGACACGGATTTTAAGGATTTTAACGGATTTTCGCTGTTGTCTGATAATGTGAGTAACTTAGGTGCTGTTGTTTGGAGAAAAAACTAAAAATAA
>WRHF01000071.1 GCA_009783415.1 Clostridiales bacterium
TAGCTGATCATCTTGGCCTACTTCTTCTCGCCAATCACCTGAGAAGTTCTTGTCCAGCCACTGAGCGCATACCTTACAGACTGCCTTGTTTTCTTCCTGCTTTAGTAAATCTTCGGAAAGTTCGAGCTCTATTAGATCAAGTAAAGCATCCGGATCCCGGGAAAATACTCCGGATCCGGACGCCCGGTCCATACTCCGCTTATTACCTTGACTGCCTTTACTATGATGGTGACAGTAAATAACTGCCGCCCCTAATTCATGGCAGACCTTGTCAAACTGATTGCAAAAATGGGCCATTTGATCGGCGCTGTTTTCATCCCCGGTTATTACTTTGTAGATAGGATCGATCACAATAGCAATATAATTTTTCTTCAGTGCCCGGCGGATCAGCTTCGGAGCCAACTTATCCATTGGCACTGAATTGCCCCTCAAATTCCAGATATCAATATTGCTGATATTGGTGGATTCCCAACCCAAAGCAGCATAGACATCCCGGAAGCGGTGTAAACAACTGGCCCGGTCAAGCTCCAGGTTCACATACATTACCCGCCCCTGGGCACAATCCCAATTAAACCATTTTTTACCCTCTGCCACAGCGCAACACAGCTCTATCAAGGCATAAGATTTGCCGGCTTTACTTGGCCCGGCAAGCAGCATTTTATGACCTTGTCGCAGTACATTATGTATTAATGGCGGCGATAAGTCCGGCATACTATCCCAAACTTCAGCCAATCCTTCCGGCTCAGGGAGATCATCATTGGTGCTGATTATCCAATCATGCCATTCAGCCCAACTGGCCTTGCCGATATTAGTATCCACAATAAACTGCTTGCGCCCATTGCGCATTACGCCCGGCATCCGGGATAACCGCGAAGGATTGCGGTTTTGGGTATCAATTTGCAGGCCATTTTTGCGGCACACATCGTATAAATAATCCACTCGTTTGCGATAGTCATCATAGGTATCAGCCTCTATCCGCACAATGGCATGAAGGCTTTTTTTACCGCTATGTACTAAACAAGCTACCGGTAACTCTAATCCTCGGATGATAGCATTTTGCTGATCTATATCCAAAGTGTCGGACTCAACTAAAGCATAACGGAATTCAGTAACATTATCATTCTTGACGCCTCTGCCATCCAGTGGATTAAACCGGATCCAGGCCCCTACTTCCGGCTTGTAATCTCCGACAACAGATCCGATATCACCATTGCAGTTTTGCAGTGCTTCAATCAATTGGCCGGCCGTGCGGTCGCATGATCCCTTTGTCGGTAAGAATTTATCGTCCTTTTTCCAGCTTTCGGTAACATAGCCTACATTATCTGTTCCTTCAAATAGGGTAGAAAGATAGCGGATCAATTCCAGATGGGGTTGCCAGTTTGCCGGCTCATGGATGTCTTGCCCTTCGATCCAGTTGCGGTCGATAATTTGCAAATCGCTTTTATTGCCGCCAATAAAACCATCCCATTCCAGTTCCTGATACTCACGCTCCGGACGGGGCGGTTCCCAGCCTTGATCTTTGGCTAATTGGATAATGGTGCCGGCACCAACGGGGGTTTTGGATCCATGAAAAGTATTCCATTTTTTTGCACATTCTCCGATATGGTAGCGGCCTTTGTCTTTGCTGCTCCAATCATCCCAAATCTGCAGCCCGTAGCCGGCATCCTTAAGAATCATGCCCACATTTACCCAGTCCTGGTAATCCAACAGGGAAGGATCAATGTAACTCAATATGTCCAATAAATCCACTTTCTGCTTCATCATTTGCCCTCATTTCCGGAATATAGGTAGGGGGATCCACCGATAACGGTACTTTCCAACTATTGGCTGCGATCCGGCTGATCATTTTATTTGCAACATCAAAAGACCAGGTTCCAACGTTAAGAAATCCTCTGTTTTCCAGCTGCCTGATTTGTTTAGGGGTCGCAAGACCCTCCATCCGGCGCTTGGCAATCCTATCCAGGATCTTGCTGGCTTTTCCGGCACATTCGATTTCATCCGGCAGAATGCCGGCTTTTTCCAGGGCAGCTATTTGGCTGGAGGATGGCGGTCCCAGTTCCCAGCCAAAAGACGGAATATAGTTTGCTAGATCTTCTGCTTGGATAGACATTTCGTATTGCAGGGGGTCGACCAGTTTTTTCTTACGGTTACGCATTTCGGCTAATCTTTTTGCCAAGGCTTTTTCCCGGGCGGCAATTACATCTTCCGAGGCCTTTTGCTCGGCTTGCTCAATATCAACAGGGCAACCGGCTTCTTCGATGTTTTTAGTCATAGCTTCGGCCACTTCCTGGCTTTGGCTGATCAGATGCGCCGGGCGGCAAAGCTCATGACGTTCCGTATGCCAGAGAAAATCTAATATGAGAAGATTTTCTTTGCTGGGATGCAAGCGGGTTCCCCCGCCTACCATTTGGCAGTAAAGGCTCCGGATCTTGGTAGGCCGCAAAACGATAATACAATCCACAGACGGGCAATCCCAGCCCTCGGTAAGCAACATGGAATTACACAGTACATCATATATCCCGGAATCAAAATCCTGAAGAATTTGCGCCCGATTTCGGCTTGTCCCATTGATCTCGGCAGCGCGAAATCCTTTTTGCCGTAATAATTCGGCCATTTTCTGGCTGGTTTTGATCAGCGGCAGAAATATAACTGTTTTACGGCCGGCGCAATAATTGCGCATTTCCTCGGCGATCTGACCCAAATAAGGACTTAAGGCATCCCCCAGGTCTGAGGTTTTAAAGTCACCGGCTTGGATCCCCACTCCCGTCAGGTCAAGCCGCAGCGGGATAGTCTGGGCTTTGATTGGGGATAAAAAGCCTTCTTTTATCGCCTTGGGAAGGGTATACTCATAAGCCAGACTGTCAAAATACTGGCCCAGGTTGCGCATGTCACCCCGGTCGGGGGTGGCAGTGACCCCTAAAACTTTCGCCTCGTTAAAATGGCTTAAAACCCTTTGGTAGCTATCACTGATTGCATGATGGGCTTCATCTACAATAATAGTACTAAAGTAGTTTGCCGGAAATTGACTTAACCGGGAGGGACGCATCAGGCTCTGCACACTGCCCACTGTTATCCTGAACCAGCTGCCAAGACAAGAAGCTTCAGCTTTTTCCAAAGCACACTTTAGCCCGGTTGCCTTAGCCATCTTGTCCGCTGCTTGATCCAATAATTCTCCCCGATGAGCCAAAATCAGTACCCGCTCCCCGGCAGTTACACAATCCTTAGAGATAGCACAAAACACAATAGTTTTTCCGGTGCCGGTAGGCAGCACCATAAGGGTTTTATTGTTACCTTTGTTCCATTCATTTTGAATGGCCACCTTGGCTTCATTCTGATAAGAGCGTAGCTCCATAGCCATTAGAACGCACCCGGAGTAAAGCCGGCATTAGAAGGGGAAGGATTAGCGGGCCAGGGTGGTCCTGTTCCTTCCGGCTCATATATTTTTCTAACATTATTGACTACTCTTTCCTCACCTTTATCCTTGTAAGTTTTTTGGATAACCTTACAACGACCCCTGGAGCCCACAACCTTCCCCCAGTTCATTTTGAAGGATTCGCCATGTTTACGCTGGCCTATTCCTTTGAAAAATTCACAAAGAAGGCCCTCGGTTTTGGTATGCAAGAATAGGTTGTGGGTGAGCTGGGCGGATTCTCCTGTAGGAGAAGTGATAGCAAGTGTCAAAACCGCCTTATTGCAAGGTGGAAGTTTATCACTTCCTTGATGCCTGGCGCGCTCCATTCCTATCACTGTAAAATCATAATCGCCTTCAGGTAACAAAGTAAGGCTACTGGAGTCTTTCTGGATCTCTTCATCCCAGCCTAATTCCCTATCTATATTGCTATTTGCTGACATGCACTCCCCCGCCTTTCAATAATTATTTTTTCAACCTGGGGCCAGGCGCCGATCAAGACGCCACTGACAAATGCCGGATCATACCTGCTGATAGGAGTTTCCAGAGGATAATAGCCCTTGAATGAAACAGCCTGTTTAATCTCATCCACTGTTACTTTTTGCGGTTTCATTAGATCAAGCAAGGCATCCGGCAAAACATCCTCCGGATTCAAAGGCGAATCCAAAGGTACATCCGGAGCTTCTTCCGGAACGGTTACTGGCGCCGGAACTTCTTTTTTTACTTCTTTGACTGCTGGCGCCGGAGGGACCACTGAGGGTGAAGCATTAATTGTTGCGGGAATCAAGTGGGCAATTTTGCTATACTCCAAATCAATTTTATCCGGAAGGTCATGTCGGTTTTTAGCATCCCAACAAGCATGATGCACAGTATATATTACCCGTTTGCTGCCAGTAGCTTTATTTTTGCCTTTTTGAGCGCCTTGATTGTCAACATTTATTACAAAGGTTTCAAAGTTTGCAAACAGCACCATATCAGCCCATTCTTTGAGCAGGGCTGCGACTCTCCTGCTACACTTAAGTTCCCAGCGATCATAGGCGCCCATTTCATGCGGTTGCTCAAATTTCCTCATTTGAGCATGCGCTGTAACTACTACATTTATTCCCTTTCTAACTACGTCAGTCAACAGATTGAGTAGGCGTCCGAATGCCTCTGCAACATAAACATAACCCTTGCCATACCCATAGTCTTCTATCCCTGCCATTCCCACACCATTGACCAAAATGGTGTTGAGGACATGATTTATAGCCAGCATTTCCGCCCAATCAGCAGTATCAAGGACAAGGGTTTGAAATCCCATAGCATCACGCTTAAACTCCTCAACTAAACTAATCAACATAGACCAGCTGGACGGATAATGAGTACGGGATACATTAAGCCGCTTGCTGCTTCCTTCTGTGTCAATGAATAGAGGCTTAGGAAACTGACTGGCCAGAGTGCTTTTGCCAATACCTTCTGGTCCATACACTACAACTTTTTGAGCCGTTTCAATACAACCTGTAGTTATCTGCATTTAAAACTCCCCTTCCTTAAATTTTGGCGGTATTGCTACCGCTTGATTCACTGCATAACCATCTTCAATTATCAGGTGACATTCTTCGCCCGTAGAAACCCGGGTGGCAATAGCCTGCAATCCCTCAGATTCAAGCCAGCTTCCAAATTCCCGCAAGGTGTCCAGATCCATTTGTTCCAACTTATCCAATAGGACAAACCCGCATTCCGGTTTGGTTTGGCGTACTATAGCAACTGCTACCTTCAATTGTTCAGAACTGCTCATGCAATCCCATTTATGGCCGTTATAGACCAGCTCGCTATCCTCTATGGAAAGCCCCGGCAATGGCAATTTAGCTCCTTGCAGTAACCCTAGCCTTGCTTTCCGGACATCTTCTATTTGGGTTGTCAAAGTATCATATTGGCCCTTGTACTCATGGGCATCATCCTCTGCTTTAGCCTTATCCAGATTGGCCCTCACTTTGACATTAATATCCTCTATTTGATTGATGTTTTGCTCCAATTCCGTAGTGCTTTGATCTTGCAAATCCAGTGCTGATTTTTGAGCTATTTCCAGATCGACTAATATAGCTTTTTGTTGCTCAAGCAGCTGGTTTATGTCCTGTTGTATCTTCCTTGCCTTGGCCTGCAAACTGGATAGATTATCCCGCTTGTGTTGGTTCTCCCCATTTATCGCTAAAATTTCTTGCTGTTGTTGAATCAATTCCATAGCAGAAACAAGAAATTCTGGAACATCAGGATAATCCGGCATTTCAGCGGCAAATTTCTTTTTCTGATCGGCAATTTGTCCTATGGCATGGCGCTGATTATACAGCTGGCTCTCCTGCTGTTCCAGCTGATGTAATTTATCACCGATCCCCAGGATCTGCAGCAGGATCAAAGCCTTTTCTTTATTGGTGGCTGCCATAAACTTTGGCAGATCCAAGGCCAAGTAATTGATAAATTCATCCAAAAGGGTTTGTCCGGCCTTGTTACCCTTGGGATCAATTACTTTAAGAGTACTATTGGCGCCGGTACGCTCGATCCGCAGTCCATTGCTTAACTCAAGATGCAAAAACGGGGGAATTACTGATTGGTCATTCTTGGGATTTGAAGGCTTATATTTATTACCTCCCAGTGTCCAGGCAATTGCATCCAGCACAGAAGTTTTCCCTTGGTTATTTTTTCCACCAACAACAGTTAAACCGGCGCTATCAGGGGTTAATTTCAAAGCCTTGACACGTTTAACATTTTCGATTTGCAACTGGCTTATAGTTATAGGTTCAGGCATTAGCATACTCCTCCTTTTTGAGTTTAGCGTCCAGGTCAATACCCACTTCTATGCCATGTTTAAAAGACCAAAGAGCTATACTATATATTTTTTCACCCCAGCTTGCGTCCTCGGGAACTACTCCCATATTGCCCATAGCCTTGCTAAACCCTTCCACAACGAAATAGTCACTTACTATTTCGTGTATTTCAGAAGCGATAGTAATATCTTGATAACTATGCCCCGCCGACTCTTTTTCCTCGAAAGAGAGAGCACGCAAACACCCATCATTCAGACCTTGCTCATAGGCTATATTTTCAAGTGTTGCCAATCCTTTTAGTATCTCCTTGAATTTAGGATCTGCTATCTTTCCGTTGAGCTGCTCATATTCCATGATAAGGGAATCAATTTTAACTGGATATTTTATCATTGACAAATCCTTTCCTACCCTCTATAATAAGGGTATACATATTACTGGTTGCCGTCTGTTTCCGTCGCCTCGGAACAGGCGGCTTTATTTTTCCTCCCAATGCCCGCTGATAAGATTCTCAGGCTTTGTTTTAGCTATTACTCTTGCTTCTCTGCTCCAAAAAGATAACTTGACTTTCAGGCCAGCAAAAATACCAAACTCAGCACCGGCTTCAATGCCCTCTCCGGCTTCAATGCCCTCTCCGGCTTTAATGCCCCGTCCGGCTTCAATGCCCCATCCGGCTTCAATGCCCCATCCGGCTTCAATGCCCTCTCCGGCTTCAATGCCCTCTCCGGCTTCAATGCCCTCTCCGGCTTTAATGCCCCGTCCGGCTTTAATGCCCCGTCCGGCCACTAGCCTTTTTACACTAGCCGCCGCTTTGAATACTAGTTTCCCGGCAAATACAATTTCCAGGGATGTGTTGCTAACTGCCTTAATGCACTCACGGACATCATTTGTTGGGCCAATCTGATTCAAAAGCCATATTGCCCAATCTGTATGCCCTTTGTCACAACACGCATCAAGGATTTGCTGATATTCTGCCCCATTCGGATATTCCTCTTTGAATGCTTCTAAACCAGCAGAACAAGCATTCAACTCTTCAAGATAGTCGTATGTAACCAAAAATGTTCCTTTCACTGTTTAACCTCACTTTCTTAATTTTTTATACTACGCTTTTCTAAGTATTAGTCACCTCCTCACTTTCTTGCAATTTAACAAAGCACATCCAGTGCGTCCCCTTGGCCACTCTCTGTCCGTAAAGCGGCTGTCGGCCGATCACTTTAATGACCTCACTTGGCTGGATATTGTGAGCACTCCATTTAAAGACCAGAGTCCCATTAGTTTTTAATACCCGCCAGCATTCATCAAAGCCGGCTTTTATATATGATTGCCAGTCCTTTGGTAGTTTTCCATAACACCGTACCATCCAGGATGTTTCTCCAGCATCGGTTAAGTGCGGCGGATCAAAAACAACGTGCCAGAAAGTTTCATCGTCAAATGGTAAATCTCTAAAATCAAGTATAATATCTGGTTTTATTTCCAATGTGCGCCCTCTGCTGTTTTTAAGTGCTATAAGTTCCCTGTTATCGCAATACAGAACAGCCGGGTTTTGCTTTTGGAAATAAAACATTTTACCACCGCAACAGGGGTCAAGGATAGGTTTAGTAGTCATGGCATTCCACCACAACTACTTCAACTGATTGCCTGCCATTAGCCATAACTTGGTCATGGCCCCTTGGTTCATATATATCGATCCGCCCAATAGTATCAAACTGCCAACTGCCGCGATCAGCCACCAAGTAAGGGATCCAAGCGGAATCATCACTGCCAAACCTGATCAATATCTTGGATTTCAGCGGCAACCAATTACATCCGCAAATGTTATATTCTACCGCCAGAGCTTCCAATGATTCACCGTTGGCTGTCGTGCCAGCCCATCCCTCATTACAGACATCACATGCGCAATACCAGGTGGCAAGACCTTCAATTATTTCTTCACTTGGTTCGTTATAAGGCTTGTCTCTATGTGATATGAGTAGGTCTTCGGTATATTCTCCTAAATCCGGAGTGGCTTTTACTACCTGATCAAAGGAGGGGGTGCCACTACCCCGGTAAAAAGTAAAAAAACCCGGGGTAGTGGTGATAAATTCTAAGGAGGGATCCGCCATTCCCAGACGTAACTCTGGGAATGGCGGTGTATGAAGAAAAAACTGCCCTGCCACTGTCTTGTCAGGAATGGAAGGGATGGAAAAATCTATGTTATCAGCAGCATATGTACTATACAAGGCAATGCTGCCAAGAAGCCCCAAACAAGTTAGAGCTAAAATCGCAAGAGCTATGCTTATGAGCATTATAAGGCAAAATGTAGCTATGCCGGCGGGGGTCAAATATTTTTCGTTTTTATGCATATTAGCCTCCTAAGTTTGTCCTATCTCCGCCCGGCTCTCCAGTAGGTGGGGAGAACCAACTGTGCCGGACGGGATAGGACATATGTAAAAATTAAGAAGGGAAGATTTTGCAAGCCGCCGGAATTGAACCGACCTCCCGGGTGTTCAGCCCGAACGCAACCTTGCCGGCTTACACAGGCCGCCTTACACCGGCTTAGCTCTCTCTTTTTTCCATCTCTTAAAATCCGCCTGATTTTCTGGGGTTTCGAAAAACTGCTCCACAGCCTTGATAAGCGTATTAGACAATATTCGCATTTCAATACTGGGAATAGCTGCCGTATTGATTTTTATTCCATTCCATGAGTTAGTTTGTGGAATCATAGGGATCCTCCCTTCCTCACCTGAGCTTTTCAGTTATATACCAGGTTGCTCAATTGGTGACTTTTGTGTTAAAAAAATTTTAGCTAACTGTGATAGCGGTACATCTAAGGCTTTCGAAAGCTGTTCCAACTCGAATAAGTCAGGTATCTTAGTGCCATTTGTGATTTTACTCAACTTTTGCCTATGCCATCCCATAGCCTTTGCGCAATTGGCCTCGCTATCAAATTTTGTATATATGATACCTCGCAGTGCCTTAACCTTTTCAGCCATCTAATTTCGCTCCTTTTGTTGGTGTTTTTTTTGTTGCCCATTTGGTGATTTATTACATTATATCACCATTTAAACTGCTTGTCAATCATTTGGTGACATTATTATTTGGAATATTATGGTATATTTATGGGGTAATTTGTAAAAAAAACGCACAAAAAGGTCTTGATTTTGGTGACAAGATGTATTATACTAATCCTTGGAGTGATGCTTATAAGGAAAGGATGTGGCTTATTATGATATTTGGTCAGCAGCTAAAAAAACTGCGCCAGGAAATGAATATGACACAAGAAGAATTTGCAAAACAATTAGGTACATCTAAACAGGTTGTAAGTAGGTATGAAAAAAATCAAAGAGCTCCAAAAATAACAATAGTTGATGAATATGCAAGAAAACTTGGAGTACCAGTTGATTTTTTTTATGATGATGTGCATAATAAATCCCCAAAACAGGGCTATATAAAAAATATAGGACATAAAATACCTCATCAGGAATCAAATAAAGGAAAGCCAATAGGTGATAACCTTGCTAATTATCAAATTACCATAAATGATTTAACTAATATAGAAAAAAGGATAATAATAGATTACCGGAGTTTATCACCAGAGGAGCAACAACAATTTCTTGGTAGTCTTTTTGTTCTTATGAACTCCGAAAACCGTCTAGCTGACCTGGAAGATAAAATATTCCTTCCCCAAATTGCCCATACCTGGGAAGGTGAAGAAGAAGTGCCAATTTTACTTTCTAAGGAGCAGTTGCACCTGCTTAAAACAGCTAAACCAGTAACTAGCATGGAAGACCTATAATATATAATCATTTTATGGGCAACCTAGCCCATGAGGTGATTACATGGATACTGTATACGGGAAATACGAAAACTCAAAAAACCCCACAGAGAGGATATTAATTGAATGCAATGTCAAATCATTACCTGTTGACATTTTCTTAATTGCAAACAAGTATGAGATCAATATCATGCGCAATAAAGATGCAGGCGCTATATTGGGTGGTAAACTTGGGGCAACACTATTTTGCAATGGCAAACCCATTATTGTATATGACGATAAACTTGATACGGAAACAAAATTAATTACCATAGCACATGAGGTAGGCCATATTGTCCTTGGGCACCCTTTAAAAGATGGAATGCTGGCACGTACTTTCAGTCTTACTGATCCAAGAATAGAAAAAGCAGCAAATATATTTGCGCAACGTCTTCTTGCACCTTTCCCTGTCCTGTTGGGATTAGGTTTGCGTACAGCTGAAGAGATAGCCAGCACTTGTAGTATTCCAATTGATATAGCAAGGGATAGAGCTAAAAAAATCGAATCATATGGAAAGAATAGTTATATTCAATTTAGCCCAATAGAGAAAAACGTTTATGAGCAATTTAGAGGATTCGTTGAGTCTAGAGCTGGTTGATTATTTTTAGTTATTTAAATGATGAAAATTGCCTGCTACAGTGCTTAGTTAATTGCTGAGCTTAGAGCTAAATTTTAAGCGAAAACAGAAGGATATTTTATCATGAAAAAAGTATTTAGCATATTAATAACCCTCGGGCTCATATGTGTCCTTTTTGAGCCATTGCGTCCACTTATTGTCCTTCTAGTTTTTTTAGGTATAGTAACAGGATTTACAAAAGGTGTATCAAGAAAAAAATCACGAAAAACTCAAATCAAAAACCCCGATTATTCTAATCCTAAATTTCATAGAACTGAGCATGAGGAAGATCTATCATTTAGTTTTTCCGCGCGCCACGCTTCTGTAATAAGCGAGTTTGAGGAGAGGCTATATGACAGTGCAAAAAAGGCAGCTAATCTTAACCTACATAAAGAAATGACCCGGCAGGAAATAAAGGCTGCAATAGAAACATTAAATAACACTATTAAGACTTTTAATAACTTTAAAAGCTTTTGCTACAGACGAACAAAGAAAAGCAATGGAACTAAAAACAAAAAAGGGGCAGACTGACTCAATTAATCGCTATTTAAAAAAGATTGAAACCTATAGAAATCAAATGTCACCTCAGAATCTCATATACTTACATATTTTACGAGACAAATATTTGCCAAAACTACTTTCATAAGGGGGATTAACAATGCAAAAACCAAAAAATGGAGTGGCAAACGCTCTTGCCTGGATCGGAATTCTAACCTACATAGGTGCTTTTATAGGTGGCCTTGCGATCAGCGAATCTGGGCTTCTTGTTACATGGGTAGCAGGTTTCATAAGCGGAACAATTTTTATTGGTTTTGCGGAAATAATCAAGCAACTAACTAGAATAGCAAGTTATACTGAAATGATCCAGTCAACTAATCTGAGGCTGGAAGAAAATACCCAGGCCTTAGAAAGGTTTTCTAAATCTGCTTAATAAAAAAACCGCCCACATGGTGTCCCAAGGAAGCGAGAACAGTAATTATGGGACAAGCTAATCTTCCCTTCTTTAATGGAAATTGAAGCTTGAAACGAGGTGATTTTTTATGACTCAATCAACCCAAAACGAAACTTTTCGACCGGCTATTGCCTATTATCGCTATTCCAGCCACCGCCAGGGAGAGCAATCTATCGAAGGCCAGAGAACCGAGGCAAATAGATGGGCTACTGCTAACGGTTATACCATTATTAAGGAATATGCTGATCGGGCAATGACCGGCACTAATGATGACCGTGAGCAGTTTCAACTGATGCTTAGGGAAGTTGAACGGATCCATGCAGAAGTATTGATACTTTGGAAGGTCGATCGCATGGGACGGAACAAGGAAGAAATAGCCATAAATAAATATAAACTCAAGAAAAATAACGTCAAGGTTGCTTATACTGCAGAACATATTCCAGATACACCGGAAGGGGTAATCCTGGAGAGTATTTTAGAAGGCATGGCAGAGTATTACTCTTTGCAGCTATCTCAAAACATTCGCCGCGGGCAGCGGGTCAGCGCGTCCAAGTGCCAAAGTACTGGCGGCAACCGGCCATTGGGTTATCTTACCGGGCCGGATAAAAAATTTATAATTGATCCGGAATATGCACCAGTTATTCGTCAGATTTTCGAGCTATACGCCAATGGCGCCACCCGGGCAGAAGTTGCCAAAATCCTTAATGCTCAAGGCTTCCGAACACTTAAAAATAAGCCTTTTACTATCAATAGTTTGGATTCTATTCTTAAAAACGAAAAATATATTGGGATTTATAATTATAATGATGAAATACGTATAGAAGGCGGCGTACCAGCTATTATTGATGAGACTACTTTCAAAAGGGTACAGGAGATGATGAAAATGAACAAAAGGGCACCATCCCGCACATGGGCAAAAATTGATTACATACTTACTGACAAGCTCTTTTGCGGTAAATGCGGGGCTTATATGGCTGGTTATAGCGGGACAAGCCATAGCGGCCGCAAACATAACTATTATTCCTGCAATAATCAGCGCAAGAAGAAATGCGATAAAAAAATCATTCGCAAATCTTGGATAGAGGATATTGTTCTCCATGAAACCAAGAGATTGCTTTTTGACGATATTCTGCTTGATTTTATTGCAGAGAATACTTACAATTACTACACAGAAGCAAATACTGACACCTCTTATACTAAAGCTCTTGCTTCCGGTCTCAAGGAAACCGAAACGGCCATGAGTAACCTAATTAGGGCCATAGAAGCCGGCATTTTTAACGAAGACACCAAGAAGCGTATGTCTGAATTAGATGAGCAGAAGAGACAGATTCTAGCCTCTATTGAGCGAAGCAAACTTCAAACCGGGCTACTATTAACCAAGGATCATATTCTATATTTCCTGAAACGCTTCCGTGAGTTGGACATTGAGGACATAGAAGCACAGAAAAGGCTGGTATCAACCTTTATTAATGCAGTTTTTGTCTATGACGACAATGTAAAACTAACTTTCAACTATAGCGGTGATAATAGAATAATCACCCTCCAGGAAGTGGATGCCGCCATGAAGGGTGAAAAGTTCGTATCTATAGGTTATGGTCGAGGCGACAGGATTTGAACCTGCGACCCCTGCGTCCCGAACGCAGTACTCTACCAAACTGAGCCACGCCTCGATGCATTAAACATTATATGCCAAAGGATCATTTTTGTCAAGCTTTATAAAAACCCAATCTGGGGTTGGCATTCAAGCCCAGATCATCCCTCTCCCCCCGGCAAAAGCGGCTATAAGCTGCCGCTGCTATCATTGCCGCATTATCCGTGCAATAAATTTGCGAGGGCCAGAGTATGGCCAAATCCGGACCCCGTTCCAGCAGCAAGCGGCGCAGGCGCTGATTGGCTGCTACCCCCCCTGCCACTACAATGGTATTATAGCCCAAGGTTTTAGCAGCCGCTGCCGCCTTCACTGCCAGCACTTCCACAATGGCCTCCTGAGCCGAGGCAGCCAGATGGCAGATTTCCTCTTTTTGGCAGGGATTACCCAGCATTTTGCGGCGGTTGAGATAATTCAGCACTGCCGATTTTAAGCCGCTAAAACTAAAATCCCAGGACCCTTCCGAGAGCCAAGCCCGGGGAAAGGCATAATAATCCTTGTTTCCCCCTTCGGCTGCCTGCTCCAGGGCCGGACCTCCGGGATAACCCAGGCCCAAGGCCCGGGCGATTTTATCAAAAGCCTCACCTGCCGCATCGTCCAGGCTTTGCCCCAGCAAACGGGAGGAAGAATCGCTTTTAACCTCTACTAAACCGCTGTGGCTGCCGGAAACCAGCAAGGCCAAAAAAGGATATTCCGGGCTATGCTCCAAAAAAACCGCAGCCAAATGACCCTGCCAATGATGCACTCCCAGCAGGGGTTTATTTATAGCCAGAGCTAAAGCCTTGGCATAGGAAACACCTACCAAAAGCGCCCCCACCAACCCGGGCCCCTCTGTCACGGCAATGGCATCAATCTCCTCAAAAGAGCAGCCTGCCGCAGCCAGAGCCTGCTCCACCACAGGTATAATAGCCTCTAAATGCTGACGCGAAGCAATCTCCGGCACGACCCCGCCATAGGGCTGATGAACGGCAATTTGCGAAGCAATAATATTAGAACGCACCAAACATCCATTACAAACCACCGCAGCCGCAGTCTCATCACAGCTGGTCTCTATCCCCAATATGTTAATACTTATATTCGAACCCATAAATTACCTTCCATGAAATTACCAATATTACTACCAACATGTTATAAACGATGCCATCATTGCTAAAAATCAAGGCAGCCATCAGGGTCCGGCCCTCCAGTTTTTCCATTTCAAACAAACAATTGTCCATTGTCAATTGTCAATTGTCAATTGACAATGTCCGCCCACATAATCATGGCATCTTCATTATTATCCGAATAATAAGCGGGGCGAAAACCCGCCTCCTCAAAGCCCAGCCGCTTATAGATATTCCGGGCCGAAGCATTACTCCTGCGTACCTCCAATGTCATTTTGCGCCCGCCTTGGCTTTTGCACAAAGTTATCAGGTGAACCATAATCAATTCACCCAAGCCCCGGCGGCGAAAATCGGGGTGTACCGCTACATTTGCAATATGGCCCTCATCCAAAAGCAACCAATAGCCGGCAAAAGCCAGCAGCCGTCCCTGGCAAAAGCAGCCGATAAAATGGGCCAAATGGTCGCGGGTAAGCTCATTTTCATAGGCTTCCCGGCTCCAAGGCAAGCTAAAACTGCAGTTTTCAATTTCCAGCACTGCTTCCAGATCCGACGGGCCTAAACGGCGGATCTCCAGTTCATCTTTGTTCAGTTCGCCATTTTTCTCACTGCTCATTATTTATCTCCTTTTGGCCAAACTTCACTT
>WRHF01000072.1 GCA_009783415.1 Clostridiales bacterium
CTGGCGCGGTTTATCGTAAAGTAAGAACGATTGTCAATAAGTTTGATCACCTGCTCCAGTTTATCGCTTATATCAACCATATAGTCATCTTCAGGCACACATAGCCCCGTTACATTAAATTTACGCATATCAATACCTCACAATACTGAAAAACTCTAAATATATTATATCTGATTCTCTTTTTGATTACAAGCTAAAAAAGACATAGAGCGCTTGTTCTTAGACATTTTTTATGGTAAAATGTTCTAAAATGCAAAAATAAGACAGAGGAGCTGATGATCATGGCTGAACTAATCAAGCTGCCCAACATAGCCGCCAAACTGGAGTCGCAGCTTGCGGATGCAGGTATTACCACGGTGGAAGAATTGCAACGCCTGGGCAGCCGGGAGGCCTGGCTGCGTATTCTGGCGCGGGATCCATCGGCCTGCCTCATGCGGCTGTCAGCGTTGGAAGGCGCGATTCAGGGCATGCGCTGGCACTATCTTGATACTGAGACAAAGGCATCTCTGAAGGAGTTTTACCATCAGCATAAGGAGAAATAACATGCTTTTACAAATCCGACATACCGGCAAATCAGAGAATGGCCAGCCGCTGTTTGTGATCGTAAACGGGAGGAAGCAAACAGAAACACCGGTTCCGATAGCCTCTCCCTGGGAAATAATGATAGGTACGCAAAGCCTCCGGCAAGGCTTGCAGTGGTATTTGGAAAAGTACCTGGAACTTCCTATTGATAATTTCCGCAAACGGGCTGAGGAAGTTTTAACGGCGCTTTCTCAATGGGGACAGGATTGTGTTAAGGCTCTGTTCTCGGAGGAACATGCTCGGTGCTGGTATCGCGATGAGCAAAAGGAAAGATTTACCAATTTGCAGCTGGAAATAGTCAGTGATGACGCGGAGGTGTTGTCTTGGCCCTGGGAAGTACTGGAGAGCCGGGATAACGGCTTGCTGGCGCTGGAGTGTCATATTGAGCGCCGTTTAGAAAAAATTGGAGATGCCTGCTCTATATCAAAAAAACTGCCCCAAGAACAGCTGAATATTTTATATATCATCGCCAGACCCTATGGAGATCATGATATAGGTTTCCAAACCTTGGCGCGTCCTTTGATAGATTTTGTCAACAAAGGCGGTTGGCCGGTACATATAGACGTTTTACGCCCACCGACATTTGATAAACTACGCGCTGTACTGAAAGAAAACCCCGATTTCTACCACATAGTCCATTTCGATGGACACGGTGGTTTTGATGACAATTACTCAGCAAGCGGGGGGTATATGGATCCCCATGCAAAGCAGGCAAAATACACAGGGCAATCGGGGAAGTTGGTATTTGAAAAAGACGATACAAAATACAGCCCCGATGAAATACCCGCAGCTATGCTGGGCGAGCTGTTACGAAAACATAGTATTCCGGTCATGGTGCTAAATGCCTGCCAATCGGCCATGCACACAAGTGACCCCTTTGCCTCGGTGGCAGTCAGCTTATTGCGGGCAGGTATCCGTGGGGTGGTGGCTATGAGCTATAGCCTTTGGGTCAGAGGGGCTGAAGTATTTGTGCCAGAATTTTATAAGAGCCTTTTCAAAGCAGGCGATTTGGCTACGGCTATGCAAGCCGGAAGGCGGGAAATGTTCAATAATCAAATGCGGAACACTTTCTCCGGGCAAGTTCCCTTTCATGACTGGATGGTTCCTGTGCTGTATCAGCAGGAAGCGGAAGGCATCTTGCCAAAACTCGATCCCGGGGAGAGGCACAAAAGCGGGTTGCCGAGTGAAATGCAGGAATTAGGCGACTACGGCTTCATTGGCGTGATAGCGCCATCCAAAAGCCGCAATAAACCCGCCGGGATCCTGATCCGCGGCATGGAGGGATAAGGCATTTTGATCTAACTTCTATGATAGATTTATCGTTACGATAAGAGTCTATAATCATTTAATTTATTATGTATATAGTCAAGTGTATCTTGCTGTTCCTTGGGGTTTGGAGAAGATATTTTAAGTGCATTTCCCCATGCCATGTCAAAATAACACTTCATTGTCTTTGCAAGAGATGAATCAAAAATAGCACAGAGCCCATCCTGATATTTTCTTGAAGCAAATATGACTTCTTCATTGTCTATAATTCTAAATTGGAGCTTTGGAAACCTGTTTGGTAAATCAATTCCAAGATTGTCGTAGTAACGGCATTGGTAATTACCACCATATAGAATGCGTTCTGTCATAATATTATACCTTTTAGCGAAGGAAAAAGTAAAAAGTTCCCTATATATGTGTCCTTTGTCTTCGCAGAATAGTTTAATTGCAGATGACATTTTCCCTTGCCTAATTTCTCTATCTTTGTCAAATGGGACATATCCTTCAGTATCATCCTGCCACATAAGGCTACATACTTCATATTTAGCTTCCCTAACACAATCTGCAAAATAATCATCCATTGCTTCTGTACTTCTGAAGCAACGTTTTACATTGGATGGTATTTGCAAAGACATGTTAAAACGACTTGAACGAATTTTGTTTAATGACTTTTCCAGATGTGGATACCAAACTCGAAAAGCCTTATCTAAACTTCGCTCATCAAGTGAATTAGGCTCACATGCCGTGTTTAACGTGTCTATAAGTTTCTTTATATCGTTCTTTAAAAACGATATTGCATTAAACTGCTGCAATGGACTATCATTTATATCGGAGAGAGAAAGGTCAAATAATAATGGTACAACGTATGAAGCATCCAGTTCTTTTAAGATTGCACCAGCTTCGAAAAGTAACCATGGTTTTTGAAAATTTTCCCTTGTTAGGCATATGATACCAAAGTTTGTATTTTGCAATTTTTTAGATAATTCTGCGATCCATAATTTTCCGGGTGGAATGTCCTCAAAAGAAACATAAGGTTCAACGCATTGAATCACATTCTTAAGCCATTGTTTTAAGACTTTAGCAATTTCTTTACTTAGCTCACCAGACCAGCTAATAAACACCTTCATTCGTTTTTCCCTCCACTCTAACCATAATTTACTAACCCTAGTCTAACATAGTATGCCCAGGATTGCAATATGATAACGAAGCTTATTTTAAAGTGAGTGATTCTTCAAACACTTTGGGATAATAGCCCAGAAGCGGTGGAATTTCGAGATCGCGGAGGACTGGTACCAAAAGTCGCTGATTATTTTTGAGCAATATCAAGACAAACACAATGCAGACATCGCAAAAAGAAGTTTGGCCCGCTTGAATGAGATAAAAAAGGAGGCAACCCCTGATGCTTAAACAAGAACAAACCCTGCAAACCCTCGCCCAGCTTGACCCCGACTATCTTGCTTTTGCCGCCGCTCTCCCGCCGGAGATGAGCGGCGCCGCGGAAACGCTGTCGGAGGGATTGGTGGATGATGTGCTTGCCCTGTTGCAGGCAGAGCGCCCCGAATTATCCGGATGGCTTGCGGGCCAGTCAACCCCTGCCCCACCCGATAGGTTCATTCTTGATCCCTTGACGGCAGCGGGAACTCTGACTGTTATTCTTTTCCTATTGCGTTCACATATCAAAATTGAAGGTAAGTATTTTTCCTTTGAGCATAAACCAATGGAAAGCGATTTACTCAAAACAGTCTTGGACAAGCTGGGACCTTTTATGGGAGCCAAGGTAAAGCCCTAACCCGGACAAGCCGGAGTGTTGAGTTTTGAGTAGGAGCAGGAATACGACGGCACGAAAATTTTGCCATTTTACGCAGAATTTCGGGAGTAAGTGCCTAAAAGAGTTTATTTGCTGGTTATATTACTACATCAAAAATACGCCTGTTATCAAATTCCACCCATTGCGCACACCGTTGTTTGTTCGCGTCCTTTCGGAAATCGAATGTCAGCAGATAGCCTGTTGATGCTCTTTTGCTGTCCATATAGCCTAGAAGTTGTTCATAGGCCGCCTGATGCTTGGAATTGCCGTACCAGATTTTTAGCTCAATGATGAACTGGTCGCGCCCGAAATCAACAACTATATCCATGCGGCGCAGATCTCTTGACTGGCTCTCTATGTGAAAAAAGCCCTGTCCGTTGATGAGCGGTTTCAGATATGATAAAAACAATAAGCGCCCATGGGTTTCAATAAATCTTAAGTCGCGCTCACTGAATATTTCAGCAAAGTGGGCGGCAAATTTACGCAAGCAAAGTTCCATATCAAATTGCCCGTTTTTTACCACATCCTGTTGCAAAACTCCCGTAATCTGGTTTTTATTCTCACTTTCATCCTTGGAAATAAAATGCTCATATATCAATGTCTCAAAGATCCTGTTAGCGATTGCCACTTTCCCGTCTTTATTTACAAAAAACCCATACATATATCCTAGATTAACCAGAGGATTGCTTATTTTAAAACTCTTTTCTTTTCCAGAAATGAGTATATCATAAATAAAATCGTAAAGGTTTTTATTGTTCTCTAAATTTTTAAACAAGTCATCAAATAAGGTATTTTGCTCATTAATAATTATTTTTACAGCATTTTTCACCCCGCCTGGCGTCCAATCTTTGTCGAGTTTCCTGTCAACAGTCTGGCAGATTTTTGAGACAAGATATGGATAACCACCGGTAAATCTGGATATCTCCTCAGATACAACTCCAATATCCATTCCGATGTTGTGGTCGGCTTCATATTCGGTAAGCATAGAGGAGATTTCCAGCGCGGAAAATGACATGTCAATATCAAAATCTACTGCTATGTTCCACGGCGAGTTATAGATTTTGCTTTCTTCAGCTGCCGTGGCAAAAGTTCCCTCATTTATCATTTTCAATTTGATGTTCTTGATATCGTATACCCCAACCAGGATCACGCTGTGGAATGTATGGTCTTTTTTATTTTTCCGCAGCAAAAACTTTTCGCGTAACATTCCTAAAAAATATAGGAATATTTGATTGTTGCTTATCTTATCTACCTCGTCTATCATCAGTACGACTTTGGCGTTTTCGCACATTTTCGTGATATGTTCACTTAATAAGTCGAAATCGGTTATGCTATTATTGATCCATTCCTCGATATATTGATCCGGCGCCAAGGAAAATTTAAGGGCTTTGGAGATTCTTCTCAGAAACATAGGACAAAAGGCTTCCGGAGATTCGAAGCTTTTATTACTGAGCCCCTCAAAACTAATTGACGCAACCAAATAGCTGTCCCTAAGCCTGTTTTCAAGACAAGCTAAAGTGGTAGTTTTACCATACTGCCTGGCGCGGTTTATTGTAAAGTAAGAACGGTTGTCTATAAGTTTGATCACCTGCTCCAGTTTATCGCTTATATCAACCATATAGTCATCTTCAGGCACACATAGCCCCGTTACATTAAATTTACGCATATCAATACCTCGCAATATTATAAAACTCTAAAGGTATTATATCTGATTTTCTTTTTGATTACAAGTAAAAAAGATCAGTCAAAAAACTTTTTGGTGATTTATAAAGCGCTTGTTCTTAGAGGGTTTTTATGGTAAAATGTTCTGGATGGAAAATAAATCAAGGCTCCAAAGACGTTTTACCGTTGGCGCCAAGAAAGGAAATTTTAACTATGTTTGACGAAAATGTTTTTGAGGAATTCAAAAAAAAGCTGATCAACGATAACGAACAGCAATACGGCCAAGAAATACGCGCCAAATACGGTCATGATTCTCTTGAACGAGCCAATACGAAAATCAAAGAGATGACGAAAGCCCAGTATGCCGAGGTTGAACAGCTATCACAGGAACTGAATAGAACCCTAAAAGCGGCATTTGAGCTGGGTGACCCCCGTTGCGATCTGGCCCAAAGGGCTTGCGAGCTGCATAAACGCTGGCTTTGCTTTTTTTGGGATCACTACAGCAAAGAATCCCATCTGGGAGTCGCCCAAATGTATGTTGACGACCCCCGCTTTACAGCTTATTATGACAAAATAATGCCCGGCTGCGCCCTATTCTTGCATGATGCTCTTCAAATCTTCTGCGGCTAAAACCTTGTAATCCTCAAATCTTTATATAATCAATCCCTACGTCATCCCGGACTTGATCCGGGATCCCCTGCTTACATCCGGGGGATTCCGGATCAAGTCCGGAATGACGGGAATATGAAAGTGTAGAGTTTGATTATGCATTATGAATTAAGCAAAGGGGTGGATAAGATGGAATGGAAAAATTTAACAGAGTATTTGCCGGTTTTGATCCCGATTGCTATCATACAGCTGGGGCTGATGCTTGCCGCCTTGGTGCATGCAATCAGACATCCCCAATCCAAAACCGGCACTATGGCTGTTTGGATCGTGGTTATTGTGCTGCTTAACATCATCGGGCCTGTGCTCTATTTTTTGATCGGCAGGGGAGAACAGGCGGAGGACGATTATGACGAACGTTCTTGAAATCACAGGCTTGAAAAAGAGCTTTGGCGACCTTAAGGTCATAGAGGGGCTGGATTTTGTTGTGCCTGCCGGCTCTATTTTTGGCTTTGTCGGCGTGAACGGAGCGGGAAAAACTACCACGCTCAAAATGGCTTTGGGCTTGTTGGCAATTGATGAGGGGGAAATCATTGTTTGCGGTGAGCGGGTCAGCTATGGGGAAACTGTCAAAAATGTCGGCTATTTGCCGGATATTCCCGAATTCTACCCCTATATGAAGCCTTTGGAATACCTTACCCTGTGCGGGGAAATCGCGGGAATGCCGCGGGGGAAGATCAATGACCGCGGGCAGGAGCTTCTGGAACTTGTCGGGCTGAAAAGCAAACGCAAAATCGGCGGTTTTTCCCGGGGGATGAAACAGCGTTTGGGCATAGCGCAAGCGCTGTTGAACGAGCCGCAACTGTTGATTTGCGATGAACCTACATCCGCGCTTGACCCCATGGGGCGCAAGGAGATCCTTGATATCTTAAAGGCGATGCAAGGAGAGACTACGGTCATTTTTTCCACCCATATTTTGGCGGATGTTGAGCGGATCTGCGACAGGGTGGCGCTGCTTAACGGGGGAAAAGTGGTGTTGAACGGCTTGCTGTCCGAGATCAAAAAGCAGCGGACTAATTCCTATAGCCTGGAATTTGCCGCAAAAAACAGTACGGAAAAATTCGCTGCTCTTTTGGGCGGCGCGGAAATAAGCGAAAATACTGTTGTGGCGAGAAATGCGGACGGCTCGCAGATCATCGGAATTCTTGCCGAAAACAAACTGACTCCCTTAAGGTTTGAACTCCTGGAGCCGACTTTAGAGGACTTATTCCTGGAGGTGATAAATTGAGGGGCTACCGGGTGTTTTTAAAAAAAGAGCTGGTTGAAGCGTTCAAGACCCATAAGCTGCTGATAATGGGCGCGGTATTTTTGTTGTTTGGGATCATGAGCCCGCTCTTGGCAAAAATGATGCCCGATATCATGAAATGGGCAATGGCAACCGACCCGTCTACGGCGGGAATGGATCTGAGCGCGATCTTTAGCGAACCGGGCGCCCTTGATGCCTGGTCGCAGTTTTACAGCAATACCGGGCTGATGGGATTGATCGTCCTGGTAATCGTGTTCAGCGGTATGCTTTCTTCCGAGCTTTCCAAAGGAACGCATATTATTATTCTGACCAAGGGCCTCTCCCGCGGGGCAATGATCCTCTCCAAACTGACCTCGGCGGCCCTGATTTGGACAATTAGTCTTGCGATCTCATTCTTCACCTCATGGGGCTATACGGTTTATTTTTTCCCGGGCGAAAAGCTTCCGGATTTATTGCTTGCGGGTATTTGTCTCTGGGTTTTTGGCCTATTTTTACTTGCTCTGACCGCTCTTTCGGCAGTATTAGCAAAGAAGAGCTCTATTCTTTGCATGCTGGCTGTGGGAGCCGCGGTGATTGCCCTCAACATATTCAACATATCACCGCAAATCGGCAAATTTAATCCCGCATCTCTGACAAATTATCCCATGTCGCTTCTGGCTGAAAAAGTCACGCCAAGGATGGTTTATCCGGCCTTGATCGTTTCGCTGATCGGGATTATTGCTTTGATTATGCTCGCAATCAAGTTATTCAACAAAAAAAGATTCACAA
Organism: Clostridiales bacterium; assembly: GCA_009783415.1. Lineage (GTDB taxonomy): Bacteria > Bacillota > Dehalobacteriia > UBA4068 > UBA4068 > WRHF01. Next base: position 7,998 of record WRHF01000072.1, read on the forward strand.
AAAAGTCAGCGCTTCCGGCTTTTGCCGTTGCTTTTGTCCTGCTCCTGACCGTGTTTTTCGGGGCGGGCATTCCCGCCAAAATAGAATTGAGCAGGTACGTAATTACAGAAAAGATAACGATCGGCTCAGGTACCCAGTGGGAACTTGCCGGCTTGCTGACGCTCCCCAAAAACGCAGGTGATAAAGTATCTGCTGTTGTGCTTGTTCACGGTTCCGGTGGTCATGATCTGGACGAGAGGATTTACGATAATAAGCCCTTTCGCGACATTGCGGAATATCTCTCAAGAAACGGGATCGCCGTTATCCGCTATAACAAGCGCACCTTTACTTACGGGATGAAAATCAACCAATCCGATAACGACATAAAAGGGAGCTTTAGCGTTTGGGAGGAGACGATCGAGGATGCGTTGCTTGCGACTGAAATCCTCAAATCCGACCCGCGGATCGACGCAAACAGGGTTTTTATTCTCGGCCATAGCCTGGGCGCGATGCTGGCGCCGCGAATTCAGGCCGAAGGCGGCGATTATGCCGGGCTTATCCTCTGCGCCGGTTCACCGCGTTTTCTTTTTGATATCATGAAAGATCAACAAGCCGCATATCTGGAAACAATGGAGGATGGCGAAGAAAAAGCGGCCGCTCTTGACGAATATGAGCAGTTTATTGATAATATTGAGAAAGGGCTGCTGCTGTCCGACCAAGAGGCAAAAAACACCATGGTGGAGGGAATGGGGGCTTCGGTATACTACTTCAAGGATCTGCTTGAGCATCCGGCGGCAGAATATATCAAGCAGATTCAGGCGCCTTTCCTTGTTATGCAGGGGGCAGACGATTTGCAGGTAGATCCGGATAAGGATTTTGCCCTCTATCAAGAATTGCTGGCCGGGCGCCCGAATGTCACTTTTAAAATTTATGACGGGCTCAATCATTTGTTTATGCCCGCCAAGGAAACATCTATAGACGAAATACTCAATGAATACAAAATAAAAGCAAATGTTGACAGGCAGGTTTTGCAGGATATTGAGGAATGGATCAGGATGAATTATGAGTAAAAAATCCAATGCAAACAAGGAACAAAAGCCAGATAAAGTGTACGTGTCCCCCATTAGAATCCCTAAAATCTATCAGAAACTATGAAATCTGTTTGAGATATCGCTTCAGCAGAAATGCGCAGAAATAGGGGAATGAATATATACTGTTGCTATAGCCGATATTTCCCCCGGAAAATTTGATACCGCAGTGGATATCCGGATATTTATCGCTGCCGATCAGCGTTCTCAGTGACTTGGATCTGCCGCTTTTCGCCTTTACCTCGACAGGAATGAGCTTTGATGCAGTTCTGACAAAAAAATCCTCTTCCAAAGTCGAATCATTACGTTTATAGTAATAGAGTCCATATCCGCTTTTCGCCAGGGCTTCAGCAATAAAGTTTTCGTAGAGCGCCCCTTTATACACACCCAGGTTTTTATTTGTCCTCAGATCATCCTGCGCCTCTTGATCAAGCATGGCGACAAGCAGCCCGCTGTCGGCAAAATAGATTTTGTACTTTGATTCATCATAATTGCCCTTAAGCGGCAGTTCGGGAAAATTAAGGCAATAACAGATATTTGTCATCCCGGCATCATTCAGCCATTCGATGCAGCCGCGATAATCCATAAAGCGGGCGCCGGGCGCTGCTTTGGAAATTTGAAATTTTTTATTATCCTTTGCCAGTTGCGGCGGGATTTGATTAAATACGTTAAGTATCCTTGTTTGATCCATGCCCGCTGCATATTTGCGGATATCCTCTTTGTAGTCAGCTATCAACTGCTGCTGGATCTCTATCGAACCTTCGAATGTACCTTTGCTTATATATTCCCGCACGACTGCCGGCATGCCGCCGAGGATGCAAAAATCAAGGAAGAGAGAATCGCAGACTTTCATCAGGACATCATTTAAAGGCAGCAAATTTAACATATGCTCAAGCAGATCGGTAATGAAGGTATCATCATAGCCTTTTGCCCGGAGAAATTCTTCGAAGTCAAGGGAGCGCATTTCATAATCGCTCTTGTAGCCGACACTGTTGCTTTCTATTTTTCGGTAATTAATACCAAGCATTAAGCCGCTGCAGATGACATCAAAGCGGCCATCGATATTAAAGAATTTCAGCGCGGTTGCAATCTCCGGGAACTCTTGGAGTTCATCAAAAAATATGAGGGTTTTATTGGCGATAAAACGCTTCCCGGGATCGATTCGGGAAATATTTTTAATGATATCGTCCGTTTTATAACCGTCGGCCGTAATCATTTTGTATTTTGGCTCTTCAACAAAGTTGATATAAATTACATTATCAAAATTCTTTGCCGCAAACCATTTGATAGATTCGGTTTTTCCGACCTGGCGGGGGCCTTTGACAATCAGCGGCTTTCTGTTTGGATTATTTTTCCAATCAACAAGGAAAGCATCTATCTTTCTGCTCAGATAAATCATAGCAATATCTCCCAGGTGATTTTTAAAGACGTTCATTAAATATTATATACTGGATATTCCTAAAAATCAAGCCCATATTGCAAAAATATTAGTGAATAGTTCTTTCCTGCCAACAAAATCATAGCGAATTTTAAGATCAAGTACGCAAAAATCCAGTGAAAAATTTCATTTTCGTCCTGTTTTGCGACAGACGAGAATAATCATTTTGCAATCTTTCAAGGAAGCAGGGTATAAATTAAAAACCCCCTTAGCGAGAGGGGGTTTTGCTGACAGCTTACTTGACTTCGGCAGAGGCGCCGGCTTCGACCAATTTTTCTTTGATTTTTTCGGCTTCCTCTTTGTTGACTTTTTCTTTGATGGGCTTAGGAGCAGCTTCTACCAGATCTTTGGCTTCCTTCAAGCCCAGGCCGGTGATTTCGCGGACGACTTTGATCACGCCGACTTTTTTATCACCAAAGCTTGTTAAAATCACATCAAATTCGGTTTTTTCCTCTTCGGCGGCGGGAGCAGCTCCTGCTACCGGCATGGCAGCCATGGCTACGGGGGCGGCGGCGCTGACGCCGAATTCTTCTTCAAAAGCCTTGACGACTTCGGACAGCTCCAGGACGGTCATATTTTTGACCAATTCTATAACTTCAGCAACTTTTGACATGTGGATATCCTCCTTTAAATATTCTCATTTTTATTTTTAAGAGACTGCGGCTAGATTTGCCGCGTAATTGGTAAATTTTGGTAATTAGGCTTGTTCGGCTTTAAGATCCTTTACTTGGTCTAAAACGCTGACAAACTGTCTGAGCAAACCGGTAGCCACGCCCACAAAGCCGGAGAGGGGGGACTGCATAGCGCCCAATATTTGGGCCAGCAATACCTCCCGCGAAGGCAGTTTAGCCAGGGCGTTTACAGCCGCTACATTGATCGGCTTGCCATCCAAAAGAGCGGCTTTGATTGCTGTTTTCTTGGCATCACGGATAAAATCGCTGAAGATTTTAGCCACAGCAACCGGGTCGGGGGAAAAAGCAACAGCCGTCGGTCCCTCCAAATAAGGGTCCAAAGCATCAATACCTAAATTATGGCAAGCCCGCCTGATCAAGGTATTTTTAGCCACCTGATAATCCACCCCGGCTTCCCGCAAACTGCGGCGCAGTTTGGTATCCTCGGCCACAGTAATGCCCCGGTAATCGGTTAAAATGGCAGCGCTTGATGCCGCAAAGCGCTGCTGCAAGCTTTCCACCTGAGCTTCTTTCTCTAAAAACTGAGGTTTTTTATTCTCCACACTTCCACCTCCTTCCCTTTGGGAATGGAGAATTGAGAATGGAGAATGGAGAATTATTGAGCTTTCGCTTCGCGAAAGTTTTATTAAAGTTGATAAAATGCTTTTGCGAAGCAAAAGTCACCATAATTCTCAATTCTCAATTCTCAATTCTCAATTTTAAAAAGCCTCCGCCGTGGGGCAGAGGCCTGATCGATTGCATGATTATCCGCAAAAACCGGCTCCCGCCTCGGCCGGCGGTTTCCCATTATTCCTTAAAGGACCGGCTGTCTACGGCGTTATTCAATTGTTGTTTTAGGCAGGACATAGAGATAAACTGTTTTTTGTTGACGCTTCGCGTCAACAAGGCGGCAAAGGACCGGCTGTCTACGGCGTTATTAAAATATCAATTGCAGTTCTATTTGCCAAGTGGTTTGATGGGGTTGATTTTGATCCCGGGTCCCATGGTCGAAGCCAGGGTAATGTTCTTCATATATTGGCCTTTGGCTACGGCGGGTTTGGCTTTGATCAGAACATCAATGATGGTATGATAGTTTTCCAGTAACTTTTCCGGATCAAAAGACACCTTGCCGATCCGGCAATGAATATTGGCGGCTTTGTCCAGGCGATATTCCACTTTACCAGCTTTGATATCGGCTAAAGCCCGGGTGATATCTAAAGTTACGGTGCCTGTTTTGGGGTTGGGCATCAGGCCCTTGGGACCCAAAATCCGGCCCAGGCGGCCTACAGTTCCCATCATATCGGGGGTTGCTACTGCTACGTCAAAACCGAACCAGCCGCCTTGGATTTTCTCTACCATATCCTCGGCGCCTACAAAATCTGCTCCGGCATCTTCGGCTTCTTTGGCTTTCTCCCCTTTGGCAAAAACCAAAACCTTACGGGTGACGCCGGTGCCTTGGGGCAAAACCACAGCCCCGCGGATTTGCTGGTCTGCCTGGCGGGGGTCCAGATTGAGCCTTACAGCCAATTCGACTGTTTCATCAAATTTTGCTTTGGCATTATTTTTGACCATAGTGATGGCTTCCAATGGCTCAAAAAAAGCATTGCGGTCAAAAGTCTTAGCCACGTCCTGGTATTTTTTTCCATGATCCGGCATTTATAAAACCTCCTTTGTGGTTATTCGGAAACCTTGAGTTTCCTCCCACTATTGGGCTGTCTTGCAGCCCAAATTTTCTTTTAGTACCTATGGGATGCAAAGTATCAATAAAAAATAAGTTCTTTACTTCAATCACGCTTTGCATAAGCAAAGCTACAACAACTCAACACTCATAACTCATAACTCAACACTGCGGTCGCAGACCGCTTTAGTACATTTAGAATTCAGAACTCATAATTCAGAAATGGCAGGCTTTAGCCTACAATTTCGATACCCATGCTGCGGGCGGTACCTTCTACCATTGACATGGCTGCCTCCAGGCTGGCAGCATTAAGATCTACCATTTTCAGGCTGGCAATTTCCTGCACTTTGTCCCGGCCTACCTTGGCTACCTTGGTTCTGTTGGGCTCACCGGATCCTTTTTCAATCCCGGCGGCTTTTAGCAGCAGGATCGCGGCGGGCGGGGTTTTCAGGACAAATGTAAAGCTTCTGTCCTCGTAGATGGTGATTTCCGCCGGAATGATCATCCCGGCCTGACTTGCGGTTTTTTCGTTGAATTCCTTACAAAAACCCATAATGTTAACGCCGTGCGGGCCAAGCGCAGAACCAACAGGCGGCGCCGGATTAGCCTTGCCGGCCGGGATTTGTAATTTAACCATTGCAGTGACTTTTTTTGCCATAGAAACGGATACCTCCTAGCTATTACCTATTACTTATATCTTCTCCACCTGGTCAAAGGTCAGATCGACCGGGGTTTCCCGGCCAAACATAGAAATCATCACCCTCATCTTACCTTTGTCGGGAGAAATCTCCTCTACCTGGCCTACAAAATTCTCAAATGGTCCGTCGATCACCCGAACCCCTTCGCCTATGCTGAAATTGATTTTGATCCGATTTTCCATAAAGCCCATTTGGGCCAAGATCTGCTCTGCCTCCGCCTCGTGCAAAGGCACAGGCTTGGCTCCGGTCCCCACAAAACCGGTGACACCGGGGGTATTACGCACCACATACCAGGAAATATCGGTCAAATACATTTCCACCAGCACATAACCGGGATAGACTTTACGCGGGGTGATTTTTTTCTTGCCGTTTTTGATGGAAATCTCATTTTCCACAGGCACAATAACCCGGAAAATGCTGCCCTCCATATTCATGGATTCGACCCGTTTTTCCAGGTTGGCTTTCACTTTGTTTTCATATCCGGCATAGGTATGGATCACATACCAGGCCTTGATATCGGCAAGATCTTCATTGCGGTTAGTCATCTCAGGCACCCTTTAAAAGCAGCCCCAGGAGATAGGAAAAACCGCTGTCTATTATCCAAAGAGCTACTCCCATCACCAAGACAGCCACAATAACCACTGCAGTATAGACGGAAATTTGCCGAAGATCCGGCCAATGGACTCTTTTCAATTCGGCGAGAACACCCCGGAAAAAGCCTTTGAGTCGTTCCCCGACATTCGGCTTTTCGGCAACTGCGCTTTTGCTGGCCATATTTTCACATCCTTAACACTTTACCTATTTACCCTCTTTATGCGGGGTATGGGTTTGACAAAACCGGCAATATTTTTTTAATTCGATCCGGTCGGGGGTGGTTTTTTTATTCTTTTCGGTCATATAATTACGTCTTTTGCACTGAGTGCAAGACATTGCAACGGCAACCCTCATTCCGGCCACCTCCTTAAAGTCAATTCACAATTAGGTGCACAAATAACCTTTTTGAAAAGAGAGCATCAAAACAAACCCTCTCGTAAAAAGAGGCACCTAGATAGATTAACATATTTTTGCCTGCCTGTCAATAGGTGGCGAAAAAATAGTTAGGAATTAGGAGTGAGGAGTGAGGAATTGTTGAAAAAACACTGCGTGTTTTCTTGATTAAATTAAAAGCTTTTCAATTCCTAATTCCTAACTCCTAACTGCTTTATCCAAGGTTGCCGGTGACGACGCCGGAGCCTACTGTCCTTCCGCCTTCGCGGATGGCGAAACGCAGGCCTTCTTCTATTGCTATGGGGGTGATCAGTTCTATATCCATGGTGATGTGGTCCCCTGGCATCACCATTTCCACATTTGCCGGCAGATTGGCTACCCC